>NZ_CP011272.1:2489194-2800344 GCF_001610875.1 Pirellula sp. SH-Sr6A | reverse complement strand
CGCCATAAATCGATTGCTCGGACCAAAGGTGCAGGTGCACCCATGTCCATCGAACCACCCGGGGAACCTTTGCGAACGGGAACCATTCCATTTTGCTAACCGCAAACCTTCAGGGTCTGTTTCCAGGAGATATTCCCAGTTTGGAGACAACTGAGCGAACCCAACGGTCTCTAGATTCACAAGCAGTGTTCCTGTCGTGGAGTCCCAGATTTTCGTGCGACGATCCCAAACGGAGGGCGCAGCTGTTCTCTCTTGAAAAGTAACATCTCCCGGGGACGAAGTAACAATACTCTCTCCGTCGGGTGAAAATGCGGCTTGGGAGAAGGGGCCTCCCGAGATGGTTGTTACCATCCTCCCGGATTGAAGTTCCCATACCGAAAGAGATAGCCCTCCCTCGTTGAGGGTGAGCAACTTTGTCCCGTCACTGGACCATCGAGCCCATTTCGCTCTTATCTCCTGTGCTGCCAGAAATGGTTCTGCGATCCCCCGATCCCAATCGACTCTAAGCAGCTTTCCGCTATCGTCGATGACCGTTAACTCTTGGTTTCTCGGATTCCATGCCAGCCGCCCGGGTAACCAAGCTTGCTCCGGCCAATCGATTGCGATTCGACCCCGCTGCACGAAACTTATTGAATCCCAAATAGCCAGCCCTTGATCGAATACCACAACGATCTTTTCGCCGTCGGGTGAGAAGATCGGAAAGCAATCCTCTGCTTGGATGCTGATGCTCCCAATCTTCTTCCCGTCGCCATCGTTCCAAATAACCGCTTGCGCAACGTTCGTCGCGTCGCGAGAAAATCCACTGATGATCATGCCCTGCGATGAGTAACCCGCTAGGCCTTGTCCGTCGTATTGCTCTAGTTCCGACAGCACCTCGCCATTGGAAAGCTCAAGGACACGACTTTGCTTCTGAAAGCCGATCACTAGCCGGCTTCCATCCGGTGCAAACTCCGACTCATGGTATCCGTACGGTACAAACCCCACCCGACTGTAAGACAGGGACCATTCCTCAGCCCATCGCCGAAAAAGATTTAAACCGGACCAAATCAACACAGCCCAACACACCGCGAACGCAATCCATCGCTGAAACCGAAAGGGCTTCTGCCGCTGCCTAGGCTCTGCTGATTCGTTGGAAAATCCCAATCGAACTCCTCCTGGCGACCCAGCGAGTCATTCGGCTCCAGCGTTCATTTTCCCGCTGCCCAGCGAATGCCGTTGACGATGGTGGCCAAGAAAACAGGATCCGAAAATGTTTCATTGGAATGGCCGTACGTGGTTCCGAAAACGCGAGCGTCGCCATACTGATTGGCCCAATAAACGGGATGCTCCTTCCCATCTTTTTCACTTTTAGAAGTCGCTAAGACTTTCGTAGTAGGCCATACCTTTTCAATGATGTAGAGCTCATCCTTGGCAGATCGATATCCATCCTTCGGAATGTCTTTCATCGTGGGATGATCCGGCGCTGTGACGGTTACGGGGTACTCGCTCTGGTGATCATGTCTGCGACTGGTGACTCCGAGGAACGCTCGCCAATCGTCAACATCTGCAGATCGATAGGTGTGCATGGCGCAGTGGATCACCAATGCGTTCACCCCCTCGCGATGCGGCTTGGTGATTCCGCGGATGTACTCGGGGTCATCGGTATCTGCAAAGCACTCGTTATGAATGACGACGTCAAAACCCTCGTACCACTTGGGGTTCTTGTAAAAGTCGATCATCGCCTTCGTTCCCTTGCCTCCCTGATTCACGACAGTCCAGTTTACGGGAAGCGATTTATCCTTCGCCGCCAATTGCATTGCTTTGGTCTGGAAATCGTAGTCGTGGCAGCAGCCGCCGGTGATGAGCAACACCTGGATCGGTTTGCTGGCTGAACGTTCATCCGGAGACTGGCATTGCGCCGGCGAAGCAGCTTGGAAGAGTACGGAGACGAGAGCAACGACCGTGGGAATCTTCAAATTCATAAGGAATTCACCGGATTGTTTTTGGGAGGAATGAGGGTTGGTCCAAGGGAAGAAATGTACAAATTGCCCGTTTCGCGGGGAAAACCGGGCCACCGTGACATTCTTGGCAGTATAGCCTCCTCTGCGGCCGATTACCGGGCGTTGCGAACAGGTTGACACCGAATTTGACACCGTACTACAATCGAAACGCGTGACCACACGTGAAAGTTTGTTCTGTCCGATAACGTTGGAGTGAGGAAATATGAAGAACGCACTGTTGGGTTTGTTTGCCGCTGTTATTGCTTTTGCTGGTGCTAGCTACGCTTTCGAGAAAGTCGACTTGAAAGACGTAAAATGCATGATGAATGGCAAGTCGGCCGCGAAGGAAGACAAGAATTCGGAATGGAAAGACGGCAAGGTTTACTTCTGCTGCGACAACTGCAAGAAGACCTTCGACGGTGACAAAAAAGCCCATGCTTCCAAGGCGAATCACCAATTGATCGCTACCAAGCAAGTCGAGCAAGCTGCTTGCCCATTCACCGGTGGCAAGTTGAATGCAGATCAAAAGATCGAGTTCAAGGGCGCCACCGTCACTTTCTGCTGTGGCAACTGCAAAGGCAAGGCTGAAAAGATGTCCGACGAAGACAAGGTTGCAAAGATCTTCGGCGAAGACGCTTATGCTAAAGCGAAGTTCGCTAAGGTTGAGAAGAAGTAATTCGACAACCGATCTATATGCAAAGGGCTCCGACGACTCGGGGCCCTTTTCTTTTGGCTAGAGTGAGTTTCACAGTGGGGTGCTCGCCAGTTCGGCGTTCTCCGTCATCCATTTTGCTTTGCCCCTTCGCGCTTTGATGCGCGTCGCTTGCAACTCGCAGGATTCCTCTTACAACTAGGTGCAGTCGCTTCGAACGCGAAGTGCCGCTCCTTCTCTATGATCCTGTTCCGAGGTCTCTCATGCGCACCCCGAACGACAACGCATTTACCGCGTTGCTTGCTCTCTTTCTCGTCATGTTACAGGGATGCGCGCCCGAGCAGCCTAAACCGGTCGATGCACCTCCCCCTGATGTGACGGTCCAAAAACCAGTCTCGAAGAATGTGCAGGAGTCGTACGAATATGTGGGGAGGACGGAGTCCCCTGATTTCGTCGAGATCCACGCCAGGGTGACCGGTTATCTCACGAAGATCTACTTCGATGACGGTCAGGAAGTCGACAAGGACCAGCTCCTTTTTGAGATCGATCGCCGTCCCTACGAATATGCTCTGCGCAGCGCGGAAGCCAGATTGGAGCAGGCCAACGCGCAACTCAAGCTCGCGGATCTCAATTTAAATCGAAACCGAACATTGATCGTGACCAACGCCGTTTCGCAACAAGACCTCGATGAGGCTATTCAGCAACAAGCGAACGCGGCCGCCGAGATTCGTTCCGCACAAGCCTCGATCGATCAAGCCAAACTCGATCTGGACTTCTGCATGATCAAAGCCCCCATCGCAGGACGCATTAGCCAAGCCAATATCACCGTGGGGAACCTCATTTCGATGAACCAATTGAATGCCCCGCCCTTAACTACGATTGCCAGCATGGATCCGATGCATGTTTCGTTTGATGCGGATGAGCTTGCCGTCCTGCGATTCCGTGAATACCGCCGCCGTCAAGGCCTGGACGTGGACTTCAAGAATGTCAAGGAACTCAACCAAAAAGTGCTTGTCGCACTTTCGAACGAAACGGAATTCCGGCATGAAGGTCTACTCGATTTCATCGACAACCAAGTTCGACCATCCACAGGTACCTTGTTGGTACGAGCTTCGGTTCCTAATAGCGATCGTTACTTCGCGCCGGGCTTCTTTGTCAAAGTACGCATTCCTTTCGGTGACGAACAGCCTTCTATCTTGATTCCTGAACGATCGATCCTGAGCGACCAAAGCTTGCAATATGTGCTTGTTGTCGGTGTCGATAATGTCGTCAATCGACGCGACGTTGAGCTAGGTTCGACAGAGAATCGTATGCGTGTCGTCAAAAACGGGATCGACCCAAACGATCGTGTCATTGTCAATGGACTCCAGCGAGCACGACCTGGAATGAAGGTCAATCCGACCGAAGAATTGGCGGAAGGTTCCACGTCGATCGAGAAGAAGGAGTAGACGATGTTCGCTCGTTTCTTCGTCGATAGGCCGGTCTTTGCAACGGTTCTATCCTTGGTGATCGTGCTGCTCGGCGGCATTTCGCTCATGCAATTGCCTATCGCGCAGTATCCCGAAGTCGCCCCTCCAACGATTCAGGTCACAGCGATTTACCCAGGTGCCAATGCGCAAGTGGTCGCGGATACGGTGGCCGCCCCGCTGGAGCAGGAGATCAATGGTGTGGAAAGAATGCTGTACATGGCATCTCGATGCACCAACGATGGAATCATGAACTTGGATATCACTTTCGAGCTTGGTACAAATATTGACCAAGCGCAGGTGTTGGTTCAGAACCGTGTCGCTATTGCAGAAGCGAAGCTCCCCGACGAAGTGAAACGCCAGGGGGTGGTAACCAAAAAGAAATCACCAAGTATTCTTCTGGCTGTCAATTTGGTCGCTACCGATGATCGTTACGATCAATTGTACCTTTCGAATTTTGCAACCATCGAAGTTCGCGATGCTTTGATGCGCATCCCCGGAGTGGGAGACGTCGCGATGCTAGGGGCTCGCGATTATGCCATGCGTGTCTGGTTGGATCCCACGAAGCTTGCAGTTCGGAATTTGACCGCCGGTGACGTGCTCCAATCGCTCCGCGAGCAGAATGTTCAGGTCGCAGCGGGCCGGATAGGTCAGGAGCCTGCTGACCCAGGGCAAGAATTTCAATTGGCCATCAATACCAAAGGACGTTTGGTCGAACCCGAGCAATTCAACGAGATCATCGTCAAGACGGGCTCCAAGGGCGAGCTTGTTCGATTGGGCGATATTGCGAGAACGGAGTTGGGTGCAAAGAATTACGACGTCAGTAGCTCGCTGGACAGCAAGCCGAGTGTGACGATGGCGGTATTCCAGCTACCCGGTTCGAATGCATTGGCTACAGCGGAACGTATCCGAGAAGAGATGCGCCGATTGCGAACCGAACGCTTTCAACAAGGCGTTGAGTACGCCATCGTTTACGACACAACGACCTTCGTCGATGAGTCCGTGAAGGAGGTCTATAAAACCTTGATCGAGGCCTTCGTGCTGGTGTTCGTTGTGGTTCTTTTGTTTCTCCAGGATTGGCGGGCCACTTTGATGCCCATGATCGATGTGCCCGTGTCGCTGATCGGCACACTGGCCGTGATGAACTATCTCGGTTTTTCTCTCAACAATCTATCCATGCTCGGATTGGTGGTCGCCATCGGTATTGTGGTGGATGACGCGATTGTGGTTGTGGAGAATATCGAGCGTTGGATGGCCAAAGGGTTACCGGCTCGCGAAGCGACTATCAAGGCAATGGAAGAGATCACAGGGCCGGTGATCGCGATCACCTTGGTATTGAGTTCGGTGTTTCTCCCCACGATCTTTGTCGCGGGGATCCCAGGACAGTTCTTTCAGCAGTTTGCGTTGACCATTGCTGCCTCGACCATTATTTCCGCCATCAATGCGATGACGATGGCCCCCGCTCGAGCCGTAACATTGATCAAGCCGCATGTCGAAGGTCACGATCGCGAAGCGTTACCGCGCTGGGGTGTAGGCTTGCTCGGCGCGATCCTCGTCTATCGCTTCGCACTCCCCTGGTTGGGGCCTTGGGTTGGACTACCCCATTCGCACGCGTCCCACGGTGAACATTCCGATGTCTCCTACAGTTGGGTGCAATGGTGCATCTTTGCGTTTTTGTTGTGCGTCGGCTTTGTCGTGGGCTCGATTGCGTTTCCCGTCGTGAACAAGCTTTTGCAGAAGTTGTTTCGCGGCTTCAACGGGGTGTTCCATTGGCTCACGAACCTTTACGGGAGGACGGTGGCGGGTGCCATTCGCATGAGCGTTATTATGCTCGTTCTCTACGCTGGCTTGATAGGGCTTACCATTCGCGGCTTTCAGGTGGTCCCCAATGGTTTTATTCCACAGCAGGACAAAGGTTACCTCGTTGTCAACGCACAATTGCCGGATGGAGCGAGTCTCCAGCGGACCACCGAGGTCGCCGATCGCATCAATGCCATCCTTCTCAACACAGAAGGAATCGGGCACACCGTAAGCGTTCCTGGATATTCGATTCTTACGAGCACCAATGCGTCCAATTCCGTGGGTATGTTCGTGATTCTAGACCCCTTTGAAGAACGCGGCGGAATCGAGCGTCTGTATTCCGAAGCAATCGTGAAGGATCTGCGTGCGAAGTTGCGGTCTATTCAAGACGCAGAGATCGTGGTCATCGGCGCGCCTCCCATCGATGGATTGGCCTCGACTGCCGGCATGAAGATGCAGGTGCAAGACCGCGCTGGAGCAGGCCCCCAGGCCTTGCAAGGCGCGTTGGCAAATCTTACCGAAAGCGCCAAGGTCGAGCCACGGTTGACAGGAAGCTATTCGAATTTCACAGCCAATGAACCTCAGCTCTTCATCGATATCAACCGAGAGAAAGCCAAAGCCGCCAGGGTTGCATTGAACGATGTCTTCAGCACCCTCCAAATCTATCTTGGCTCGGCGTATGCAAACGATATCACCCGATTCGGTCGCAACTGGCAAGTGAGTTTGCAGGCGGATTCGTCCTTCCGTGCAAAACCCACCGATATCGGACGTCTTAAGGTAAGGAACAGCGATGGAGAAATGGTTCCTCTCGCCACGTTGATCGATGTGCAGAGCGTGAGCGGTCCAGGGATTGTGTATCGATTCAATATGTATCCCACCGCCGACTTCATTTCCAACCCCGCGCCAGGGCAAGGAAGCGGAGATACCATTCAACTGATGGAAGGGATCGCGAAGAGAGAATTGCCGAGCACGATGAGCTACGAGTGGACGGAGTTAGCGTTTCAACAGATTCTTGTCGAGAAAGATTTGTTGACGAAGCTGGTTTTCCCGTTGGCAGTCATTTTCGTTTTCATGGTTCTCGCAGCGCAGTACGAAAGCTGGTCCATGCCGATGGCGATCCTGCTCATCGTTCCGATGTGTTTGCTGGCTGCCGTTGCGGGATTGTGGATCACGAGCTCGGACAACAACATCTTCACACAAATCGGGCTTGTTGTCCTCATCGCCTTGGCAGCGAAGAACGCGATTTTGATTGTGGAGTTTGCTAAGCAATTGCAGCAGGAAGGCGCGACACGACGCGAGGCTGCTATCGAGGCATGCCGAGTCCGATTGCGTCCCATCTTGATGACTTCTTTCGCTTTCATTCTTGGCGTTGCGCCGTTGGTGGTCGGCCGTGGAGCCGGATTTGAGATGCGACAGTCGCTCGGTATCTCCGTTTTTTCTGGGATGATCGGTGTGACCATATTCGGCCTGATTTTCACACCTGTTTTCTACGTGCTGATCGATTGGCTGGGATCGTTGACAAAGAAGCAGGCCGCTGTCGAAGTCGGAGCTGAATCCACTGCTCCGGTACCCAAACGGCGATGGTGGGAGAAGATTCTCAAGAAGTCTCCCTAGCGTTTCGATCCGAAGCAGCGAGGCGTGAATTCTACGGTTACTTCACAAATCGAATCCAATCGATGTTCATCAGGCCGGACCGATTGGTTTCGTTGACACAGACAAAGTAGAGATCGGCATACGCTTCGGCACTGGTCGCTTCCTTCAAGGGCTTTTCCATAGCGACTTCGTACCACCCATCCCAATCCCCATTGACCTTGACCTGTAAGGTACCGACGAGCGGACCGTCGGGACCATTTCTGCGTACCTCGATCTTGCCTCCCGCGCCCGCGGACGTGACGTTGGCGACGATGGAGTGAAATTGATTCAACGGAACGCGGTCGACTCGCAGATAAGAGCCGTGATTGATGGCTCCGCAAAACTTTCCGTTTCCTGCTTTGTGAGAACCAAGTATCTGCATGTCGTGAATCTTGTCGGCTCGTTCCGCTTGCAAGGTTCGCGAACGCAATTCGATGGATTGGGAGGTTGAGATAGAGGGTATCGATCCCCAGCCTTTGTCGCGATAGGTTGCGTTCAATTGAAGCTTTCCGTCGAAGTCCTTTTTATCCGTGAGCAACTCGACAATATTCGAGAGTCCGGAGCGGTATTCCGTGGCGGGGTTGGGAACGGCTGCGAAGACCCATTCCACCATTTCGCGGATTTCGGATGGTGTGAATTGTTCGTGAGGTAGCATGGGTACTTTACCCCAGACACCGGTCGACCCAACTCGGACCCGTTCGACAGACGCTTCGATGGCGCCAGGTTGATCTCGATATTTCTTGGCAACGTCGACAAAGGCGGGACCGATGAGGGGAGTTTCGACGCTATGGCAATTGAAGCAATCGCTGTTTCGCATTCGTTTCAGTCCGGCTGGAACCGACGCTGGATCTTCCGAGTTCTCTCCCGAGATCATCGTCGCTTGAACACTCACTCGATTGGGAGCGTCCGCGTCGATAAACTCCAAATCCAGTTCTTCCGATTCGTCGGAGTCCGAGGTCCCGTCTTCCAGGTCCTTGACTTTGATTTTGAAAGAGACCCGTTCGCCGAGATCGAAGAAGTCACCATGCTTAGGCCGAACAAACTGCAGTTCGGGAACTGCGTTTCCGACGACGAGCGTCAAGGTAGCGGTTCCTCGGCCGCCCTGGGGATCTGTCAATTCGAGTTGAACGTTGTAGACACCTCGCTGCGTCGCCGTCCATTGCAGTTTGGGGGTTGTGCCGATCAGTTGAAGGTCGGCTGGTGCTGGTCTTGAAGCGGCTTGGGGGGCTTCCGGTGATGCAGGGACTTTGGATACCAACCAGCGATACTGGAGCGTGTCGCCGTCCTTGTCCGATGAGCCATCGCTGGAGAGTTCGACTTGAAGTGGTTCCTTGCCAGCTAACTTATCGGCTCGTATTTGGGCGGTTGGGGCACGGTTGCCGCGGTGGTAGTCAAGTCGGATCAGTTTAGCGTCTGGGTTGCGGCCCCAGGTTTCCCCGTATTCGATGACGTAGAGTACACCCTGGCGATCGAACTCCATGTCGATCGGGCGAGTGAATCGCATGGAGGGTAAGAAGGGTTCGATTCTTTGGATGCTGGAATCGTCATTCAGGTGGACTGCTGCGATCCAGTTTCGAGACCATTCGTAGATAAACAGGCATCGATGGAAGTGTTCTGGAAACTTCGTCGGCGAGTTGAGCGAGGGAGAGAAATCGTAGGTGGGACCAGCGCAAGCGGTCCGCCCTCCCGACCCTAGCTCCGGGAACTCCTCGGATGGACCACCTGGGTAGTAGATCCAGGCGGGTTGAGCAGGTGGAAGCAAGGGGGAGCCGGTATTGAAGACCGACCGGTTGATCGGTTTGAGGGGATCAAATCGTTCTCCTGTTTGTTTCGTTTGGTAGTCGTAGGCTGCATAAGGCTGATTGTTGGCGATGAACAATGGCCATCCAAAGTATCCCGCCGTTTTCGCTTGGTTGACTTCGTCATAGCCGCGTGGCCCGCGTTCGTTATCGCCACCGGCATCGGGGCCCACGTCACCCCAGTACAAGAATCCCGTTTTCGGATCGACGCTGATACGCCAAGGGTTTCTGCATCCCATGACATAAATCTCGGGATGGCCGACGGAACCATCGGCGGGAAAGAGGTTCCCCTCGGGGATTTCATATCCCCCTTCTGCGTTGGGGCGAATGCGAAGGATCTTGCCGTTGAAGTTCTTCGTATTCGAAGATGTTCGCAATGCGTTGAAGGAACCTTTCGAATCTCGTTCGTCGATAGGCGCATAACCACCGGAATCACCGAAAGGATTCGTGTTATCTCCCGCACTGATGTAGAGGCATCCGTCCGGTCCGAACGCCAGCGAACCCGCATGGTGACAACATTCTTGACGTTGTTCTTCGTACTGGAGGAGTAGCACTTCGCTTTGCATGTCCAATTTGCCGTCGCGATAGGTAAAGCGGCTGACATGTTGACCGCTGAACGAAGGGGGCGAGTATTGCAAATAGACCCAGCCGTTGCTCTCGAAATGGGGATCGAGGGCGAGGCCGATCAATCCGTTTTCCTGTTCGGTTGTCACGTTGATTTTGCCAATCGTCGCCAGCGATCCTGTGTTGGGATCGAGTCGTTTGATTTCGCCAGCCAGTTCGATCAAGAAGATCGTTCCATCTGGTGCGATCGCTAATTCCATCGGCTGGATGAGATTACCGACGAGTTCGGTTTTTTCAAAGCGGTTCGGATCGTAGGATTCCTCACCCCTGGAAGCCGACTCGAGCGAGGCCCAAGATGTGAGTGCGAGGCAAGCGAGAGAAGCGACGTTGCGAGATCGTGCTCGGCGCATAGGGAGCCTTTGAAGCAAAGTGGCGGGGATGTTGGCGGGTGTAGTGGCAGGAGGATTCTATCCTACTCGAGCGGGGGGCGTCGTCTATGGTAACCGGGGAGAATTGGACTACACTGAGGTGCCCTCATTGGGAAGCCCTCATTGGCTGCCCACCCTAGTCCACCCTGTGGTCCCCCGCTGTCATTCCGAGTGCAACGAAATCGAAGGACTCCATGTCGAGTACGAACCCATCCTCCGTCTCTAGCCTGTCCGATGACGACGTTCATTTCATCGATCGATTGCGAGATTCGTATCGCCGTTTTTCGGGCGAGCTCGGAAGAGTGATCGTCGGTCAAAAGGATACCATTGAGCAGTTGGCGATCTGCATGTTCGCGCGGCGTCACGCGTTGCTGATGGGGGTGCCAGGTTTAGCCAAGACGCTTTTGGTTGGCAAAGTTGCTGAGACGATGTCCCTCGGTTTCAGTCGCATTCAATTCACGCCCGATTTGATGCCGATGGATATCACCGGTACGGATATTCTTCAGGAGTCGAACGAAGGGCGTCGCGCATTTCAGTTCATCAAGGGTCCGATCTTCGCGAACATCATCTTGGCGGACGAAATCAACCGGGCTCCACCAAAGACCCAGGCGGCACTTCTGGAAGCGATGCAGGAGCAGCGGGTAACGGTGCTGGGAAAAACATTCGAGCTCGATTCCCCGTTTATGGTCTTAGCCACGCAGAATCCAGTTGAGCAAGAGGGGACGTATCCGCTGCCCGAAGCCCAGCTGGACCGCTTTATGTTTCTGATCGAGTTGGATTATCCGAACGAGGCAGAAGAGATTCAGATCGCGAGGAGTACGACCGGAGATGACGCGTCGACGTTGAGTCCAGTGATGACAGGGGAAGAGATCATCGGATTCCAGAAGCTTGTTCGACGAGTTCCCGTGCCGGATCATATTTACGAGTACGCGGCCAAGTTGGTACGCAAGACGCGTCCTCAGGGAGAGACCGCTCCTGCTTGGATGAAGTCGTATGTCAGTTGGGGGGCGGGGCCTCGCGCGGTCCAGAATCTGATTTTAGGGGCCAAGAGTCGTGCCGCATTGCAAGGAAGCTACATGGTGCGGCTCGAAGACCTTCAAGCCATTGCGAAGCCTGTGCTGGTCCATCGCATCATCACGACGTTTGCCGCTCAAGCCGAAGGGATCTCTGCCAAGCAGATCGTGCAGCGATTGATCGATGAAATGGAATAAAGGATGATCGCATGCTTCCTGTAACGCGTTCGTTCTTGGATCCGCAGGTGCTGTCGCGGCTTTCGGCGCTCCCACTCTTGTCTCGCTTTGCGATGCAAGGAAACATTTCAGGGCGTCACGCGTCGCCGCACCTGGGGTCGAGCGTTGAGTTTGCGGAGTATCGCAAATACGTTCCCGGTGACGATCTGCGAAGGCTGGATTGGAGAGCCTACGGGAGGACCGATCGCTACTACGTGAAGGAGTTCGAGGCCGACACCAATCTGCGATGTTGTTTGGTAGTCGACACGAGCGGCTCCATGGAGTTCGCGTCCAAGGGGAATCCATCCAAGCTCTTTTTTGCGAAGTGTTTAACGGGGACGCTCGCTTATCTGGCGACGCAACAGGGGGATGCAGTGGGACTTTCGTGCGTCTCGGAAAAGCTGACACAGAACATCCCGCCGCGAAGATCACCGGCTCATTTGAAAGTCGTCTTGGACCAATTGGAGCAATGCAAGGGGGCGGGGGCTACCCATCTGCCTGCCGTATTGCATGAGTTGGCGGAAACCTTTCGACAGCGTGCATTGGTGGTTGTGGTATCCGATCTTTTCGTCGATACGGCGGAGCTCAAATCGTCGTTCGAGCATTTGCGATTTCGCAAACATGATGTCGTCGTCTTTCATTTGCTCGACCCTCAAGAGATCGCATTCGAGTTTCAGCGCCCGGTCCGTTTCTTGGATATGGAAGGAGGGATGCCTCTTTTCACCGATCCGGCGGAGCTCGCCGATCGCTACCATCGTGCATTGAGAGAGTATTTGGAGCGGATGCGGGCCATCGCGATCGAGACCGGGGTCGACTACCATCGCACCATTACCAATGAACCTTACGAGCAAGTGCTCACACGATGTTTGTTGGGACGCACCGGCAGCCGAGGTGTGCGATGAGTTTTTTGCAACCCGTCTTGCTCTTCGCGCTTCCTCTGCTCGCTATTCCGATCCTTGTTCACTTGATCCACTTGAGGCGTTATCAGTCGGTCCCATGGGCTGCCATGCAGTTTCTATTGGTGGCGAGTCGAATGTCGAGTGGATATAGTCGATTGCGTCAGTGGATCGTATTGGCTTTGAGAGCTCTCGCGATCGCGGCGCTCGTATTCTTCATGGCCCGTCCGCTCGCGAGCGGCGTGTCTGGCTGGCTAGCGTCCGATGTTTCCCAATTGCAGGTTCTCGTTCTCGATCGTTCTCCTAGCATGCAGCAGTCGGTTTCGGAGCGGGGTGTGACCAAGCTTCAAACCGTTCTCGAAAACTATGCGAACTGGAGCAAGACGGTTGGGACGGGGGTGACGATGGTGTTCACATCGGGGCACGAGGACCCGATCGAATTGTCCAGTCCGAGCGAATGGGTGCGCGATCCGCGATTGCAAGGGAATGCTCTCACCACGAATCTTCCGGCGTTGGTCGAAAAAGCCTGTCGATACATCGATCAAAAAGGGGCGGCGCGCGCCACGGTTTGGATTGCGTCGGACCGTCGGGAGAGCGATTGGCGAAGCGAGTCCGGCGAGTGGGCATCCATGCGTTCTGCCGTTCAGGAAGGGAGTGCAGAGGTACGGTTTCAGGTACTGGAAACGCATTCGGAGTTGTCGAATCTCGCCATCCAACTGGATGCGGCGAAGCTCATTGCGGGGGATGATGGCAATGAACTGTCGATCAGTTGCCGCGTCGTGGCTTCCCAGCTGGAATCCGGGACGGCGCAGGCGAATCAGACCATTCCGCTTGAGATACGGATCGGAGATGCGAACACGATCGTAAACCTCGATTTGGTTTCGGGAGTTGGAGAGCTTAAAGGCTTCCGCATTCCGATCGATAAGGCCCCGGAGAAGGCCACGGGATGGGGGGCGATCCGAATCCGTCCGGATTCCAATGAAGCGGACAACGTAGCATACTTTGCATTCGAACCTCCCTTGCCTCGCAAAACTCTAATCATTAGCGAGGATTTCTCGAAGCTCGACGCTATTTCTCTAGCAGCAGCGATTTCTTCTGAAAGCTCGGTGCAACAATCTGTTCAGACTATTGAGCCTTCTCAAATGGCGATCGCGGTCTGGGACGAGGTGGTGTTGGTCGTTTGGCATGGACCGCTTCCGCAAGGGGACGATGGAAAGTTGCTGGAACGATTCATCGAACGAGGGGGGCAAGTTCTCTTTTTGCCACCTGAGGTCCCAGCGCCCCAGCGGTTTCTCGGGTTGCAGTGGTCCAACTGGGTCGAGGCCGATGTGACAGGAGACCCGGAGGCGATAGGGTTGCGCGTAGGGCCTTGGCGCAACGACACAGTTCTCCTTGGAAACACTCAGAATGGTAATGCCGTTCCGTTAGGGGATGTCACGGTCTCGAGGTATTGCAAGATGGAAACATCTGCGACCGAGCTAGCGCGGCTAGAGGATGGAGCGAGTTGGCTGGTGCGATTGGATTCGGTATCGGAGAAGAGTTCCGGCGCGGCCTATGCGATGGGGAGTACCACACAAGTCGGCGACACCAATTTGGCATCGAACGGTATTGCGTTGTACATCATGGTGCAACGAATGATTCAAGAGGGAGCAGAGAAGTTGGGCAGGCAGCCCAACCGATGGGTCGATACGACAGAGTCACCTTGGAGTGACGGCACGGAAATGGTGTTGGGGAACGAGAACGTTCTATCGAATCGCTTCTTTGAGCACGCAGGAGTCTATCGAATGGATTCGATTCCGTTTGCACAAAACCGTCGACCGGAGGAAGACCTGCAGGTTAGAATTTCTGACCAAGATCTGGAGAAGATATTCGAGGGGTTGGTTTGGTATCGCGTCGATGCCACGCTGGCCGACACCGGATTAGTCCAAGAGATTTGGCGTTGGTTTGCGTGGTTCATGTTGATTGCTTTGTTTGCAGAATCGATCCTCTCTTTGCCGGCAAAGCGCGTCCAAGCCATTTGTCGCACTGAAGCTTTTACTTAGCCGAAAAGGAGAGGATCATGGGATTGGTAACGCGACGGCAAGCCGTATTGGCCGCGTTGGGGAGTGGGATTTGTGGCAGCATGTCGATCTCGCCCGTTCTCGGACGAGCTATCGCAGCGCAAACACCGGAAGCGACCGAGATCACGGGTAGGCAGATATCCGAAGCGTGCTGGATCGCCGATGTCCGTTGGACCGACGAACAGTGCGAAGAGGTGGCAAAGAGTTTGAATCGGAAATTGGCGGGCTGGAAAGCATATCGACAACGATTGCCCAGCGAGAATGTACCGATGCCCCTCGCGTACCGCCCCTCTTTCTTTTTGCCTGCCGATGAGAAGGGCAATCTGTTTCCGTTTCAGCAAGATCGCGGGCTGGATGCTTCTGTGCTTCCAGTTGTTCCGAAATCGACGGGATTGGTTTGGGACAATCGAATCGAGGATGTGCTCGAGTGGTCGATTAAGCATCTAGCGTATGGACTGCGACAGAAGTGGTTTACCAGTGAGGATTTGACCGAGTTTTATTTCCAGAGATTGAAAGATGCGAACGAGAAATTGTTGTGCGTTGTACGCATGAATGAGGCAGCGATCGAAACGGCGAAGGAACGAGACAAGGAGTTAGCGAGTGGAACGGATCGAGGGTTGCTCCATGGGATTCCGTGGGGTGCCAAGGATATAATCGCGGTGCGCGGGTTGCCTTGCAGTTGGGGAGTGGGGCGTTATGAAGATCGCGAGTGGCAGGAGACCGCGACCGTTGCTCGTAGGCTTCAAGAGGCGGGTGCGGTTTTGTTGGCTAAGCTCTCGGTGGGAACGCTCGCGTGGGGAGATGTGTGGCATGGTGGCCAAACCAAGAATCCTTGGAATCCCGAGCAAGGAAGTTCGGGGTCATCGGCAGGAAGCGCCTCGGCCGTTGCGGCGCGACTTTGTCCGTTTGCGATCGGGACCGAGACTTTGGGAAGCATTGTTTCGCCGACACGCGTATGCGGAACGTCAGGATTGCGTCCGACCTTTGGACGGGTAAGTCGAGCAGGGTGCATGACTTTGTCATGGACGATGGATAAGGTTGGACCAATCGCCAATCGTGTCGAGGATTGCGAAGCGATTTTCGCGGCCATTTTGGGACCGGACGGGTTGGATCCGACGGTGGTTGAGCTTCCTTGGACGGGCCGCTCCGAGCTTACGCTCCAGGGCCTTCGTGTGGGAGTGACGAGCCGAATGAATGCCTCGGAACGCGAGAGTCGAAGTTGGTTCGAGGGGCAGGGGGCCGAAATCGTGGAGCTCCAGTTCCCCGACGCACCGATTCGAATCATGTCCGATGCGTTGGGTACCGAGGCAGCTTCGGTGCACGAGATGCTCTTTCGGGACGCCAAAGAGGACAGTGAGTTAGGGAAGTGGGGGCCCTCCTTTCGCGAAGCGCAGTGGGTGCGGGCCGTCGACTATCTGCATGGAATGCGCTGGCGAGTCGCAATGATCCGCGAAACGGAGAGCGAGTTGCGCAAGGTCGATTTGCTAATCGGCGATGGGGATCTTTCCAGGATGAATTTGACGGGGCATCCCACGTTAGTGGTCAGCTTTGGTGAAGAAGAGAGCGAGCGAAAGCCTCGTACCGTCGCCTTGACTGGGCGTATGTTTTCCGAGGGAGTCTTATTGTCTGCGGGAGCTGCAATTCAAGAGGCTAAGCCTTTTGTTGTTTTCGGAAAATAAATTTGCAGAGATTTGCCTTCGTTCCAAACGTGACCTAGGTTTGTAATTGTCCGCTCAGCATGAGCACGACAAACCTGTGGGTGGGATTCCGCTGCGGTGTACCAGCCAGTGCATTGTTCTTTGGGGCTTTGAGCAATGCTGCTGTGGTATCTGCGGTTTCGGTAAGCATCTTGCAACCATGCTTACCTCCCACTCCTAGATTGCAGAGGCCGCTCGTTTCGATGAGCGGCCTCTGCTGTTTTCAGAGGAGGACGAATTACAAATCTTGGAATCGAGCGAGAACAGAGTTGATGTCTGTCATGGCATTGCTGTTGTTACGGATCTTGCTTAGGGTCTCTTCCAGTTTGTAGAACTGATTGAGAAGTCTTTCACGTTCTCGGCCCAATCGTGCGTTCTGTGTTTCGATCCGTTTGTTCGTCGATTCTATCTGGCGCTGGAGAGATTGATTCCGAAGGACCAAGGTGCTGTTGTTGATGCCCACGATTGCGTCGAGAGCCTTTTTGGCGCGGGCTCCGAAGCCGGTCGTCTCTTTTGTGAGAAAGCTGGTGACATCTTCGGGGTTCGCGGCGATGGCTTTGGTGAGCTTCTCTTTATCGAATTCGAGTTTGCCTTTATCGTTCAAGCTAAGGCCGAGTTGCTCGAGCGATTGAACTCGTCCTGAACCAAAGGTTCGCTGGGTGATAAGTCGAGTAAGGGTTTGTTCTGCGCGGAGGACCTCGGAGCTGCCGATCAGCATCCCTGTGGTTCCGGTGTCGGTGTTGAATTCGGTTTCCTTGTCGATTTTGTCGCGGACTTTGTTGAACTGATCGACGAACAACTGCAAGTTGCGTTCGAGGGTGGAGTTGTTCTGGGTAACAGAAATATCGACAGGGCTCGTGGAGGTTCCTTTGAGCGTCAACGAGACGCCCTCCACTGCGTTGTTGATGGTGTTGGTGGAAGAGCGGATCAGTGTCCCACCTGTGTCCGACGCGCCGCCGACCGAGATCAAGGCATCGCGGGCGGCTCCGGAGGCGTTGATGTTCAGGCCGATTGCATCTCCATCGGCAACCATGCGGCCGGCCTCGCCCGTGGCACGCGATGTGAGGAGTACTCGAACGGTCGAAGGACCGGATGTGAGGAGCGAGGCGGTGATGGGGCCACCTGCATCATTGATCTTCTTCACAACATCGGAGACGGTGTCGGATGCGCCTACCTGCAGGCGAAAGGTTTGACTGCCGTTGATTTCGCGACGATTCGGTTCGGTTTTTGAAACGCCGGTTCCGAGGATTCCTAAGTCTTTGGCTGTGTTACCCGATTGGTTTTCGGTGATAGTAAGGCTGCCGGATCCATTCGAGGAGTCGACGATGACAATCCCATCCCCGTCGTCATTGAGACGAGCTTGAACGCCGATCGTGTTAGCGTTGACCAACTCCAGCAGGTCCCCAACTGTTTTCGTATTGGGGGTGATGCTGACCGATTTCTGTCCTCCCGAGCCGTTAGTGATAGTAAAGCTGCCGATACGGACGCCCCGACCTTGGTTCAATCGAGACAGCTCGGTGGCTTCACCAACATATTGCATCTTGAGCGACTGACCATCGACGCTGCTCTTGGCAACGTTGACCGCGAGCCCCAGTTTTGTTGCCGTTCCATTCGCATCGCCATCTGCGATGATAAGATTGCTGGCAGAGCCGCCGGTGACATCTTGCAAGACAATTCCGGTTCGGGAACGATTCAGTGAAGCGGTCACTCCTGAATTGCTTTGGTTGATTTTATCCATCACATCTCGCAATCCTTCGCTGCCCGACAAGTCGACTTGCGTCGTCACACCGACACGATTGGTGATCGCGACGGTTCCGGGAGTTCCAATCCCTTTTCCTCCGTTCAACGTGCCGAGCAAGGGACCCGAGAGGGTATTTTGGACGCGCGATCCCGAGATCACGCCATTGACGTCCGTCGTGCTTGCGAGGCCCAATTCGCTCGCGAGTCGGCCTGACGCGGCAAAGGTGTTGGAGCCGCTTGTTTTGTCGATCAGGTCGAATCCATCACCGTTTTCACGGATCCGCATTTCCAATTTGTCAGGGTTCGCTGCGTTGACCTTGGCAAGAAGTTGTCCGACGGTTCGCGGCGGATTGGAGCTGTCGAGATCGACAGAAAGAGATGTTCCATCCTTCAGGTTTACCGTCAACTCACTCCCGAATCGCATCGAGAGGCCACGTTGATCGCGAAGCGTACTTAAACGAGTCGATGCACCGAGGAAGGCGAGATCGTCCCCGGTCGCAGTATTGGTGCTGACGTTGATACCTCCCAGGCCAAGGTCTGCGGCGGTACGGCCTCCGCCCACTTCTTCCACGATCAAGTTGGAGGTGGTTTGTCCGCTCAAGTCATTGAGCGTCAGCCGGTCCCCAACTGTTTTCGCGCTGACTTTGAGTCCTGAGTTGTTGATCGCCTTCACGACATCTTCCATGGTTGCCGCGAATCGGAGATCGACTTCTTTCGAAGTGCCGCTGCGATCCGTGACACGAATCAAGCCACGGGTAACGCCTGATCCTCCTCGCACATCATCGAGATCCATGCTTCCATCGACGAAGCCACCGGTTCGTACGACGAATTCGCCCGCTTGCAGTAGTTCCGAGGTGCTGGAAATCGGAGCGCTCGAGGCCGTTGCCGTTTGAGCCGTCTGAAGAACTTGGACGGAATAATTCCCCGGCACTGCTTTACCGGAAATGGCCGCTGTGACGACGTCCGGCTTGGCCGAGTTCGCCGTCGTGGTCGCGATGCTAGATGCAACACCGATTCGGTCGGATTGGAGTTGAATGCCGACCACCAGGGCCGTTAGTTCGGTGATGGCTACTTGCTGAGCCTGAAGGCCTTTGACGCGCGTGTTGAGAAGATCCACCGGTTTGGACGCAACGGTCATCAACTGGTCGACCGTCTTGGCGATATCGATTCCAGAGGTCAAGCCGATGTTAGATTGGATACGTCCCATGATTCTTTACTATGCCACGGAAAGCCGCGCTCGGTGGTTTTCGATTGGTAAGAAACTATTCCTTTTAGGAGTTAGATTATCGACAGTTCGGGGGCAAAGATCCCGTGAGATCTTTGCTAGCAATAAAAAAAGGCGTGCTTGTGGCACGCCTTATTGTTTTTTCGCTAGGAAGTCGGGTTTATCGGAGGAGCGAGAGAACCGACTGCGAGCTTTGGTTTGCAATTCCGAGAACGCTTGTTCCGGACTGAACCAA
Organism: Pirellula sp. SH-Sr6A; assembly: GCF_001610875.1. Taxonomy (NCBI): domain Bacteria; kingdom Pseudomonadati; phylum Planctomycetota; class Planctomycetia; order Pirellulales; family Pirellulaceae; genus Pirellula; species Pirellula sp. SH-Sr6A. The sequence goes on along the minus strand of NZ_CP011272.1, from coordinate 2,780,942 downwards.
GATCTGAGCACGGGTCAAGTTCGCGGATTCCTTCGCAAAGTCTGCGTCGCGAATGGTGCTTTGAGCTTCGTTCAAGTTCGAGAGCGTGTCGTTGAGCGAAACTGTGTTGCTTTCCAAAGCGGTTCGTTGGAACGCACCCAGTCGTCCGCGAAGGGTGGTCACCTTGTTGATGACTTGATCGACGATCGACGAAGCGCGAGTCACGTCCTTGGTGAGCGAGCTGTTGCCGCTGCTGGCCAGTTCAAACAGTTTGCCCGAGACACCGCCAAGCTTTGCTGTGTTCAAGCTCGAGATCCCAAGTCGAGCTTGTTGGTTGCTAACGACATCTGGTCCGAGTTGGAACATCGCGCCACCGCCGGTGATGTTGAAATTCACCGAGGTGTTCGAGCCTGCCTCGACGGTCATGCTGAAGCTCAGCGTGGAGGTGCTTAGCGAAATTTGGTTTCCTTTACCCGAAGCGACGGTACCGTTGACCGTAGCTTGGATATCGGTTCCGACAGCGCGAGGACCACCTTGTAGAGCATCCTTGAACGTGCCGCCGACACCTTCGCTGAGAACTTCGACAGCCACAATACCGGCCGAGCCGAACTCGGTGCTTCGGAATTCGATGTCTTGATCATCGTTCAGAACGGCTTCGACGCCGGTCGAGTCCTTGAGCAAATTGATCGACTGAATGATGTTGTCGACCGAGACACCTTTTTGGAACTTGAAAACTTCCGCTCCGTTGCCACCCGTCAATTGGAAGACCAGGTCGGCTTGGAGTCCACCTCCCAGTGCCCCGCCGGTCATCGTCCCTGCGGAAGGCACCGATTCGACAGCACCCTTGTAGACTCCATCACCATTGCTGGTGGGGCTAAGGGAGGCGGCGAAGAGTGGCTGGTTGTTGGAATCTTGGATGTTATTGATTGCCGAGGCGACTGCCGACAACTGGGTGCTGCCTGCATTGCTGACGCGGATCAAGATCGAGCCTGGGTTTCCGCCCGTTCCAGCGGTGTAGGTTGCAGTAGGAGCGTTGGCAGCGACTGCCGCATCTTCTTGGAAGGTGATCGAGACGCCATTGAAATCGACCCCGGGGTTCGACGATTCGACAATCAGCTGATCGCTGAGTCCGGACGAGCTGGTGGATCCGCCGGTCAAGACACCGGTCTTGGTTCCCAAGTCAGCGTTGGCAGGCGTACGATTGAACTTTGCACTTCCGTTCGCCACATCGGATACGGTGAAGACGCTTCCAACGTTCGCCGTGATCGCGTCAGCGATGTTTTGGATCGTTGCTCCTTCACCGACGGTGACACGGAGTTCGTTAGAAGCTTCGTCATAGATGACGTCGGTCGTCGTACCGGTGCTGAAGATGAGGCTGGTGTTGTTACCTACATCACCGTCCGCCAAGCCGCCATCGACAGCGGTCAGCTTGAAGGACGAGGCCGCAACCGTGTCGGTACCGGTCGACATTGGGTCGGTGAGAGCACCGATATCGTTGGAGTTGAACCGAGCGTCCGCAAAGCGAACGTTGGCTGCTTCGAAGGTTCCTTCCGCGTTGATGGCAGAAGCCACATCTGCAACCGTTGCACCCCGGCCGACGGTGATGTTTAAGCGATTAGCCGTTGCATCGTATACCGCAGTGGTTTCGGTTCCGGAAGCCGCTTCGATGAATTGAACGTCGGTGCTGTTCCCGGTTGCGCCGTCTGCGGCTCCACCATCTACAGCGGTCAACTGGAAGCCAGCTCGGCTACCGAGAGCGAGCGGTGTGTCGGTACCACCTGTGAGTGGGTTCGCGACGGTTGTGCTCGCAACGTTCGCGGGCGTACCGGCTTGTTGGACGTCGGAGAAGACAAACTGTCCACTCAAAGCGGTGTTGATTGCGGTTTGGATGTCCGCGTCAGATTGCGATCGGTCGATCGTCAAGACGACGCTATTGCCTGCTGCGTTATACGATGCGCTGGTACCGCCCGAGTTCACGATCGAGAAGGTGATATCGGTTGCGTTGCCGCGAGCTCCGTCAAACGATCCACCTGCAACCGCTGCGATGTCAAAAGTGTAGCCGTTGGTACCGTCTCCGAATGCAACGTCTGCCCCGGACGCTTGAGCGAAGGTCGTTGGGACGATCGAAGTACCGCCGGAGAGAACTCCGGTTCGGATACCGGCATCGGCTGCAGCGACGTTGGTCGCGTTACCGCCGGAGAAGCTGAAGAGGCTGTTGATGCCCGAAACGCTGTTGAGGGCGGTGACTGCCGTCGCTGCTGTTGCGCCCGTGGCCAATTGCAGGTTCAGTGTGTTGGTATCGGCATCGTAGGAACCGGTCGTCGAAGCGCCGGTGGTGATGTTGATACGAACATCGTTACCGATGGCACCGTCGACGATCGAACCATCGCGAGCTGTGATATTGAGGGCCGCTCCGCTTCCGAGCGTCAAGGTTCCATTGGCTTCGACATAGGCAACGGTGGCCGCATCTAAACCGATGTTGCCGGTCGCTTCATCGCCACCGAAGAAGGAAGTCGCCATGTTGACCGTCCCGGAAGCTTCGGCACCGACGGTCGAATCAGCGAAGGTGAAAGTGCTGCGAGCCTTCTCCGACGCATTGGCTGCGGGAACGTCTGCAGTGATCGTAGCGCGGGTGGCTGCGGCGCTGATCTCGACGTTGACTCCGACGCTGCCGGAAGCCCCGAGGTTGGCCGAGTCGATTTGAAGGTCTTTTACGGAACTGAATCCGGTGCCTTGCGAGACTTGGAAGTCGAGCGAACCGTCGAGAAGTCGACGGCCTTGGAACGTGGTCGTTTGAGCGATGCGGTTGATCGCTTCGAGCGACGAGTCGATTTGGAGCTGGTTCGCAGCGATTTCATCGTCGCTCAGTGCCCCTTTGTTGGCGGCTTCGGTGACCAAGCCCCGGATATCGTTCAGAAGAGAGCTAACCTGTCCGAGGGCCGAGTCCGCCGTTCCGATGATTTGGTTGGCGCGCTGGGTGTTCGAGAGAGCTTTGTTGATGCTGGTAATGTCGCTTCGCAACGCTTCACTGGCAATCAAACCTGCTGGATCGTCTTTCCCGGTGTTGATACGGAGACCGGTGCTCAATCGGGTCAGAGCGGTCTGCAAGTCCCCGTTGGTTCGGTTCAAGCGGTTTTGAGCGTTTAACGAACTAACATTCGTGTTGATACGTGACATCTATGTATATCTCCCGATTGGATTGGTAATGGCACCCACGATGATTCGTTGGGTTTGAAAAGTTGGAGTCGCCTTGGCAGGCATTGAAACGAAACGATGGAAATCCTTTCCTTCCGGTTGCCTACTTTCTCTCCCTGAACCATCGCGAGGGATCACTAGCGGCAGCGAAGTGGGCAGACGTGGAGCACCTGCACTTCTCACGGACTCGCAAAACTAGCATCGGAACCCGTGCGCTGTAGATTAAGAAGCTCTCGAAAAAGCTAGATTTATTCACCAACAACCCCCCTCATGGTGGGCCTGATTGATGCAATCGTTACAGGACGAAGACTTTTTCCAGGCATCGCAGCTTTCCAAGTTGAAATCCTGAATTTCATCCTGTTCGAATGGCCCCCCCCTCAAACTCTGGGTAACCGCCCCCCAGACGCTGCATCGCGTTGCACAAAAAACAGGCAGTTTGACGTGTTCTGTGCAAGTTCTCTGCCTGTCGAGTTCGCATCCTCCCGGTGCCAGGAATCGGAAGCGAGTCCCTCGTACCATTAGCAAATTTTTTTCTGAGGTCGCCGCAAGGCCTGAATTAGCCTTTAGCGGAAGATAAGTTACCTTTGTGTGGTTGGTAACTGATTGCTAGCTCGTTCGATGGGAGGCTGGGTAGGTCTGCTGGCACGCGGAATGCAAACTACAGGTTCCATGACGGGACGAAGTCGAACGTGTGTGTGCGAGGCAGCGTCCCCTAGATGAAAAAATAACACCGCATGAGATTCGGAGTTTGCTGGAGGAGGGAGAGGACCTTCGGCTGGTTCTGGGTTGAGTGCGGTGTTTTTTTTCGTTGGTTGGGTCGAGGTTTGGGCTCGAAACTGGGGTCACTTTGAGCCGGGCCTTTCGCTAGACTTGCGGCATGATCCCCGGCAAGTTCACGCGGTACGTCCTTGGTGACGTGCTCAAGATGTTTCTCCTGATGCTGATCTCCATGACCCTGGTGATCTCGTTGATCTTTGTGGGGCAGCAACTGGTCGCTGAGGGGGTCAATACGCTCACGATCTTGAAGCTTTTTCCGTACATTTCGCTGATCGCGTTGCAGTACTCGGTTCCGGCGACCCTTCTATTCGCCGTTTGCTGCGTGTACGGTCGCATCTCTGCCGACAACGAGATCATCGCCCTCAAGAGCGCGGGAATATCGCCGATGCGGGTTTTCCGGCCGGCTTGGTTTTTGGGGCTGTTGCTGAGCCTGCCTTCGGTCTGGCTCAATGATCAAGCCGTCTCATGGGCGAGGCCGGGAATGCAGCAAGTCGTCCTCCGAAGCATCGAAGAGATTCTGTATCCTGCGCTGCGATCGCAGCGTTCTTATACATCCGAGAAGGGCTTTTCCATTCATGTCGAGGATGTGCAGGACAAGTGGCTAATCAAGCCTACGATTTGGATGTTTTCCGGCAGCAATTCGCAACTTATCACGATCCATTCCGAGAAGGCGCGCATCTCGGTCAATCTCGATAAAGATTTGTTGACCATCGAACTCATCGATTCGTTTGTGGATATCGATCGGGACAAGCAGATGAAGTGGAATGGTTCGCAGACCATCGAGTTGCCGCTGAACAAAGCCTCGAAAGCGAGCGCGACATCATCGAGTCCGACCAGTTTCTCGATGACTGAGATTCCTGATCAGATTCGAACGCACAGCGAGAGCAACGAACGGCGGCGCGAGCAGCTCGCCGCGAATTTTTCGTTCGCGCTCGGCACGGGGCGATACATCGCTTTCAACGACCCGATGGCGGCGCAGATCCAGCTCATGGTCCAAGAGACCGAGACACGGATGGCAAGGTTCCGGACCGAACCGATGCGACGATGGGCATTGGGGTTCAGCTGCCTTGCGTTTGTGTGGATGGGAGTGCCGATGGCCATTCTCATTAAGAGCGCTGACTATTGGTGGAGTTTCGGTCTCTGTTTTATCCCCGTCCTTTTGGTGTACTACCCCGTATTCGGATTGGCGCTCGAGATGTCCAAAAAGGGGACTTGGCCCGCAGTCGCCCTTTGGTTGGGTAACATAGTGCTAGCAGCCATCGGGACGTGGCTGATGCGCAAAGTCATTCGAGCCTAGCCATGCGAATACCCAACTACCGGGGGACGAGTCAAGTTGCCATCAACATGACTCCGATGATCGATGTCACCTTTCTGCTCATCATATTTTTCTTGGTGAGCAGTCATTTGGCCAAGCAAGAGAATTTTCTGAAACTATCGCTTCCCCTCGCAGCGTCCGGTCAAACCGACGATTTGGCCAAGCCGACGTTGACGGTGCAGGTGTTGGCCGACGGCTCGTATCAAGTCGGAAACCAGCCGATGGCGCTCGATCCCATCCGCCGACTCATCGCGCAGCGAAACCAGTCGGAGAATGTCTCTATCCGCGTACGCATTCGCACTGACCGGACTTCTCGATACGAGGCGATCGCGGGCCTGCTTCGGATGTGCGCGCTGACCGGTAACAGCGATATTGTCTTCGCCGTCTACGAAGAGGATTCGAAATGAAGAGCGTGTACAGCTCCGGATCTCGGTCCACATCGGTCGATAGCGTCATGACGCCCATGATCGACGTCGTTTTTCTATTGCTCATTTTTTTCTTGACGACGGCCTCGTTTCAAAAGCTAGAGAAGCAACTTCCTGCGGCTTCCGCCAGCCAACCTGAAGCTGCTCCCAATGGAGCAGCTCCTCAACCCACCGAGTCTGAGGTGGCCGATTTCAATGACATCGTGATCAAGCTTTCTACGGCCAACAATGTTGTTCGCTACACCTTGCAATCGAATGCTGTCGCAGGGTTTGAAGAGCTCGTTCAGCGTCTCCAGACGATTCTACGGATTCGACAGGACGTTCCGGTGATCATCGATCCCGACAATTCGGTTCCCGCAGGCGAAGCGATACGTGTGTATGATATGGTTCGCCAAAATGGCTCGGTCTCGGTATTTCTCGTTGCGCGATAGTGCGGGCTGGCTGAGCGACCCGCGCGATTTCATCGCGTTTCTTTCACTTGAGGAGTGAATGGGTTATGGCTCGATTCGGACTGCGTGAGTTTCTCGAAACCTCCACTCAAAAAGATCGTGGACAAGGGTTATTTGAGTTAGAGCGGGATCGCGTTTTGGAGGTCAACCTGAACGGCGATATTTGGACCAAAACGGGTTCGATGATTGCATATGTTGGAAATGTCAAGTTTGAGCGCGAAGGGATTCTTCAACAAGGAATGGGGAACTTGCTCAAAAAGATGGTGAGCGGTGAAGGAACCCGATTGACGAAGGCTTCGGGGCGCGGAGTTGTTTATTTGGCAGACACGGGAAAGAAGATCACGATTCTCAACCTAGAGGGAGAGTCGATCTTCGTGAATGCCAACGACGTGCTTGCGTTCGAAACGTCCCTTCAATTCGACATCAAGATGTTACGCAAGGTCGCTGCCATGCTCAGCGGTGGGTTGTTCAACGCACGCTTCAGTGGCACCGGCATGCTCGCCATCACTTCGCATTACGATCCACTGACACTTCGTGTGACTCCAGATCTCCCCGTCTTTACTGATCCGAATGCGACGATCGCTTGGAGTGGAAATCTGACTCCCGAATTCAAAACCGACATTACATTGAAAACATTCCTGGGGCGTGGAAGCGGCGAGAGTCTGCAAATGAAGTTCCTGGGCGATGGCTTCGTCGTGGTGCAACCTTACGAAGAAATCTACATGCAGCACGGGGGCTGAGGCGTTACAGTTTAACAGCAAGCGTTAAGTTATTCCGGTCGAACGGGTCGACCGGAATATAACACTGTAACGATCTGCAAAATCCTTCTATCTGATAACGCAGGCCTTTTCCTTCCACCCGATAGAGACGACGCAGGAGAAAGGATTCTCCGCTGCGGATACGCAATCGCAAATTCGTCTAGTGCGGTCGATGGAAAGGATTCATCCATGTCGTTCGGATTGATGTCTTGTCGTTCTTCTCGCCCCCGAACCACTGCAATCAACAAACGAGAACCGGTCGCCCGGCGGGTCTGGCGTCGATCGATCTTCGCAGCGTTGCTGACGACGGGGACTTGGGTGGCCCCCGGCGTGCACGGGGCCGACATTTGGGTTTCGAGCATGGCAGATGCGGGGGCGGGGTCCCTGCGCGATGCAATCGAACAAGCGAATCTCAATCCGACGGGGGCGGACACAATTCGCTTCGACAGCTCTCTCATGGGGCACACCATCACCGTGCAATCGATGCTTCCGATGATCTCCAAGGGATCGGGAGGCAGTTTGAATATTGTGGGATTGGGAAGCGATCAGTTGGTCATCAGCGGGCAAAACCAGTCCCGCGTCTTTTGGGTCGAGTCGGGAAATGTGTCGATCGAGGGTATGAAGATCGCGGAAGGTCTCGCGAAAGGTGGCAATGGCGCGGCGACCGAATTGGGAGGCGGTGGCGGCGGGGGACTGGGAGCAGGCGGGGCTCTGTTCGTCAATACATCCGGCAACGTCACGATGCGAAATGTCCGGTTAGCCAATAATGAAGCTCAAGGCGGGAACGGCGGCGGTTACAACTCTTCCTTTTCGCGGGGAGGGGGAGGCGGAGGAGGATTGGGAGGGGACGGAGGGGCCGCGGGCTATAACGGTGGTGGAGGGGGGGGGGGGTTTCTCGGTGCCGGGGGATCGGGTGATATCGGTGGAGGTGGAGGTGGAGGTGCCTCCCAGCCCGGTGAGAGTTCTGTTGGTTTTATCGGTGGAACCGGCGGCGGGGTGGAGGGAGGAAATGGGGGCGGCGATTTTTCAGTTGGAAGTTCTGGTCAAACGTTTGGAGGAGGTGGTGGGGGCGGTGGGTACGCTGATGGGGGAAATGGGGGAGAATTCGGCGGCGGCGGTGGGGGAGGAAGATATGAGGATGGGGGGAATGGCGGATTCGGCGGCGGTGGCGGTGGGACTGGGTTCCACGGCGCGATGGCTGGCGAAGGGGGCTATGGCGGTGGAAATGGTGGACAGGAATTCACCGGTGGCGATGGCGGCGATGGTTTGGGGGGCGCGGTATTTGTGCGCCAAGGGGGGACAATCACCTTTGAGAATGTCCTCTTCACCGACGGTTCGGTCGCAGCCGGATCCGGAGGCATGGGTTACATTTGGAGCGGCAGTGACGGAATGGCTGCCTCGTCAAATGTTTATGCCATGGAAGGCGCGTCCGTGAACTTCGCCATGTCTAGCAACACCAGGGTGCAGCTCGACGGTCAAGACTTCACGTTCGATCAGTTGAGTGTCGACGGAGAGGGAACCGTCGAAACGACGGGTGCTGTGACCATCCAGCATGGAGTCACCGTCAATTCGGGTACGTTCCGAGTGAACTCGAACACGACAACCGATGTGACCGTGAACTCCAATGGTACGTTGGGAGGGAGTGGAACGATCATCGGTGCGCTGCTTCTCAATGGTACCCTCGCCCCGGGAAATTCGATCGGGACGTTGAACGTGAATGGGAATGCAACCTTTAGCGCTGGCAGCACCACAACGATCGAGATCAACGATGCCGGGACGGTTTCCGGTGTGAACAATGACTCGATCGTCGTCAACGGCAACGTCAATATTCAAGGCGGAACGGTCAACGTCCTCAGCGCCCCAGGCAATTACACCAACGGCAGTGTTTATACGTTTCTCACTGGGACCAGCGTCACCGGAAATTTCGACTCGATCGTCGACGATTTAGCGTTCTTTGATGCGTCGCTGGTTTATGGGTTGAACTCGGTCTCCTTCGAGCTCATTGCCAACATGAGCGACTTCTCGATGGTCGCCGCGACGCAAAACCAACTTTCTGTCGCGCAGTTTATCGATGCCAACAGCTCTTCCCCTCCACCGGACCTGCAATCGATCATCGATGCCATGACGCCGATGACCAATCAGCAAGTCCAGCAGAGCTTGGATCAGATGAGCGGTTCGATTTACGCAACGTTGCCAGTCGCAGGACTCCAGCATACGACGTACTACATCTCGCAATTGTCCTCCCATATCAAAAACATGATGGGGCCCTCGGACTCCTCTGGTGGGTCGTATTCGATACGAGGTCCCGTCGATGAGCTTCGCACGGACGGTTGGATCAGCGGATATGGTTTGGGCGGTCAAGCCGACAGCGATGGCAATGCCGATGGATTTCGATACGGCATCGGTGGAACGCAAATTGGCGTGCAGAGGATGTGGCAGCCCGGACATGCATGGGGGCTATGGAGCAATATGGCTTGGAGCAATCTGCGAGGCCGACAGCTCAACGAATCCGCAAACGTCGAGAACTACCATTTCGGCACCTACCTGAGTGGACGAGATGATGCGCACTATTATCTTGTTCTGGGAGGGTTGGGCTATGACCATGCTGAGGTGCAACGGAATGTTCAGATCGGGAACGTTAGCGGATCACCGAGTAGCACGCTCGATGGATGGCAAGCGAACTCCTACTTGGAGCGTGGGATGTCGGTGGATGTAGGAAGTTGGTCCTTCCAGCCTTACACCGGTTTGCAGTATGCGTATCTTCGGCAAGCTGGCGCGAAGGAGAGCGGTGGCGGGGTCTTTAATCTTGCGACAACCGGAATCGACGCCCACTCGCTGCGCAGTTCTCTCGGTGGCCGATTTTCCAAGAGTTTGACGACAGGGCGAGGACTCCTGGTAACACCGGAGTTCCGGTCAGCGTGGTTTCACGAGTTCCTCGATACGAACTATCTAATCGGAGCTCAGTTCAGCGGCTTACCTGGGGCGGGATTTGCCGTACGAGGGGTCGACTTGGGAAGGGACTGGGCTTCAACCGGCGCCGGATTTAGCCTAGGCGCAGGGCGAGGAGCTAGGCTCTTCGCGGGCTACGACGCCCAGTACAACAGCCAGCAAGTGTTGCATGTCGGCTCTGGCGGACTGGAACTCCTTTACTAACGCCGCGCTGGCTCTCCCGGTGGTCCAGCCTAGGCGGGAGCACCGTCGCGGCGGAGTGACACGGAGTAAAGCATGACGATCGTCCCGAATGCGAGGAGCGACCACGGAAACCACTCCGAGGGCTTGAACACTCGGTTGGTAGGGGGCGGTGGGGCGGAAAAGAGCCCTCCGCTGGCCTGTTGACGCACGGGGTCATCCAAGACTCCTGCTACCAGAACCGCGCTGTCGATCAGCAAACACTCGATTCCACCGATGATCAACACGATACCAACTGCGCAGAAGAAAGCTCGCCAGAGGGTAGCTGGACGAATCATCGAATACCTCGCTCGATCCAGAGAGTGTGGGAGAAGGGGTTGCAAACGCTATCAAAGAGGTCCATCGGACGTTTCTCTGCGAATCGCTTCATGTTTTTGAAGAGATTCTGGATGCCCCAATCATGCTCGAGGTAGGGTTTCCACCTCGAATGCGGCTTGTGCGGTCTCCCAACCGTTGCAGGGCCGGATGAGGACGTCTTATTCGCAGCGTCTCCATTGCCGCCTTTTCTTCACAACTGCCATGGCTGTAATGGCGCCTTAAGTCACCTTGTGGGCCGTCAGTGTGTTATGGCTTCCATTAGTCGCGGGCAAGCCGGATGCATTGGAACGGCCGTCAACCCGGAAGAAAGGGACTGGGGGGGGCCGGTCAGCGGCCCGGAAGGGATTCGGGAACGGTTGACTCTTTACCCGTGTAAGAGCTGATCAAACTGTTGCGACTGCCAATCTTGCTCGCTAAGATAGGCAGCAGATTAAGGGCGAACAAAACCGCTCCATTTCGCGGCTGCGCGAATCATGTTTCCCAAGCGAGCGAACGAACTCGCTGGATTGGAAGGAGCATGGTTCTGGCGGCTTATTGAATCACTCCAAGACTAACGGGAAGCACACTCCATGTCGAAAACATCTCGCCGCGGGTTTATGAAGACGACGTCAGCCGTCAGCGCTGGCTATTTCGTCGCTGCTGGAACGCAGCAAGCGTTCAGCAATTCTGCCATCGAAAAACTCAATGTCGCTTGTATCGGCGTGGGAGGAAAAGGGGGCAGTGACTCCAGTAACGCGGCTCAGTTCGGCAATGTTGTTGCCATCTGCGATGTCGACCGGGGAACATTGGACGGAAAGGCCAAATCGGAAGGCTTCCAATCCGCAGAAAAGTTTACCGACTACCGCGAGCTTTTTGCTAAGCACGGCAAGAACATCGATATCGTGACGGTCAGCACGCCGGACCACATGCACGCTGCGATCACCCTTGAGGCGATGCGTCTTGGGATCAGCTGCTACACGCAAAAGCCTTTGACACGAACAATCTACGAAGCGCGATTGCTCGCCCAGGTTGCGAAGGACACCGGCGTTTGCACCCAGATGGGGAATCAAGGAACGGCTCTCGATTCTTCCCGCGAGGCCATTGCTCAATTGAAGTCGGGCGTTCTGGGAGCCCTCAAGGAAGTCTATGCTTGGTCGAACCGCCCTGTTTGGGCACAGGGACCTGGCCGCCGAAACAACATGGAAAAGTTTGCTGCACAAGCGATGAAGGAAGATCCCGAATCGGCACCAAAGCTGATCGAAGCCAAGAAAAAGGAAATTGCACGAGCGATGGAAAAGCTCGATTGGAAAGCTTGGATCGGTGTGGCTCCCGACCGCGAATTCTGGCCCGGTCTCTATCACAGCTTCCAGCACCGCGGTTGGTGGGATTTCGGCACCGGCGCTCTTGGCGATATGGCTTGCCACCAGCTCACCGTTCCGTTCGCTGCCTGCGGTCTTCGGGATCCGATCTCGGTTCAAGCCAAGACGACCGGTCACGACTTCGACAGCTTCCCCGCGAGCTCGATCATCAAGTTCGAGTTTCCTGAGACAGCAGAGCGACCTGCGATTCCATTCTGGTGGTACGACCGCAAGGGCAACAAGCCCCCGATGGAAGTCTTCACCAAGTGGGGCATCAACAATGTTTCGGACAGCGGTGTTCTCATCGTTGGCGAAAAGGGTGCCTTCTACAGCTCCGACGATTACTGCGGTAAGTACGAACTCAAGGGAGTTTCGAAGGTCAACATCGATTACGAGAAGGCCGAAGACAAAGGCGGCTTCGACGTGAACAACATGTACGAGCTCTTCCGAGCTAAGATGGCTGGCAATCCAATGATTTGCAAGTCCAACTTCATCGAGCGAGCTGGTCCTCTCACCGAAACCATCCTCCTCGGAAACTTGGCCGTTTGGGCTGCCGCGAAGGGTGGAAAGGACGGAGAAATGGGCGAGTGGGGCGAGAAGGTGGAATGGGATGCGAAGAATCTCAAGGTCACCAACTTGGCGTCGCTCAAGACTCCACGCGTCGCGGACTTGATCAAGCCGACCTACCGAGACGGCTATCGACTGGATTAATCCGGTCCTTGAGGTACTCTGGTATGAACTCATGCCAGATTAAACGGTTATCGACGGGAGTCAGTTGGCTCCCGTCGTTGTTTTGATAAGTCATGCTTCTCGAAACGACCCGCATTCCCTTCCTCCGTGAACTCGACGCCCTTTTTGAGGTATCCGTGAAAAAGTTCTTCCAAGTGGCCTGCCTCTCCGGCCTCGTCTCCTCCTCGGTTCTTTCGCTTTCAATGGTTACAACCGTTTGCGCCGCGACCACCGCAGCGCATCCCGCTGACGCTCAAGACGTAGCGGCGGCCAAAAAGAGGCTGGCAGAGCTCGGGTCGGTTGCCAAATTGACGATGGAAGGTGACAAACTCGTTGAGATCGTCGTCACCGATGGATCGAAGATCACCGATGACGATCTGACGCTTTTCAACAAACTCAGCGACCTTCGCAAGCTTCAGATCCTTAATTGCAGAAGCTTGAACAACGAATCAGTATCGAAGATTCTCGGACTGAAGAGTCTTAAGTCCCTATCACTGACCAATACGGTTCTCGATGACACGGGCGTCGAAGCGATCGTGAAGGCGTATCCGGATTTAGTCGAGCTCGATCTCTCCTCCAACTCGAACATGTCGAGCGGAGTGCTCAAATCGATTTCGGAGCTCACAAAGTTGCAGCAATTGTCACTGTTGCAAAATCGCCTCAATGACATCAGCACCCTGCGACTGAACAAACTGCAAGATCTGCGAGTCCTCGATTTGCGAGGAAACATGGAAGCGGGTGACATGACAATGGATGTCCTCGGTGACTTGCCCAAGCTCAAAGCCCTCAAGCATCGCAGCACGGCGGTAACCGACTACGGGATGGAGCTTCTTTCGAGGAACGCAACCCTCGAGAACATGCTCATTCAAGACTTCGGTATCACCGATCAATCGGGGCAGCATTTGGCAAAGCTCAGCAAGCTTTCTCAGCTCGAGATCTTCCGTTGCCAAGGCTTCGGGGATGAAGGAGTTCTCGCCTTGAAAGGGATGGGGCTGCAACGGTTGACTCTTCGCGATTTGCCGGTTGTCGGCGATCGTGCACTCGAAGTCTTTGCGGATCTTCCCAAATTGAAGCGACTGTATCTACACGAACTGAGCAGCATCTCGGATAGCGGTCTGAAGAATCTGGAGGGATTGAAAGCCCTAGAGCTTCTCGATATTTGGAGTGTTCCGCAGATGTCGGATGCAACACTGGACGTCATCGCGAAGCTCCCCAATTTGAAAGAACTCTCGATCCGTTCGACCGGAGTAACGGACGCTGCCATTGAGAAAATATTGGCGATGCCCAAACTGCAAACCTTGGTGTTCAAAGAAAATGGTGCCGTTTCAGCCGATGCCATCAAGAAGCTGAGCGCGAAGAAGTGGACCAAACTGGATGTTGGCGGTGCGACCAAGTAGAGTCGAGCAGCCATTGCCCTAGAAACCGATTTGGTTCAAACTCATCGAAGCAGCTGGTAGGTACCGGCTGCTTTTTGTTTTTTTCTTGCATCGGGAATTGAGTGCGTGAACATTCTTTTAGCAAACGATGATGGTATCTATGCACCTGGACTCCATGCTCTGCGGCATGCGCTCGAGCGGCTGGGGGATGTATTGGTCGTTGCTCCCGCTAACGAGCAGAGCGGCGTCGGTCACTCGATCACTTATCTCACACCGCTCACTTGCAAAGAGATCTTTGAAGGTGATTTTTTTCGCGGATGGGCTGTCGAAGGTTCACCTGCGGATTGCGTGAAGTTGGGAATCGCGGAGCTGGCGAGCAAGCCCATCGACTTGATCGTGAGCGGGATCAATGGTGGGCTCAATGCAGGGATCAATGTGCTTTACTCTGGCACGGTGGCTGCAGCGATTGAAGGTGCGTTTTTTAGGCTCCCCAGTATTGCCGTGTCTTTGGAACATGATCCGCATGCCGATTTTGAAGCGGCCGCAGAGATCGCCGTCGCTCTGATCCGTCAGATCTTAGAGTCCCAGGGAGAGCGTAAAGATCTTTACAACATCAATATCCCGACGGCTGCAGCCGAGCAGTATCGACGAGGGGGTGTACCTGAAGTGCTGTGCGTTCCCATGGGAGTGGAGCGTTATGGCGAGCATTACATCAAGAGGCAGGATCCGAAAGGGCGAAATTATTATTGGTCCACCAATGATCCACCCCCGCGACCTACGGATCACGAAACCGATCTCACCGCGTTAGCCAAAGGGCACGTGACCATCACCCCGCTCCAGTTCGATATGACGAAGCAGGAATTGTTAGGTGAGATGCAGAGCTGGAAGATCCAGCTTTAGTCCGACCTGTCGCTTGTTCCTATCCATCCATGACACTTTTCAATCAGCAAGGAAAATCGAACGTGGTCGCGGAAAGCCAAGCGTGGATCGAGGGCCAGCGGATTGCTTTTTTCGGTAAGCTCGGGGCATTCTCGAAGAAAGAAGCCCTGCAGATCCTGCGGGAGATGGGGGCCGATGTACTGGAACGGATCGGTAGCGATGTGGATTGGATCGTCGTCGGAGCGGACGAACTCCCTGGCGAGGACATATCGGAATGTCTGACCGATGCAGTGCGCAGACGATTGCGTGAGGGGAGTGCACACCTCATTCACGAACACGAGCTATGGCAGCGCCTCGGGCTGGTCGAGCAGAGTCCCAAACAACTCTACACACCTGCCATGATGGCGGGGCTCTTGAAAACACCTGTTCGCAACATCCGGCGCTGGCATCGAATGGGATTGCTCACCTCGTTCAAGGTCGCGCATCGCCTCCCCTATTTTGATTTCGAGCAAGTGCAAAATGCGAGGCAGTTAGCCAACTGGATTGCGAAGGGAGCGCGTCCCGTCGACATCGCGAAGCAGCTTGCGAACTTCAAGCCCTGGGTGGAAAAGAAATCGCTCCTCGATCTCGATTTGGTCGTCGATGGTCGGCGATTGCTGTTGCGCCAGGGAGGGAAATTGCTTGGGGCCAATGGACAGCTCCATCTCGATTTCGATCAAGATGAAACCGTGGCTGCGAGCGATGATTCGTTGCCGATTGTGTTTGCCGCGCAGCCCGCCTATGGTCGGGACGAGGAGGAGCAAGGTGTTCGTCGCGATGTGCCGGGTGACCTGGAGAATTGGAAACGGGATGATCTGCTCAAAATTGCAGAAGAGCTCGAGGACGCGGGCCAGTTCGAGGACGCGATCGAATGGTATCGGATCATTCTCGCTCGATACGGTTTGAACGCGGAAGTTTGTTTTCAGTTGGCGGAGGTGTTGTACCGGTTGGGGGATGTCACAGCGGCGCGCGAGAGGTATTACAACGCCATCGAATTGGAGGAGGATTTCTTGGAAGCGCGGGTGAACTTGGGCTGCGTACTTGCAGAGACAGGTGCGATTCCACTCGCGATCGCGGCCTTCCAGGGGGCACTGGTCAAGGACGATGGCTACCCCGACGTCCACTACCACTTGGCTCGGTGTTTGGATGAGGAGGAGCAAACCGAGTTGGCGGCTCGACACTGGCTCCGTTTTCTCCAGCTTGCTCCACAGAGTCCTTGGGCCGAAGAGGCTATCGAGCGATTGGGGCGTTAGCGAAAGTTCGGACTTGCTAGACCACGTCGTAGCTGGGTACGGGGCCTTGTATCTTTTCCAGTCTGCCTAGATTGACCGATTGGGATCCTTTGCCCAGCCCCGACAACACGACCTGAGTCAAGAAGGCTCGGCAGACGCTCCGTTTTGGGACGAAGAGGAGGGCATCGCGAGCGCCAAATGGATCGAGCGTTCTATCTTTTCCGATCGAGGAATTAGCATGTCCCCCACCGAAGAACCGTCGCTGGAATTAGGAAATATCGCGTTGGCACCCGAAGATGTTGCCACCTTAAAGATGTTGGTGGAACGCTATGATCGTGTCATTCAAGAGCTCGATGTGCTCAATGACGAGATCGAAAGTTTGCTGCAGGCCGAAGGGATCAAGGCTTGCGAGTCTTGAGGCCTTCTGGGACGATTGGGGGGAGTACAAAAGCGTCTTGAGAGGCCGTTCTGGGAACGTTCGTCGGACCCGAAGGGCTTCGTTTCATCCAGGTTGCCTGAAGACTAGCGAATTCCCTTAAGTCTGCCCGACGGACTGCTCCCCCAGAATCATCGTACCGTGACAGCCTCCTCTTCTCCCAAGAACTTCTCAATTCCCGATATTGCTTCCGTTCGCCGAGCTCTCGTTAGTGTTAGCGACAAATCCGGGCTGGAGCACTTTGCGAAAGGGCTCGTATCGCAGGGGGTAGAGATTTACAGCACGGGCGGCACCCGAAATTATTTGCTCGGACTGGGCATTCAGGCCCACGATGTGTCGGCTTACACGGGTTTTCCGGAGGTGATGGATGGCCGCGTGAAAACGCTTCATCCGAAGATCTTCGGAGGAATTCTGGCACGCCGAACGCTAGCGGAGGACCAGCATGCGTTGCGAGACCATGAAATCGTCGAATTCGATTTGGTGGTTGTGAATTTGTATCCGTTCGAGAGCACGATCCAGCGAGAGGGGGTCGCGATCGATGAGGCGATCGAACAGATCGATATTGGCGGCCCGAGCTTGATCCGAGCCGCGGCGAAGAATCATGCATTCACAACGGTTGCGACCAGCCCCACGCAATACGACTCGATCTTAGCAGACCTTGCTGCCAGGGGAGGCACAACCCTGACGTTGCGTCGCAGACTGGCTGCCGAATGTTTTGCGCAGACAGCCCGGTACGACGCTTGCATCGCCGACTACATGCATCAACAAACTCAGCCGCCGCGCGAGAGCGAACCGCTGGAGATGGCAGCCAACATCACGATCCCGATGCAGCTCAAAGCCACGCTTCGGTACGGCGAGAATCCTCATCAGTCGGCAGCGCTTTATCGATTGCCCGGGAAGCATGCAGCCTCGTTGGTAAACGCCCAGCAGCTCAATGGAAAAGAGCTCTCGTACAACAATTTGCTCGACTTGGACGCCGCCCTACAAATCGTTCGATGCTTTGCGAAACCATCGGCAGTGGTGATCAAGCACAACAATCCCTGCGGGGCCGCGTCTGCTCACAAAGCATCGTTTGCTTGCCGCAAAGCGCTCGACGGAGACCCGCTCAGCGCGTTTGGAGGAATCCTTGGGTTCAATTGCACGGTCGATGCCGAGACGGCCGAGGTGCTCAGTACGCCAGGATTGTTTGTCGAAGCGATCGTTGCGCCCGAGTTCACCGACGAAGCCCTCTCGATCTTAAAGACGAAGCCAAAATGGCGAGACAATGTGCGACTCATGGCGACGGGACCTTTGGTCATTCAACCGCGCGAGTTGAACTATCGATTGATTAGCGGCGGTGTGTTGGTGCAGGAAGCCGACAATCAGCCTCCGACCAGTCTCAACTGGAAGACCGTTACGAATGTTGCCGTAGCGGATGAGCTGTGGGACGACATTGCATTTGGCTGGGAGATGGTCAGGCATGTGAAGAGCAACGCCATTGTGTTAGCGAGAGACGCGGCGTTGGTGGGGGTCGGAGCCGGACAGATGAGCCGAGTCGATTCCGTGGAAATTGCGATCGAGAAAGCTGGGGAGCGATCGGCCGGGAGCATCTTGGCCTCGGATGCGTTCTTTCCATTCCCTGATTCGATTCATCGCGCGGCAAAAGCAGGAATCATTGCGATCATACAACCGGGTGGTTCCAAGAAGGACGAGGATGTCATTGCAGCTTGCAATGAATATCGCATCCCGATGATCTTCACCGGTCAGCGTCACTTCAAGCACTAAACGAGCCGCTATGTCCGATGCAACGCAGCCTTCTTCCTCGGAAGGTTCGATCCGCACCCCATCCTTTGGAGGCCTTCGCGTCGCTGCGCTCGAGAGCCGCAGACGGGACGATTTGTCTCGGCTGATTGAGCGATTTGGTGGAAAGCCTTTCGTGAGTCCTTCGATGCGAGAAGTCGCAATCGAGAAGAACAAGGAGGCAGTCGACTTCGCGTACCGGGTCATGACGGGCGAGATAGGGATCGTCATTTTCTTAACCGGGGTGGGGGTTCGGCAATTGATCGCCGCCATCGAGCCCCATGTCGATAAGCAGCGTTTTCTCGATTCTCTCTCCGATATTGTCACGATTGCACGGGGGCCTAAGCCGGTCGTCGCCATGCGAGAATTCGGTCTGCAGCCGACCCATCGGGCCCCGGAGCCAAACACATGGCGAGAAGTGCTGCAGTTGATGGACCAGCACGTACCCGTTGCCAGTCAAACGATTGGATTGCAGGAGTACGGTGTTACGAATCACTCACTCGTCGCAGGCCTGGAAGCACGCGGCGCGAACGTGGTGCACGTGCGTGTTTATCAGTGGGAATTCCCTGAAGACACATGTCCCCTGCGAGAGAACATCGGCGCGATTTGCCGTGGCGAACGAGATTGTTTGATGTTCACCAGTGCTCATCAAGCCGTCAATATGCTTCGTATGGCCGACTCGATGGGTTGCGAACGGGAGCTTCGACTCGCATTGCGCGAGACGGTGGTCGCGTCGATCGGTCCCACCACGACCGAGATGTTACAGCACTTGGAGTTGCCGGTGGATTTGGAGCCGGAACACTCCAAAATGGGGCATCTGGTGCAGGCCGCAGCAGAGAAAACAGAGCGAATTTTGAAAGCCAAGCGGTTCCTGGGCAACTCCGGTGCAACAGTTCGTTCTCAAGACGCGCACCTAGCAGGCGATGACAACATGAAAGAAGCGATCGAAGCGAGCGATTTTATCAAGGCCTGTTATCGGCAGCCCACCGAGGTGACCCCGGTATGGTTGATGAGGCAAGCAGGCCGCTATATGGCGGAGTATCGCGCGGTGCGCGAGAAACATTCGTTCTTAGAGCTCTGCAAAAACCCTGCTTTGTGCGCCGAGGTTATGGTGACTGCGGTCGAGAAAATCGGAGTGGATGCTGCGATCATTTTCTCCGACTTGCTCCCCATCTTAGAGCCGATGGGCTTTGACTTGGAGTTCGCCGCAGGTGACGGACCCGTGATTCACAATCCCATCCGCGAGCCTGCCGATATCGATCGTGTGCGGGTGCTCGAGGAAATGACGCCCCTTCAGTTTGTTGCAGACACGGTACGCCTGACGCGCGCGGCGTTACCTCCGAAAATCCCAGTCATTGGCTTTGCTGGTTCTCCCTTCACGTTGGCCAGCTACATGATCGAAGGGGGCGGGTCCCGCAATTACGTCCACACCAAGAAGTTGATGTTGGGGGATCCGTCGGCTTGGCGCGTTCTCATGGACAAACTGGTCGACTCGATCGCCTTGTACCTCAATTCGCAGATCGCGGCCGGTGCGCAGTGCGTGCAACTGTTCGATTCATGGGCGGGGTGCTTGTCGACGAACGATTATCGAACTCATGTTCTCCCGTTCATGACCAAGCTATTGGAATCGATATCACCCACGGTCCCTGTCGTGAATTTTGCGACTGGGAATCCGATGCTCCTGTCCATGTTGCGAGGCGATGCTCGCACAGTCGTCGGGTTGGACTGGCGCGTATCGCTTGATGTTGGCTGGGATATGGTGGGACCCGATCGAGCGGTTCAAGGAAACTTGGATCCCACGGTTTTATTTGCCGGTTTAGATGCGATCCGCGCGGCGGTGAAAGATGTGCTAGACCGCGCTGCAGGCCGACCGGGTCATATTTTCAATCTTGGGCATGGAATTCTTCCAGGAACTCCTGTCGACCACGTGATCGCGTTGGTCGATATGGTGCACGAGATGACGGATCGCCGAAGCAGGAGTTAACGACAAACGTGCAGTTTCAAGACGTCTCTCTCCTGTCGGTCGGATTCGTACTTCCTCCTGAGATCATCACCTCCGAGGAGATCGAGAATCGCTTGTCTCCTGTTTACGAGCGATTGAGGCTGCCGCAGGGACGTTTAGAAGGGATGAGCGGAATCCAATCTCGGCGTCTTTGGGAAAGAGGAACACGGTTGAGCGATGTCAGCGCCCGCAGTGTCCAGCTGGCAATGCGAGCTGCCAATGTGTTACCGGCTCGGATCGGAGCGTTGATCCATGCCAGCGTTTGCCGCGAGTTCCTAGAACCAGCAACGGCTTGCCGCGTCCATCATTTGGCGGGGTTGCCTTCGAAGGCGTGGGTGTACGACCTTTCGAATGCTTGTCTCGGAGTCATGAATGGAGCAGTCCAGATCGCCAGTCTCATTGACGCGGGAGTGATCGATGCGGGTATCGTGGTTGGTACCGAGGATAGTCGCGGCCTGCTCGAGGCAACAATCGCCCAACTTCTCGGGGATGAAGAGTTGACGAGGCAATCCATTAAGCCCGCGTTTGCATCGCTGACGATCGGATCGGGAAGCTGTGCTTGGCTTCTTGGGCGCACTTCCTTGTTCGGTGAGCGCGGGGCGTCGGTGCATGGGGCAGTAGCCGTTGCGAAGACTGAGTTTCATGACTTGTGTCAGAGCGATACCGATCAAGCTGGCGCGTCGATGGCTCCCACGATGCAGACCGATTCCGAGTTGCTGCTGGAGGCAGGTATCGAGACTGGGGCACAAGCGTTCGATGCTCTTCTCGAAGAATTGCAATGGGAGCGAGCGAGCATAGGACGCACCGTGTGTCATCAGGTTGGGACAGCGCATCGCCGGAGGATGCTTGAGCGTCTGGCGCTCCCTTTGGAGAGGGATTTCAGTACGTTCGCGAGGTTGGGAAATACGGGCTCGGTCGCACTTCCCACCGCCCTGGGATTGGGAGTCGAAGAAGGGTTTGTGGATGGGGGGACCCGCATCGCTCTGTTGGGAATAGGGTCTGGTCTGAATTCCGTGATGATGGGGCTTACCTGCCGACAGATTGACGTAGCGAAAGAAACGTTCGGTTGATTTTTTGGCTGGCACAAGATTTTTCGTTTGACTGACTTGGTTTGTGAGTCATCTTTCCAAACCCCCGCTTCAAAAGTTCGTTTCAACCCCAACCTAGATTTTGGGCTCTAAGCGAGGAAAAGCAGATGTCAAACGATGCATTGGGCGGGGCAGCAGTCTCGATGGAGCAGTGTATGCTCGACGCCAACGGGGGGCTCGAACAGACCGATGCAGCCATCGAACGAGCCAAAGCGAAGCTGCGCGAGATCGACGAAAAGATTGAGAAGATGAGGGAAACCCAATCGGACTCGGTTTTTACGGAGATCGCTAGCGAGCTGCACGGACACTCCCTGACCGGGTCTACTATCATTACCCAATTGACGGCTCGCTCCCATCAGTTGCTCAGCAATCTTACCCGCTTCCGATCTCGAGGCGGTCGTTAAGCCAGTGATTAGTGGCCGTGCCGGCACGCTTCGGTGCGACTCTTTCTGCAGCCGTCCCTGAGTGCTTCAGGGAATCTCGACCCTTTGCCGATCGGGGAATGGTATCCCCTCCGGATCATTCGAGGAGGAACCTCGTCCATCGATGGAAATTGGGACGTCGAAGTGATACAACATGCAGGAGCCGTACGACCGCATCTTGCGATCCCTCGGCGACGCCAACCGGGGCAGGCATTCCGGGGGCAGGCAGTCTCGTTCGAATCGTCTTGATCTTTCATCATAGAAATCGGTTGCAATGGTTACGGGCTCAAAAAAGGATTTGGTCGTCGTTGGCGGTGGCATCATCGGACTCTCCACCGCGTATTTCGCTTTGGAAAAGGGATGGAACGTTACTGTCATCGATCGCATTGCATCCCAAGGGGATAATTGCTCGCACGGTAATTCCGGCATGGTGGTTCCGAGCCACTTCACACCGCTCGCAGCACCTGGCGTAATGGGGCAGGCGATTCGGTGGCTTCGAGATCCCGAGTCTCCTTTTTCCATCCGCCCTTCGCTCAGTATGAGCATGCTGAAGTGGGGACTACGATTCTATCTCGCGTCGACCAAGGCCCAAGTCGAGCAGGCAGCTCCGCTTCTTCGCGATTTGAATTTGGCATCGCGAGACCTTTACATTCAATGGGCCGAGCAAGGCATCCAATCCGGATTGGTCAAGAAGGGGCTGCTCATGCTCTGCAATACCGATGCGATGTTGGAGGAGGAAGTAGTACTCTCCCAGCAATCGCGGGACTTAGGAGTTCCTGCGCAGGTGCTGACAGCTAACGAAGTGGAGGCCCTCGATCCGAATGTGACCCTGCAGGTGAAGGGTGGTGTCTATTACCCCAAAGACTGCCATCTCGATCCGGAGCTGCTGAATCGCTCCTTGCAATCGGAAATCGAAAAGCGAGGAGGACGCTTCCTGTGGCAGACCCACGTCACCGGTTGGAAAACCGATTCGACACGCATTCGTGCCCTCGTTACCAATCACGGAGAAATTGCAGCGGATGAATTTGTCGTGTGCGGTGGTGTATGGTCGGAGGAATTGGTTCGCTCCCTCCAGATCCGACTACCGTTGCTCGCCGGCAAGGGTTACTCGCTTACGGTTCCGACGCCGATCGAACTCCCCTCGGTCTGCTCGATCCTTTGCGAAGCCAAGGTGGCTGTGACACCGATGGGGGACAAACTACGTTTCGGTGGCACGATGACGATCGGAAACCCCGATCATGTCATTGCACCTGAGAAGATCCGCGGCATGATCAAGAGTGTTCAACGTTACATGCCCCGGTTCAAGCCCCAGCATTTCGAGGGCATCTCTCCGTGGGTAGGGCTCCGCCCGGTCACCCCGGATGGCCTCCCCTATATTGGCAAGCCATCTGGTTGGAACAATTTGACCGTCGCTGCGGGCCATGCCATGATGGGATTGAGCTTGGGCCCCATCACTGGAAAACTGACGACGCAGCTTGTTTCAGGCGAAGCGACTTCGATTCCTGGTGTTGCGGATCGGCTATCTCCTAACCGCTACGCTGCTTGATAGAAACGTCTTCCTACCTATGACACTCGATCGACGAAGTCTTTTGCAAGGAGGTATCGGTGCCGCTGCTTGCTCCGCCCTTTCCACTCTTTCGACCGAAGGTTACTCGTTCGAAAAGGACAGCGATCAACAGTGGATCGATGCGCATGTCCACGTTTGGACCGGTGACACCCAGACATATCCGCTGGCAGAGGGATTCACCAGGGAGCAGATGCAGCCCGGAAGCTTCACTCCGAGCGATCTTTTCAGCCATTGCAGGCCTCAGGGCGTGTCCAAGATTGTTTTGATCCAGATGAATTTCTACACGTTCGACAATCGCTATATGCTCGACGTGATGGAGAAGCATCCTGGAGTTTTTTCTGGAGTAGCTATCATCGATGAATCCAGTGAAGATGCCCCTAAACAAATGGCTGCGCTGAAGCAAAAGGGAGTGCGAGGATTTCGTCTTTATGCAGACCAATCGAACGTGTCGAAGTGGAAAACCTCGCAGGCGATGCGCCGGATGTGGGCTGCGGCTGCCGACCTGAACTTGGCCATGTGTTGTCTAGCCAACCCGGATGCTTTACCTGGGATCCTCGCATTCGCCAAAGAGTATCCGAAGACGCGTGTGGTGATCGACCATTTCGCACGCATTGGCATCGACGGAACCATGCGTGATACCGACCTCGACCATCTCAAGAGCTTTGTCGATCGAGAGGAGACGTATATCAAGACATCTGCATTTTATGCGCTCGGTAAGAAGAAGCCGCCCTACGATGATTTGGGACCGATGATCCAGAAATTGGTGACTTCGTTCGGATCGGAGCGATTGATGTGGGCCTCCGATTGTCCTTTCCAAATTGAAAACGGTCACACATATGGTGCGTCGATCGATTTGATTCGCAATCGCCTTGCATTCCTCACCGCCGAGGATACGAACAATCTATTGAAGAATACGGCGGCGAAAGTTTTTTTTAGCGTTTAACGCTCTTATACGTCGATATCGCTCGCCTCTTCCGCCCGTTCCATGATGAAGCGGAATCGAGCGGATGCATCTCGTCCCATCAAGTCGCTCATGACTCGATCGGTTTCGAGGTGGTCGTCGATATCGACCCGAAGCAATCGGCGCGTAGCGGGGTTTAGCGTGGTATCCCAGAGCACCTCCGGCATCATCTCGCCAAGCCCCTTGAATCGGGTGATCTCCGGTTTGGATCTCTTATCGCTCTTGGCCAGAATGCGTTCGCGATCTTCCTCGTCGGCAGCCCAATAGGTTTCTTTGCCGATATCGATTCGGTAAAGGGGTGGGACAGCGATAAAGACGCGACCATCCGCGATCAAGCCTGGCATATGGCGATATAGGAATGTCAAAAGGAGTGTTGTGATGTGATGGCCATCGGAGTCTGCATCGGCGAGTAGGATGAGACGGTCGTATCGCATTTTGGAGATGTCGAACGACTTTCCAATGCCGCACCCGAGAGCCGTCACCATATCCTGGACTTCTTTGTTCTCCAGCACCTTCGAAAGGGCAACCGATTCGGTATTGAGGACCTTGCCTCGCAGCGGCAGGATGGCTTGATGGTTGCGGTCGCGTCCCTGTTTGGCGCTACCACCTGCAGAGTCCCCTTCGACGATGAATAGTTCCGACTTTCCTCGTCCCGTCGATAGGCAGTCGCTCAGTTTACCTGGCAACATCGCGCGGCTGGTGGCTGTTTTTCGCGATACGGCTTCGGAGGCGGCTCTCGATGCGGCCCGTGCGCGGGCTGCGGCGATGATTCTCGCGACGATTGCCTCGGCTGTCGAACGATTGTTGTTCAGCCATTGTTCGAGAACGGGGCGAATGGCATTGTCGACGGATGTCTGCACTTCGGGGTTGTTCAAACGATCCTTCGTTTGACCTTGGAATTGCGGCTCGCTGATGAACACCGATAGGACGGCGACCATTCCCTCGCGGATGTCTTCTTGACCGATCTTCACACCGCGGGGCGTCAAATTATGGGTGTCGATGTAATTGCGAATCGCCTTCCCAACCCCAGCGCGGAAACCAGTCTCGTGGGTGCCTCCGACCGGAGTTGGAATGCCGTTGCAATACGAACGGACATGCTCATCGGTCGACTCCGTCCATTGCATGGCGACTTCAACCCGTTCGTCGCCATCTTTACGAAACGTAAACGCCAGATCGTGAATGGGGCTCGCTACTCGTTGTTCCAGCACCTTGCCTAGGTAATCCACGATGCCTTGTTCGTGGAAGAATGTGGTTTTTGCACCATCGACGTCGTTATGGAAATGAACCTTGACGCCTCGATGCAGGAAGCTGGCGATCTCAAGCCGCTGACGGATCAACTCGGGGTCGAACTCGGTCTTCGGGAAGATCGTCGCATCAGGTGTAAAAGTGATCGAAGTTCCTGAACCACGCGATGCACCGGAAGCCTTTTGCAGTTTGGTCGTCGGCTTTCCCTGTGAAAACTCCATCTTGTACTGAACACCATCGCGCTTCACGATGGCGATCAATTCTTTGGAGAGCGCGTTCACGACCGAAGCACCGACCCCGTGAAGACCTCCGGATGTTTTGTAGTTCTTTCCTTCGAACTTGCCCCCCGCATGCAGGACGGTAAGGACGATCTCCAGGGCGCTTTTCCCGGTCTTCGCATGTTTGTCGACGGGAATCCCGCGGCCGTTGTCGGAGACCGTGATCGTTTTCCCGTTCTTATGCAACTGGACGATGATCTCCGAGGCGTGACCGTTCATCGCCTCGTCCACCGAGTTATCGAGGATCTCCCAGATCAAGTGGTGGAGTCCGGCGCTCCCCACTCCACCGATGTACATGGCCGGACGCTTTCGGACCGGTTCCAAGCCCTCGAGGGCAACAATATCCGCTGCTGTGTAGGACGCAGATGTCGAGCTCATGAGTTCTCCAACGTAGGTGCTGAGGTGATGGGGGCCACGACAATCGAAGAGATCTTGCCGTTCTTCTGAATTTCAATACCCCGTCCACCTCGCGAAGTCGTGTTGTATTTCGCTGTGGAAATGGTCTTCTGCGCGCCCCGATTTGTTTCGACCACAAGTAGATCTCGGTCGGCGGTAGAAAGCTTGAATCCGAGCAATCGATCGGTCTTGGAAAGTTTGACGAGCATCACACCCTTTCCAGCCCCCGATAGATAGTTCACTTCCTCGCTCGAGCAAACCATAGCGCGGCATTCTTCGCTGATCGCCAGTACGGTTTCCGTTCCATGAGTCGCCTCGACACCGATCACACCATGTTCCGGTGCGACACGCGCAAACCTGCGCCCGCTCCTGGTGGAGGGCTCGACGAATTGTTGCAAACCGAATCGGAGCGCAAAACCGCTGGAAGTGGCTGCAAAGCCGTGAACCTCGGGACAATAATCCGGATGCTTTGGATCTTCGGCGATATTACCGATGGCGCGCGGATCGAGCGACAGCACCGAGACGATTTTCTCCCCATCCTTCATCTTGAATAACTTCTGCACTGGTTCGCCATGCCCGGTCGAAGCCGGAATGTCGATGAACCGAGTGGTGTAGCAAACCCCGAACGACGAAAAGAATGCGACGGTGGAGCGGGTGGATCCGGCAACGATCGCGAGGACGCTATCTCCTTCTCGCAGCCGACTCTTGGATGGATCTGCAATCGATTTCTGTCGCTTCACCCATCCGTCGCGTGTGAGCAGAACATGACAATCTTCCGCGACGATAAAATCTTCTTCGTTGTATTCCGGTTCCGCATCGACGGTGAGAAGCTCCGTCTTGCGAAGGTTTTCCTTCAGCTTACCGTAATCACCGATGAGGCTTTCAATCTCCTGTCGGACAATACCCCAACGGCCCGAGTTGTTGGTGTCGTCGGTCTTCTCTTTGAGCAGTCGCTGAATCTCTTTCGCGCGCTTTTGTTTGTCTTTCAGCTCGTCTTGGATCAAATTGATTTCTAATCGAGCCAATCGATACAATTTCAATTCGAGAATTGCATCGGTCTGGTCAGCATCCAATCCTCCTTTCGCGGCCGGGAATCTCGCCATGATCTTCTCCGCTGCATCTGCTTTGCCTTCGGATTTCCGGATGATCCGAATGATCTCATCCAACGCATCGAAGATAAGAACAAAGCCTTCGAGGATATGCATGCGCTTGAGCAATGCGGCCAGTTCATTCTCCAGTCGCTTGGTGACGACCTCCAAACGGAACCGGAGAAAGAACCAGAGAATCTCTTTCAATCCCAAACGATTCGGTGCACCGAGTTCCGGGTTCTCGGTTGGAATCAAGCAAGTCATATTGACTGCGAAATTGGTTTGCAGCGGCGTATGCTTGTAGAGATAGGCCAAGACCTTTTGTTCGTCTGCGTCCTTGCGAAGCTGCAAGTCGATTCGGATGTCGCGCGTGGAGACATCTCGAACGTCTTCGATCAGGGGCATCTTTCCGCTCAAGACGATATCGGCAATGCGCTCGACGAGAACCGATTTGTTGACACCGTAGGGAATCGCGGTGATGTGCAGTAGCTTGCTCCCTTTGGATTCACCACCGGATTCGGTTTTGCCTCGGAGGCGAATGGAGCCCTGGCCCGTTCGGTAGATCTCTCGCAATTCTTCTTTGGTGTTGATCACGATCCCGCCGGTGGGGAAATCGGGACCTTGTACGGCATCATTGGCGACCAGCTGGTAGTCTTTGATCTCGGGGTCTGCGAGAAGTTTGAGGAGGGCTCGGCAGATTTCACCGAGATTATGGGGGGGGATATTGGTTGCCATCCCGACCGCAATTCCCGTCGCGCCGTTGAGGAGCAAGTTTGGGACACGGCTGGGGAGCACGACCGGCTCGAGGCGAGAGCCGTCGTAGTTGGGTTTGAAGGGGACGGTACCATTTCCTAAATCGGCGAGCAGCTCCGAAGCGATCGCGGACATGCGGCACTCGGTGTAACGCATGGCCGCCGCGTTGTCCCCGTCGATAGAGCCAAAGTTCCCGCTCCCGTCGACCAACGGGACGCGGAGCGAGAAGGACTGAGCCATGCGCACGAGCGCGTCGTAGATTGCCGAGTCGCCGTGGGGGTGGAAGTTACCCATCACCTCCCCGACCACTTTGGCGCACTTTCGGTGCTTCGTCCCGAATCGCATCCCCTCTTGGTCCATCTGGTACAGGATGCGCCGCTGCACGGGCTTGAGGCCGTCGCGGACGTCCGGGAGTGCCCGGCTGGTGATGACCGAAAGGGAGTAGTTCAAATACCGAGCTTGTGCCGCGTCCTTCAAGGCGATGGGTTGGACACCGTCCTCGGAGAGCTCATCAAAGAGATTGGGCTCGGCTCCCCCTTTGCGTCGAGTCTTCTTGACGGGGGAGGCCTCCTGGTTCTCGTCGTCCTGACCCCTGCCGTCGGGAACGCCCGAAGTACCGCGTTTCGCCATCCTTTTCCCTTCCTCACTAATACTCAAACATCACGTTGTCGCGTCATGGACATCCTCGGAACTCCTTCGAACAAGAGCCCTGAAGACTTTCGAAAAAGTTAAACGATGCGGGTTGGGAGGTCTACGCTAGAATTCTCGTCATGATTCGTTTTTTCTCTACGTCTCGACCGCCGTTTCTCCTTTTTCGGAGCCTTGCTATCAAAACGGTCGATCCCGTCTCCCCCGCTCGCCGACGAAGACCAGGGTGGAATTTCCCATTCATGAACGCCCGGTCAAGGTCGCCAGATCGCTCAGGAGAGATGCGAATGCTACGGAAGGTTACAACTACACTAGGGGTGGCGCTCGGAATTGCCGTAGCGCAAACTGGCGTGAGTCACGCGCAGTGCAACGATGGTTCCTGCGGCGGAGCAGTTGTCGGCTACTCGCCTGTCAG
Source organism: Pirellula sp. SH-Sr6A (assembly GCF_001610875.1). Classification (NCBI taxonomy): domain Bacteria; kingdom Pseudomonadati; phylum Planctomycetota; class Planctomycetia; order Pirellulales; family Pirellulaceae; genus Pirellula; species Pirellula sp. SH-Sr6A. The sequence continues at coordinate 2,751,867 of NZ_CP011272.1, read as the reverse complement.
CGGCGGGTATGTGGACAGCTTCGGACAAATGGCTGGGCGAGGCACCCAACCGCTGTTCGACAACTACTTCACGCGAGGCTACGCCAACCAAGCCGAAGCGGGGATGTACATTTCCCCGATCGGAGTTCCAGGCTGGGTAGGGCACACATACAACACGTATCAGCCCCTGTACCCTCACCAGTTTCTATACGCCCACAGCGATCGGTATCATTCCTACTACGACAATGGAATGGGGCTGAACCGCACGCATGCAAAATACTACTCGCCGCCAGTCCGAACTGCCGGCAAACGAGTCTACAAAATGCTCGAGATCCCTCGCTGATCTCGAACTAGGCAGGGCTGAGTCGGAGACCAGTCGAATTCAATTTGGCAGCCGTACCCGATCATGGAGTGGTCGGGTAGGTTATTCACTGGTACTTCAAAACAGGACCTCTGTCCATGCTTCGTTTTTCCCTTATCGCAGCGACCGCACTCACCGCGGTCGTTGTTCAGTCTTCTTCTGCCGACGCTCAATTCGGTTCACGATTTTCCGCGGCACGCACCGTTGAAGTGAGTAGCGGGCCTGGGGTCGGATACCGAGCCGCTTGGGCCCGACCTTCCACTTGGGGCGACTATTGGGCCTATAACCAATCGATGAACCAACCTTGGCACGGGGAATACTATTGGCTCCGAACAGGTCAACCCACCGCGCTCATTGTCCCACCGACCGTAACGATGCAATCGAATTACTCGTGGGGCGTTTCGCAAAACACCATGACTCCCATTTACCATCAGTTCAGCGGCAAAGCTTCGAACGGTGGCGGAGGTGGTGTGTTCAAGGCAACCCCTTATTGGCCAAGCCACACCGATCAATTCGGTGTCTATCCAGTTCGCGGCCCCTGGTAATAACAGCTTCCCTCGCGAAGGGATGTGCGGTAGACAAAAGTATTCATCAGCCGGAACGCACTCGCGCTCCGGTTGCTGAGACCGCTCGACTAGCAACTGCGATTTGGCCTACGAGGTGCGCCGCGCTCGGCTTTCAAGCGGACTTAACCCAACCGGTCAGATCTTACTTCGTCACGCGTTCTTGATCGGCGATCCTCTACCAAAATTGTCTTGGAGCTAAGGGTAGGTTATTCACGATTTCCTCCACCATCTCATGGTAACGGACTTACAAGAAATCCAAATGGCCCAAAAGTCAATGACAAGGATTACCACACCGCATTCGTGCCAATAAAGCAAAGGCACCAAGCTTAAATCGCAAGTCCTGGATTGCTTGGACCCTTGACCGTTTTCAACATTACCTCGGATTGTTTGTCCATCTTTTTAACTTTTCGTGACATACGAATCCAACTCGATCTGCTGTTTGCAATCGTAAAGCCCATTCCGAGCGTTGTGTCTCATCGTGATTTTCGAGGGCTTCAAAAATGGGATGCAGACCTGCCTCAACTTGCTCGAGCATCATTCCTTCGTTGCTATACTCAATTTGCCGGCTGGCTTTTTCCATGAAGTGAATAGCAATTTCCATTGCTTCTGGAATCGCCGATAGAGAAACCAGCATCTCCATCAATCGCTTAACTTCAGCGTACGCATCCCAATCGAAAGAGAAGTTGTAGTTGATGTGCTTTTCATCAACATGTGTAGCGAGTTGAATCGCTTCTCGGAGGTCATGCCGCAACAATTCGACTGGTTTTGTCATCCCAAGTTCAGCTTCGATAATCCAGCGTGCGTGGATATTCTCGTCGCACACTTTGGTCAAAATCTGAACCAACGATTCTTTGCGTTGCGTTCGAAGAGTTTTTGCGATCAGCCCTTTCCTGCTTTCGACAAGCTTTTGTTTTTCGATGTGTGCCTCTTCAAGCCGACGCAACTCTTCGTCAGTAGGCGGGATAAATCGTTCTCGACGGCTCATCGAATTCTCCTTCCGGAGCGACGCTGGCTCCGCTCGCGTTTCAACCCATTACTCATCTTTTTCTGCTCCATCGCTTGTCCACTTTCATAGGCCGCAATCAACTGATAAGGATTACGCAAGTCCTCATTGCTGAAGACGATGACGTGAGGGAGCCGTTCTATTGCGAGCTGTAGATTGGCAAGAGTTCGTTCGAATCGCGTGCGAAGCTTGTCATCTGGAACATCATGTCCGCCTTGGAATACTCGCATGGCGACCCTTCTGCTCGACTGTTCTGCGCTTTCGATGCGGATGAAGATGAGAACAACGGTGTACCCGAGCGCAGCGTACGAAGCGAGCTGTTCTACTTTCTCGCCGACGGGATCGGATAGCACCGTTTCAAAGATGAAGCTCTCTCGCTGATTTATCAGTTCCCTACGGACTGACGCAGCTAGTTCGGCTGCCTCATAGGGAGCCAAACCTAACGAAGCGGACAATTCATCGGCGTTGATAAACCGCAAACCTGCGTTGGATAGATAACTTTCATAAAACGTTGACTTGCCAGCACCATTCGAGCCAGCCAATGCGATGATGATCGGACGCTTGTCAAGAAAGCTAAACGGCAGGTTCAACGCGGGACCTCGACCGCGATAAATTCACGCCCAACAAATCGACCAATCGTTTCGCTGCCATTTTCTTCAATGCGGCAAATCAGCTCGGGGTGGCCAGCGACGGGCTTGAAATGCGGGTAGGGGCGTTTTTTCAAAACGGTTTCGAGACGTTTACGGCCCTTGGCCGTCCCCACTTCCGCCAAAAGCTCCGATAACGGCCGCTCTCCGCCCGCCATCTGAAGCGATAGCGCCTGATCGCCGCGAAGCAAAGGCTCGATCGATTTTCCGAGACCGGCCCAGAATTCAATTTGCCCAGCAATGCTCCGCTGCGAGAATGGCACAACAGCACGAGCATCGTCGACGAGCTCGTCCGATAGTTTTACAGGTTGACCCATGGAATATACCCTCCAATCCAATGGTAGCGTTTTGCTACTCGCAAATCCAGTTCGCACTGGTTGCGACCGCAAAGTTTGAATACGGGTGCCTTCGGCCATCGCAAAAAATCCGGAAATCACTTTCGTGGGTAGTTTTCAGTCGGGTTCCGTAACTCCACCACCAGTATCAACGAAGACAACATCGGGGAAGAGTGGGCGGTTCTACCTGGGAAGATCGCTGTAATGGCAGCACCGCACAGGGCACTTCCTCGGCGGGTACGCATACCTGGAGCAGTTCCTTCGCGAACAACTATTACGGAATAGGAGACGCCCACCTTTTGGGGTAACGTAAGGAATAGGAGACGCCCACCTTTTGGGGTAATGCCCTGATTGTTCGATGGCACGGTGCTCTTAGTTCCGATAGGGACGGTAGATAATAGCCCAGCCTTTCAAGGCTGGGTATTCGCACAATCATCGAGTCAGTCCCGGCAGGGACGAAAGAAAATACGAGTAATAGGAGGCACCCACCTAATTAGGGGGAGCATCGGAGTTTTGGGGCACCCACCTTTTGGGAGTGCCATCACTCAGGAAAAAAGGAATAGGAGACAGGAATAGGAGACGCCCACCTTTTGGGGTAATGCCCTGATTGCTCGATGGCACGGTGCTCTTAGTCCCGATAGGGACGGTAGACAATAGCCCAGCCTTTCAAGGCTGGGTATTCGCACAATCATCGAGTCAGTCCCGGCAGGGACGAAAGAAAATACGAGTAATAGGAGGCACCCACCTAGTTGGGGGGAGCATCGGAGTTTTGGGGCACCCACCTTTTGGGAGTGCCATCACTCAGGAAAAAAGGAATAGGAGACCACCCACCTAAGGAATAGGAGATGCCCACCTTTTGGGGTAATGCCCTGATTGTTCGATGGCACGGTGCTCTTAGTCCCGATAGGGACGGTAGACAATAGCCCAGCCTTTCAAGGCTGGGTATTCGCACAATCATCGAGTCAGTCCCGGCAGGGACGAAAGAAAATACGAGTAATAGGAGGCACCCACCTAGTTTGGGGGGAGCATCGGAGTTTTGGGGCACCCACCTTTTGGGAGTGCCATCACTCAGGAAAAAAGGAATAGGAGACCACCCACCTAAGGAATAGGAGATGCCCACCTTTTGGGGTAATGCCCTGATTGTTCGATGGCACGGTGCTCTTAGTCCCGATAGGGACGGTAGACAATAGCCCAGCCTTTCAAGGCTGGGTATTCGCACAATCATCGAGTCAGTCCCGGCAGGGACGAAAGAAAATACGAGTAATAGGAGGCACCCACCTAGTTGGGGGGAGCATCGGAGTTTTGGGGCACCCACCTTTTGGGTGTGCCCAACTTTTGGGTGTGATCGAGTCGAACAAAGCTTATGACATTGCACATTCTCTCCCTCATCCCAAGCCCGTCTCCCCCAAGCCGGGGCGAAGGGAGCCAGAATTATTGTCTGCGACGCATTCGCCCAAGGTGGGGGGCCAAGCTGCATTGGCTTCGTCCTCGCTCGCTTCAGTTTGACGTCGACCGGAACATTCAATCCGGTTCCACGGCCCATCTCGTCGGGTGTCTGCTCTTGGAAGGCAAAATGGGGAACGACCGAGTTGCGCTGCTCGACGTAGAAAGCAACAAAACAGCGAAACGAACTCGCGTTATCGAGTTCGTTCAAATACGACCTCTGGTGCTGGAGATCGGGATGGTTGCTCCTGCGACTTCGATCACAGTTCCTCGCGGGGGAGATCGTCGATCGAATCGACACCGACCACCTCTAAGAAACGATCGGTGGTGTAGTAGGTCATCGCGTTCCCTTCTCTCTCCACGCGAAGCAGTCCCTTCCGCACGAGCATATTCAAGGTCCCGTGCGGTGGCTGTCCCCAAAGCGACTCCACTTGCTCCCGGCTAATCCCCGGCTGGTAAGCGACCAAAGCCAGACAATCGATCGCGGATTGAGGTAACTGCACCTCTTTTACTTTTCCGTAGAATCGCTCCCGAACGCTCGACATCGCTTCGGCCAGTTGGAGTCGGTAACCTCCTCGTTCGAAAACGATTTCGAACGCCCGTCCCTGCTGTCGATATTTTTGATTCAATTTCCCGACCGCTTCGTCGATTTCCTCGCGAGGCATATTGCGGAACAAACTTTGAAGTCGCTCCACATCGATCGGCCGACTATCGGGGGTCCCCAAGAAGAGGATGGACTCCAGCACTGTCTCCGTAGTCACCGGTACATGATCGGTCTCGCCGACCTCGGGTGCAGCGAGTGTCTCTTCGAGATCGCTACTCGGGGACAAAGGAAATGGGAGCAACGCCGCATCTTCCACCGATGCCGATAGTTCAGAGGCCTCGACTCCCGAACGCTCCTCCATGGCTCTGGCGTAAGCATTCCCCAAATCTTCCAAGGACAAACCGACATCGGGTTGGTCCTCCGTTTCTCTCACCTCGGCCAGTTCGGTCTCCAGGGGTTCTATCTTCTTGATCTTCCTACCAAATACCATGGCTCCCTCCTCGTTCAAGAATTCCGCACTGCAGGACTCATTCACTCCGTGCGCAGATCGGGTTGCAATTCCAAGGTCAGTCTCCTCAGATCGATCACGGTTCCCATCGGGACCATAGATGCCCTCAATTGCAAACGACCCTCTCCCCTGGGTAAACGTATCTCGCCCATCTCCCAGTGGCGAAAGGGTTTCATACGACTCTCCGCCTTGGGGCGTTCTATCGTATCTTGATCGTCGTAGAGAGGAGGGTCCCACACAGCATCGATCTTCTTATCCAAGCGAACATCGCCGAATCGAAGTTGCAGCACGGTTCCCACACTTGTCTCGGGACAAGTGTAGTCCATCGCAACACGATAAACCCCTTCGGTCTCCACGCGGACATTCCACTCAATATAGTCATCGGCGGACTGCCAGTTCACAAAGTACGAGCTGTTTGGCGCCGGGGCACTTCGTCGAATATTTCCTTGGCCCACACCGTCGCGAGCTGGCAAGTGAGCGATCGGCAAAGGGACATATCCGATGGGGATGGGGCGATCGTCCACCGGCAGCTTTCCCCCTGCGAGAACCTCCTCTTTCCAGGCAGACATCGCGGAGCGGAGTCGATCTGCGGCCGCGCGTTCCACATCCGTCTTTAGCGTGCAGGCCTTCGTTTGATCCGGATCCTGCCCCATATCAAAAAGTTTGCCATCGGTATCCATGCGATACTCTTGCGTGCGGGCGCTGATCTTGCCGTTCCAGGTGGAGTAAAGAATGCGATCGGGAACCGGATATGCCGCGCTACCGGATTGCAATAACCAAGGGCTCAAGTCCATACCATCGAAAGGATATCGTGGCTTCGCAGTCAATCCTGTCATGGTCATCAACGTCGGCAACCAATCGATCGCAGAGGCGATGGGCCGCACAACATTCCCCGCAGGGACTTTGCTTGGCCATCGGCAATAGCAAATCGATCGCACGCCCCCTTCGTCCACACTACCCTTGCGCCCCTTCATTCCACCGTTCCATCGCTCGGTGTTGGGCCCGTTATCCGAGAAATAGATGACGATGGTATCGTTGGTCAGACCGAGCGATTCGAGCTTGCTCAAGACTCTCCCGACATTGCGATCTTGATTCTCGATCATGGCCAGCGCGCAGCGTGTTTCGTCTACCTTTTCCTGCGCGCGGCTTCGAGCGGGTTGGACGATGTCCTTTTCTCGAAATCGTTCCCACTCGGGTTTCGACACACCCCAGGGAGAGTGAGGAGTTGTGAAAGGTATGAAGCAGAAGAATGGCTGCTGTTTCTTTCTGTCGATGAAGTCCAAGGCGCGATCGGTAAGCAGATCGACAATGTAACCCTTCGTCTCCACCATCCGCCCTTCTTGATTCTCAAGAGGCGGATTGAAGTACTCGCCCCAATGGCCTTCGGTATATCCATAAAACTCATCGAACCCTCGGGCGCGGGGATGGTAAGGACCTTGGGATCCATTGTGCCATTTCCCAAAGCAGCCCGTTGCATAGCCATTTGACTGAAAGATCTGAGCGAGCGTCGTTTCATCGAGATTGAGTCGCTCGGCGCCCTCGGACACGCCCCGAACTCCCCCGCGTGGATGGTACCTCCCCGTTAGCAATTCAGCACGCGTAGGAGAGCAGACGGGGCAAACAAAGAATCGATCGAGCTTCGCTCCAGACGTCGCGAGCGAATCGATATTCGGGGTGGAGACAGATCGATTCCCCGAAGAGGTGAAATCACCCCATCCCGCATCGTCGGCCAGCATGATGACAACGTTGGGACGCGTGCGGGACTCGAACGAGGAATCCTCCAACGCCATCGAGACGTTGGTTGCAAGCATCGTGATTAGCGTTACCGTCGCAGAGAGCACCCTGCGATGGAACGGGGCCGAAGTAGGTAGACGTCTGATAAGCTGTTGCCAAGCGTTCATCGTACATTCCTCGATACGAGTGGAAAGGAACGCTTAGTTTACCGCCAAAACCGCTCTCGCTACTTCTTTTCTATCCAATCGACGAGCCCGATTTGAAAAAGTCCGCTGCTCGAGGCGCGGCCACGGGCCATCATTGGGGTGTTGAAATGGATTTCGATATTCCCTTTTCCATCCACCGCAATGATTCCTCCCGAATCATAAGGAAGCGTCTTTTCGATTTCATGTTTCGCCGCGTCGGCTAACGTCTCTCCCAAAAACTCCATGCGAGTGGAAATCGCCGATGCAATGTGATGCTTGATAAAGAGCTCCCCTTCGCCGGTGCAACTGACGGCGCAGGTATCGTTCTTCGCGTAGGTCCCGGCCCCGATAATCGGTGAATCACCCACCCGCCCAAACTTCTTTCCAAGCAATCCGCCGGTGCTGGTTGCGGCCGCTAGGTTTCCGTCGGCATCGCGAACAACACACCCTACCGTGCTGAAGTGGAATAGGCGCTCTTCGGGGTTGTCGTAGTCATAACGACTCGTTGCACCTTTTTTGTTCGCTTGACGTTCTTTCCACTTCTCCCAATTGGCACGCTGCTCGTCGGTTTTGAAGTAGTCCTGCGATTCAAGCGGAATGCCGGCCTGCTCAGCGAACAAATCGGCCGGGGGGCCTGCTAATAAAACGTGAGGGGTGAGGTCGCGAATGGCTCGAGCCAATCGAATGGGATTGCGCGCTTTCGTGGCGTTCGCCACAGCGCCGCACGATAAATCCTTTCCGTCCATCAGGCTCGCGTCGAGGGAAACATCTCCGATGTCATTGAACACAGCTCCCCGTCCCGCATTGAAGTGAGGATCATCCTCGAGAACTTCAACGACCGCCTGCACGACATCGACCGCCTTACCGCCTTGTTTCAGCAAGGAGACCCCTTTGCTCAGGGCGGCTTCCAGTCCCTTCGATTTGTTCTCGATGATGGCTGGAGTCAGTTTGGCTGGATCGCCACCTGCCCCGCCGTGGATCGCAATGGACCAACCACTCGTCTCGTTCACCGTTGCTCGCTTTTCTTGATTACTTGTACTCGATTGGGCCCAACCCACGCTGGATAATAGCAGTCCGCAAAGGGCGCTACTCAGCATTTGAAATGGTCTGTATTGCATCGGGATAGTCCTTAGCGTTGGTTAGTAGCGAGGGATGGATGGATCGATGTCCATGCTCCACTTGTCGATGCCACCCGCCATGCTCAGCGCTTCAGGATGGCCATTGTGTCGAAACCAGTTCGCCACGCGGAGCGAACGTCCACCATGGTGGCAATGGACCACAACGGTTTTGTTTTCAAGCTCCGACAGCAATTCTGCCGAGGGAGGCCACTGGCTCATCGGCATTAAGATCGCGCCATCAATCTTAGCGATGTCGAATTCATGGGGTTCGCGGCAATCGACCAAAGCAACAGGTTTCCCAGCGTTGTCTTGATTGGAATCCAGCCAACGACTCACGGTATGGATATCGATTTCCATAGACGCTCTAACGAGATAAATAAAGGGGATCAGGGCTCGAGAGGAGCGTGCATTAGAACTCAGCGAATGGTGAAACTCTAGTGGCCAGTTCCACGAATACGAGCGATCCATTCGGCCGTCGTCAAAACCTCGGAAATCATCTGCTGCTGGGCGCACAGTATGGCGCGGTGCAACTCCTCTGCCGATACCTTGCCTGCCGCGTTCTCCAGCTCCAAAGTCCCAGTGGCGTCGGACAAAAACTCGACTTGAAATCCTCGGTGCATCCCCTGCCTGGCGGTCGTGTCGCAGCACATGTGGGTCATATACCCTGCGATGGAAATGGTTTTCACCTGGTGCAATGCCAGCCACTCCGAAAGCGGGGTTTCGGTAAAGCTTCCGGGAAGGGTCTTATCGATCAAAATATCGCAAGAACGGGCTTGGATCTCTGGATGCAGTTCCCACTGCTCAGATCCCTTGCGAAAGATAGGAAAATCGGCGTTCGGCTGGTGGTGCCGGATCACGGCGATCGGTATTTGCGCCTCGCGGGCCGCGTCAAAGGCCTCGAGGATTTTCGACAAATGCCCCGCGGGATGGGTGATGGGTAACGCACCGGTGAAGTACTCCATCTGAACATCGATGACCAGCAATGCTCGCTTCATTTTCTATGACACCTTTCCTACGTAGGATAACGCCACTCGGGGGGCATGGCATGGGAGAGAATCTCCTACCGTTTTACCACAACCAAAGCCCGTACCGGGCTTGAGTAAGGCCCGAAGCCGATGGAGGGGGCCCTAACTATGGAGCCAACCAACTAAGGAGCCCGTTAAGAAGGGGACTGTTACGAAGAGGCCCGTTACGAGAAGCGAAGAAGCTTTGCGATCGCTTCTAGCCCGGTCATTCCTGGTACAACCCCAGCCTGCATGGCGGCCTCGCTGACCTCTGCGACCTTCGCTTCTAAAAGGTCCTCTGGCTCGCGAAGCGGTTTGTCGGGTGTCCCTCTCGCAATCGCGACCGGCATCGAAAACTTGGTCGCGACTTCGCAATCGTAAAGTCCGCAACCCAGAATCCCTTGGTCGGTGTGAATCGCGCAGTATTGGCCGGTCGGCCATCGATAACTGCATCCCAAAACAGGGCCGTACGGTGTCTCAAGAATCCGATGGGAATAACCAAGCTTCGTCAGGGACATGATCTTTTAATCTCCCAGCATCTTTGAAAGCGCCTGCATGGCGACATGCCACGCAGGTCGGGTTTGAAGATACGTTTCCCACCAATCCATGAGGCTCGGCGCGACTTGATCGTGCACATCCGCTCCTGCAGGGATCGGTATGTGCCAATGTTCAATGGCCAGGGCTGCCATCTCACTGGTACATCGACTCAGTTCGAGAACTTGCGAGGCCGCTAACACCGGTGGCAGCATGGCGAGCGGGGCGATCTTTGCCAAAGTAACCGCCCCTAACATGTCGCTGAACCGAGGCAGGTCCAATTGTACCTGGGATATCAACCAAGCCAAACGAACTGTCTCGGGAAGCTCGGCCATCGGATTGGTTAATATCGCCTCAATGCGAACTAGGTTCGCATGAGAGTGAGCGACACCTGCCCCCCCAACAACAGGCTGCACCGGAACTACGCGTACCTCCTCTGCCAAAAGTTCCTTCTCGGTCAATCTTCCCACATGCGCGAGAAGCCCGTTTCCAAACCCAAGCCAATGCTCCTGCAACGGCCTGCTTCGAAACAGGATCTGATCGGAGAATTTGGGAAACAATTGTTTGAAGGCCGCTTCGATTTCGGTGACCTTGCCAGACATCGATGTCACCACGTGGGGGCCGCATTCTCCAACCGCTTTTCGCAACACGGCCGAAACCAGCTCGTGATTCGATTCGATATCGGCTGCTGTCGAGATCAAGATGGACCAAAGCGAGGGGGCTTGCGAACCCGCAGTTGCCTCGATGAGTCGGTTCAGTTCATTCGCTTCGCGTTGAAGGGCGGATAGGACGGAACGATCTACGAACTGATCGGGGAAGCGGTCGGCAAAGTCAGCTGCATGGAGCGCGCTGACAGATGCGTTCGGTGTCCATCGGAGGTGAGTCATCGCTAGCTAGAGAATCGTTCTTGAAGCGAAAGGACGGTCATGGGCTTCTCACGCATCACGGACATCGCTTCGATGGCAATCCGCCCTGCCGCCACCGTGGTAATACAGGGGACTCCAAACTGGACCGCGGCGGCTCGGATGCGACCTTCGTCGGTTCGCGCCCCTTTGCCGCTCGGGGTATTGAGAATGAGGGACACCTCTCCATTCTTCAAGTAATCGATGAGGTTAGGATTACCCTCCGCCAACTTCTTGATCGGGACAACGGGAATGTGGCCTCGCTGGAGCTCCGCTGCGGTTCCGGAGGTAGCCAAAAGTTTGTATCCCATCTCATGCAGTTGGCGGGCCATATCAATAATGCCAGCCCGATGTCGCGAGGAGATGCTTAGGAAAACATTCCCCGATTTGGGAAGGACAACGCCGGCAGCGATTTGGCTCTTGTTGAAGGCCAAAGCAAAATCGTCGCTGACCCCCATGACTTCGCCGGTGCTGCGCATCTCCGGTCCTAAAACGATGTCGACTCCAGCAAACTTTCGGAAGGGGAAGACCGATTCCTTGACCGAAACGCTGCGAGGAATGGGCTCGGAAGTGATTCCCAAATCCTTCAGTTTGCAACCCACCATCACTTTGGCGGCGATGTTGGCGACCGGAGTTCCTGTCGCTTTGGCGACAAACGGAACGGTTCGACTAGCTCGCGGATTGACCTCTAATACATAAACAACCGGGCGTCCTTCTTCTTCCTTGATCGCAAACTGGACGTTCATCAGTCCGATGACCCGCAAACGCTTCGCCATGGCGACGGTCGCATGCCGGATTTCGTCGAGTACCGCTTTGCTCAGCGAGAAGGGTGGGATCACGCACGCGGAATCTCCGGAGTGAACACCCGCCTCCTCGATGTGCTCCATGACTCCCATGATGACGACGTCTTCGCCATCCGAGACGGCGTCCACGTCGACCTCGGTTGCATCCTCGAGGAATCGGTCGATCAAGACCGGTTGTCCCTGGGCAACGACAAACGCTTCGGCAATGAATCGATCGAATTGCGAGTAGTCGTAGCAAATCTCCATAGCACGACCACCGAGCACGAAGCTGGGGCGGACCAAGCATGGGAAGCCGATCTTCTGAACCTCTGAACGCGCCTGCAGCATCGTGCGCGCAATGCCGTTCGCTGGCTGCTTGAGTTTGAGCTCATGCAGCAACGCTTGAAACTTCTCGCGATCCTCTGCGTCTTCGATAGTCTCGACACTGGTACCCACGATGGGAACCCCTGCATCGGCGAGCGCCCTGGCTAAATTCAACGGAGTCTGTCCACCGAACTGCACGATGACACCGTCGGGTTGAACCGTGTCATAGATGTTGAGCACATCTTCGGTTGTTAGAGGCTCAAAGAAGAGCAAATCGCTGGTGTCGTAATCGGTGCTCACGGTCTCGGGATTGCTGTTGACCATGATCGACTCGATTCCCAACTCGCGAAGGGCGTAGCTGGCATGGCAGCAGCAGTAATCGAACTCGATCCCTTGACCAATCCGATTGGGGCCACCGCCGAGAATCATCACGCGCTTCTTGTCCCCCTTGGACGGTGCCTCGTTTTCTTCTTCGTACGAGCTGTAATAATAAGGGGTGTATGCCTCGAATTCCGCAGCACAGGTGTCGACCGATTTGAAGGTGGCGACGATCCCCTGCGATTTTCTCCAATCTCGAATCTCCATCTCGTCGCTGCCGAGAATATGGGCAAGCTGTCGATCGGAGAATCCCATTTGTTTCGCCTGCCTTAGCGTGGGGCGGTCCACGGCCCCGGCGCTCCCTAGCGTACGGAGATACTTCTCCATCTCCACAATCTCCGAGAGCTGGTCCAAGAACCATCTATCGATCGCGGTGATGTTATGGATTTCATCGATCGACATTCCGCTGAGCAAGGCATAGCGTAGATACCAAACGCGGTCGGCATTGGGTTTCGAAAGCTTGTTATTGATCTCTTCGTCGTCTGGTCGTCGATCGGTATACCAAAGGTCTTTGCTGTCGGATCCAAATCCGAACGCTCCCACTTCGAGCCCTCGCAATGCTTTTTGGAAGGACTCTTTGAACGTGCGCCCGATCGCCATCGTCTCGCCAACGCTCTTCATTTGCGTGGTCAGGGTGGAGTCGGCCTCGGGGAACTTTTCAAAAGCAAAGCGAGGTATCTTGGTCACGACATAATCGATGGTCGGTTCGAAGCAAGCTTGCGTCTTACGGGTGATGTCGTTTTGAAGCTCCCACAATCGGAAGCCGACAGCCAGCTTGGCTGCAATCTTCGCGATGGGGAACCCCGTTGCCTTGCTGGCCAGGGCGCTGGAACGGCTGACGCGAGGATTCATCTCAATGACAATCATCCTCCCATTCGTGGGATGGATGGCGAACTGAATATTGGACCCTCCTGTCTCCACGCCGATCTCGCGGATGATGGCGAGACTGGCATCGCGCATCCGCTGGTACTCTTTATCGGTCAACGTCTGAGCCGGCGCGACGGTGATCGAATCGCCGGTGTGGACCCCCATGGGATCGAAGTTCTCGATGGAACAAATGATGACAACGTTGTCGTCGACATCGCGCATGACTTCCATTTCATATTCTTTCCAACCGATGATCGACTCTTCGATGAGAACTTCGGTGATCGGTGAAAGGGTCAAGCCGTTTTGGACGAGGCCTTCGAAGTCGTCACGGTTGTAAGCGATCGCCGACCCGCTTCCCCCCATGGTAAAACTGGGGCGTACCACGCAGGGGAGACCCACTTCTTGAAGCACTTTGCGGGCTTCATCGAGCGAATGAACCACGGAACCTTTGCAGACTTCTTGGCCGATCTTTTCCATCGCCAATTTGAATGCATCGCGGGCCTCGGCCTTGTGAATGACCTCAGGGTTGGCCCCGATCATTTCGCAGTTGTTCTTCTCGAGTACTCCCTCGCGGGCCAAATCCATGGCGATATTCAATGCCGTTTGACCTCCCAATGTCGGGAGAATGGCGTCGGGACGCTCTCGTTCGATGACTTTTTCGACGATTTCCCAAGTCAACGGCTCGATATAGGTCCGCTCCGCCGTCGCCGGATCGGTCATGATCGTGGCGGGATTGCTGTTCACGAGGACGACTTCGAACCCCTCTTCGCGCAAGGCTTTGCAAGCCTGTGTGCCAGAGTAATCGAATTCGCACGCCTGCCCGATGACGATAGGGCCGGAACCGATGAGAAGGATTTTCTTGATGTCAGTCCGTTTCGGCACAGCAAAACCTGAAAATTTTCAAGGGGAAATGGCTCAAAAGAGGCCACCTGCCTAGAAAACTCCAGCATTTTGTCGCGGTTCTACTCTGCCAACGGTCCGAAGTTCTGCGGTGACCAAAATCCCACAGAACTTAGCATGCCTCCCGGTTCTTTGGTAGCCTAAAGACGGCTCTCAAACTTCGTAACTCACTTTGCCATGCTTGCTCGCCCGGCTGATGCGATCCAAGCTGTACAGTCCGGCCAAGACGAATTCGATACAGGATGCCCGTATGGCAGGGTGTGAGGAGGCATTTACCTCAAAGGCGGCTTCCCACACGGGTGGGACATGCTTAAGCCGCTCCGCGTAATGTTCGCTGGGTAGTAGATCTCCCACCTCGATGCGAACCCCCTTATTGAAAATCTCGGCGATCGGTTCCATGCCGTGTTGGTCGACGTATTGCTCGAACACTGTCCGGATGGCGCTGGCGATGAGAGCATCCAAAATCTTGCGTTCGCTCATCTGATGGGAACCCATCAAATCGACTTCGAGTTTCCCTAGAGCGGAGGTGTAAAGGTGCCCCAAATCACTGATGCGGGGGACGGCGAGCGCTTCCCCGAGCAACACCGCTCGGTGCCGTGCGGATGCAATCATCGTTCGGTAATTCGCCAACGAGAAACGAGCCGAGACCCCGGAAGCTTGATCGACATACTTCGATTTCCGTGCCTGTGTCGTGATTTCCTCGATGATCTCCATCATGAAATAGGGGACTTGGACGGGGTAATCGCCATCGAGCGGGATCCCCGCCTCCTGCTTCAAGATCTCGATCCCCTGCTCCCGCTCGGCAGGATAGTGGGTCTGGATGATCGACCCAATCCGATCCTTCAACTGGGGAATCACCTTTCCGCTCCGGTTGTAGGTACTGGGGTTGGCAGAAAAAAGGATGAAAATATCGAGATCGAATCGAATCGGGTAACCTCGGATTTGAACGTCTCGCTCTTCGAGGATGTTGAACAACCCGACCTGGACCAAATCGTCGAGCTCCGGCAACTCATTCATGGCGAAAATTCCGCGATGCATTCTCGGAATCAATCCAAAGTACAACGCATCCTCCGAACTCATGCTTACCCCGCCGGTCAATTTCGAAGGATCGATCTCGCCGATTACATCCGCGAACTTGGTCCCAGGAGCCAAACGCTCCACGTACCGATCCGATCGATGCCACCAACCAATGGGAACTTCGTGCTCGGACAAGGTTTCTATGGCCCGTTTCCCTGCCGCCGTGATGGGATGGTAGGGATCCTCGTGAAGCGGCAAATTGGGCAAATCGATATAAGGAATGAATTCGTCGAGAAACCGCACGAGGGTTCGCATCAGCCGGCTCTTGGCCTGCCCTTTCTCCCCTAAAAAGAGCAAATCGTGCCCTGCGAGCAAGGCGATGTTGAGCTCCGGAACCACCGTGTCGTCGTACCCGACAATCCCAGGATAAAGAGGTTCACCGGAAGAAAGCATGATTAAAAAATTGCTGCGTATCTCCTCCTTGACGCTACGGCTCTTCCAACCGCTCGCGCGGAGCTCAGCAAGATTTTTCGGGAGAGATGTGATTTCCATAGCAATCGCAGTTGAAGGAGTCGCGTATCAGGTTGAGATCATTTTCCACCGCTCTGATTATAGCGCACGGACAAGAAGGCTGGCTCGCCTGGATGGAATGCCGGATAATGTCTCGCAGTCGGATGCGATGCTTTTCAGTCGAACGCGTCCCGGCACCATCCATCCGACGCGTCTCAAGATTGAGTAAGGGATTGCAACTTTATGGCCCTCACGACCTCCCAAATCATCGACTCGCTGAACGAACCGCAACGGCAGGCGGTGACGCACATCGAAGGACCGCTTTTGACCCTGGCCGGCCCCGGGAGCGGCAAAACACGCGTCGTCACGCATCGCATTGCATACATGCTCGATCAAGGTGTCTCGCCCTACTCAATCCTCGCATTGACCTTCACCAACAAAGCGGCGCGCGAGATGAAAGCGCGCCTCGACCGTATGGTCGATGATTGCCCGGTCTGGATGGGAACATTCCACGGCTACTGCGCGCGATTTCTACGGCGCTTTGGCGAAATGGTTGGCATCGCGCCGAACTTTACCATCTTCGACACCGACGACTCAAAAAATGCTCTCAAGAAAGCGATCGAACAAGCGAACGTGTCTCTCACGCACTTGAACCAAGGGGACATCGGGCGACGCATCGGCGCATTGAAAAACAAAGCGATCTCCCCTGAGATCTTCGAAGGAACCGTGCGCGGAGACCACGATCGTATCATCAGTAAAGTCTACCCCATCTACCAAAAACTCCTTCGCCAATTCAACGCCGTCGACTTCGACGATTTGTTGATGCACACGGCCAACATCCTTCGCTCCAACCCCGACCTCCGATCGGACTTGGACGCAAAACATCGCTACATCCTGGTGGATGAATACCAAGACACCAACCTTGCTCAGTACTTGATCGTTCGCGGTCTCTCGATCGATCACCCGAATCTGAATGTCACCGGTGATCCAGACCAATCGATTTACAGTTGGCGCGGAGCGGATATCTCGAACATCTTGAGCTTCGAGAAGGATTATCCTCAGTCGAGTACCGTCCGATTGGAACACAACTACCGCAGCACCCCCCAAATCCTCTCTGTCGCAGATAGCTTGATCTCATGCAACACGCGGCGCAAAGCGAAAGTGCTGAAGCCGACTTGCGAATCGGGTGCATCGGTTCGTTTTTGTACCTATCGCAGCGATCGCGAGGAGGCGGACGATATCGCGCGGCATATTGCGATGGAAATTTTGGAGAACGGCGCAAAAGCCAAAGACTTCGCGGTCCTCTACCGAACCAACGCGCAGTCGCGGCTCATGGAGCAAGCACTCTTGCGATGCAAATTGAATTACCAACTCATTGGTGGCTTCCGTTTCTACCATCGTGAAGAAATCAAAGACATACTCGCCTATCTACGCTTGGTCCATAATCCGACCGACGATGTTGCGTTCGATCGGGTTGTCAATGTCCCGACGCGCGGGCTTGGGGATAAGTCGCTCGAGAAAGTGCGAGATCTCGCTCGTCAACGGGAGATCCCCATGTTGGTCGCCTTGCGCGCGACCATTGAACGGGGGGTACTCAGCAAGAAGGCCGCATCGGGAGCGGATAAATTCCTGAAGACTTATGACAAAATGGTGCACCTGTCGTCGGGGCCGCTGGTCGCGGTGATCGACTGCATGCTCCAGGAAACGGACTACATTCAATACCTCACGGCTCGCAAATCCGAGACCCCCGACGAGAGTATCATCGGTAACATCAATGAACTCCGGGCGGATGCCGCACAAGCGGATAGCGAATCGGAGGATGGCAATACGATGGAACGATTTCTAGAACAAGTCACGTTGATCGCCGATGCGGATGGTCTCGAGGACTCGGACAACAAAGTCACCTTGATGACCCTCCATGCGGCAAAGGGGCTAGAGTTTGAAAATGTCTTCGTCATCGCGGTCGAACATGGGATCCTGCCTCACATCCGCGCCATGGATGATCCCTCTCAATTAGAAGAAGAGCGACGGTTGCTTTTCGTCGGAATCACACGGGCCAAACGTTGGTTGCAGCTCAGCATGGCCAAACAGCGGGGATTCAGCAACGCGCGCGTCGGGTCCGCTAGCCAGTTTGCCATGGAGTTGCCTCGAGCGGAACTCGAAATGATCGATCGCACCGATGTCGACGCCTTCAATATTTCCTTCATGGACGAGATCGATCAACGCTCCGAAGAAGACCCTTGGATCGATGAATTCGAGCCCTCTGAAAAACCAACAAAGAAACCGTCGAAGCCGATGGGGAAGAAAACAGTGCTCCTCTCTTGCGATGAGTGGAATCAAGACGATGGTGGAAGCGAATTTGTCCCAGATGCCGCTCCCATGGAAGAACCCAGTCCGGAACCGTCCGAAACAGGAAACGCCGTGTTGCAAAAGCTGCGGGGAAAACTGGGGCTACCAAACTTAAAATCCGGCTCCCATTTTCAAACCATTACGACCAAAGAAGGGGTCGAAGTGGGGTTGTTCGAACAAGGCTCTATCGTTCGACATCCGGAATATGGAATCGGGCAAGTCGCGTCGGTAGATGGCCATGGCGCCCGTCGCATGGCTCGCGTCTCGTTTGAAAACGGGGAACTGCGAAGCTTCCAACTCAGCAAGTCTCCGCTGCAGCTCATTGAACCCTAGTCGACGCTTGCCAATTGGAAAATCCATTCATCCCTTTGGTTGGCCCGAATCGATTGTTGCGACTCACTCGTGCTGGACATCACGATGGCCGGCGACTGATCGCCAAAAGGCCGAGGAAGGTGAAGAGACCGTTGATCGGGAGCGTTTCAAACCCAATCTCGTAACCCCCAAATAATGTCTTGCTATAGACGCTCAGCAAATACGCACATACCGCAGCGACAATGCAGACCACTGGAACAAGCGGTTCGTATACCATCCTCTTGGTAAAGAGTCCGAACGCGAATAGTCCCAGCAATGGGCCATACGTGATCGCAGCGAGACGATAAAGGAGCGTGATGATGGAGTCGTTCTGCTGGGAATAAAACCACATCACCAATCCAAAGAAGAGGACTGCGATTGAAGCATGAACCCATTTGCGTACCCGGCTCTGCTTCTCGTTGCTCCATCCACGCTCTCGGATGCCAATCAAATCAATGCAGGTACTCGCGGTCAGCGCGGTCAACGCCCCGTCGGCGCTCGGAAAGAGCGCACTGATCAATCCGATGATGAACACCAGCCCTAACCAAGCAGGGAAATACTGCAGCGCTAAAGTAGGATACAGGTCATCGCTTTTCGCGGGGAGTTTGATCCCCATCTGTTCAGCCTTGAGATACAGCAAAGCACCCAGAAACAAGAACAGCAAATTGGTGATGACCAGAACAATACTGAAGACGCGCATGTTCTTTTGGGCATCGGAGAGAGTGCGGACACTCAAGTTCTTTTGCATCATCTCTTGATCGAGGCCTGTCATCACGATGGTCACAAAGATCCCACTGATGACTTGTTTGAAAAAGAACAAACGGTCCTTGTAGTCCCAATTAAAAATTGTCGCCATTCCGCTCTCGCGAAGACGCGTGGACCAGTCGCTCATCTGGGGATCGTACAGGATGTACAGAATGGTCCCCACCAGCGCACCGAGCATGAACAGTGTTTGTAGTGTGTCGGTCCAGACAATCGTCTTGACCCCTCCCTGCAGCGTATACAGGAATATCATGAGCAAGACGGCGAAGGCGGTCACCATGAAAGGGACCCCCATCGACTCGAGCACGAAAACATGGATCACATTGAGCACGACATAGATGCGGACCGTCGCTCCCAGCAGTCGACTCAGGATGAATATAGCGCTCCCAGTCCGATAACTAACGTTCCCCAATCGCTCTCGGAGATAGCCATAAATGCTCGTCAGTTCCAATCGGTAATACAGCGGTAAAAGAACTCCCGCGATAATCCAATAGCCGACGACGAATCCGAGAATCATCTGCAGGTAGTTCCAGCTTTCTTTGGCAACGCTACCTGGCACGCTGACAAACGTGACCCCGCTGAGGGATGTCCCGACCATCCCAAAGGCGACGACCCACCAAAGGCTTTTGCGTTCGCCGCTGTAGAAGGCGTGTTCCCCCGCTCCGCGCGCGGTATACCAAGCAATCGCCAGAAGGACGCCAAAGTACCCGAAGACGACAACGAGCAGTAAAGTTGGACTCATGGATGAACTCAAAAGGATCGAAGCTGCATAGTGGCAACCGGGGCATTATGCCGGATCGAGCACGCAGCGCCCATTCTCACCCCCGTAATTCGATCGCTTGCGCTTGGGATTATTCGGATGTTTTCGAATCCCGAAACCTCTCCGTGGACATCCCGGCCCCCAAGAAGAAGCTCGGGTGGGGAGGTTGATTGTACCCTGCATTTTGCCAAACCACGCTCAATCGATACTGGGAATCGTGCATCAACGTGGGGAGGCGGATCGTGGTGGGATGGGGGGTACTGTAAATCCGCAACTCCCGACTGTCAGACGTGCGGGCTACCAATTCCTCACGCCAGTCTCCCAGAATGTCGGCGGACAAGCAGGGGTTGGCTTTGGATCCATTGTTGGCAATCAGCCCCATTTCGCGCCCCGAGAACAAGGGTACCTCGCGCGCCTCGCGATAATCCCATTTCGCTATATCCACACCGTTGAGCAGCTCACGCAACAAATCGCCATCCCACCAAATTCCGAAATTGGTAGAACGAGGGGCTGCGCCGATGTTCTTGCCGCTGCTACTGAAGGCGTTCCTCAAGCCGCCCCAGACTTCGACGCCTGGATGCCGAGGATCGATGTCAGCGGCCATGCCTCTCCCGACGTCTCGCCCTATTGCATCGCGGAAGATCACGGCTCCATCCTTCGCAGAAAAGAGAGTTACGCCGGGGCGCGCAGCGTCTCCCTTCTCGTTCTCGTGAATGCTCCACACTTCCAACCCTGGACGAGCAGGGTCGATATCGGTGACATGCAAGGCATCTCCGTGGCCGAAGCCAGTCGAATACAGCCCCCTGCCATCGTCATCGATCGCACAAGCCCCGTAAATGATCTCATCCTTGCCATCTTGATCGATGTCAGCGACCGAAAGGCTATGGTTCCCTTGTCCGCGATAGGCTTCATTCCCCGGAGTCCCATCGTCGGAATCGAACACCCATCTCGACTGGAGATTCCCGTCGCGATAATCCCAGGCCGCTAGCACCGATCGAGTGTAATAGCCGCGGCACATCACGATGCTCGGCCGTTCGCCGTCCAAATAGGCGATACCGGCCAAGTATCTTTCGGATCGATTGCCGTAGTCGTCTCCCCATGCACGCACATTTCCACGCGCGGGAATGTAGTCGTGAGACGCCAACGCCGCTCCCGTTTGGCCATCAAAAACCGTAAGAAACTCGGGACCGGCAAGAATCGTTCCCGCTTGCCTTCCTTCTTGAGTCCGATGGTCGGCCGTCGCATCGCCTAACACATTTCCTTTTCCGTCGCGTGTTCCATCGGCTGTCTTGCAAACAACTTCGGCGCGACCATCGCCATCCAAATCGTAGACCAAGAACGCCGTGTAGTGTGCACCCTCACGAATGTTCTTGCCGAGATGGATGGCCCATAGGAGCGTTCCGTCCAGCTTGTAAGCATGCAAGATCGGTTCGGTTGTAAACCCACCCTGCGAGTTATCGCGTCCTTGACCCACCATGTGCACGACCCATTCGTACTGACCATCGCCATCCAAATCGCCTACTGAGGTGTCATTGGCGTGGTAGCCCTCTGGAGGCTGCAAGGGTATCGCAATGTAGCCGATCGATTGGTTCGCGCGACTAAGTTTGGTAGACGCGAGCGGAGGGGATGAAGCATCGGCGGATGCTCGCAAAGAATAAGTCACCGCGTCGGTCGTGTTCCAGTTCGAATCACGAAACCAAGTCGGACCCAGAGGATCGTGTCCCTCCACCAACTCGGGCTCTCGATCGTCGACCGTGCGGAACAAAAAGAACTTGGATTCCATCGATTCGCTTGACAGCAGCCTCCAACTCACCACAGCGCTGGAATCGGAATCGAAGAATGCGACGAAGCCACGGTCTAACGATTCCTGTTGCCGAGGTTGTGGAGATTGGCCCCAGGTGCAACGCGGCGTGGTAAGCCCCACACAGAGCGCCGCGACAACGACGGCGCCCGCTGCGCTGTATTTTCTTTGGAACATGTTCAAGTCCCTGGTTTAGAAACCGTGCATCAATCGTCTTGAGGATACCCGCGTCTTGAGGATACCCGATTGTACACCAGCGACCTGCATGGCATTTCTCAAGCGGTATCTGGCAACATCGCCCTGCATATAGGGAGTTAATCGGGCTGGAACGAAGTCCGTCAAAAACTTTTTGCAAATTGCTTGACTCGGCTAATTGAACTGGTGTACTATTGAGCTAGTTCACTAGTGCTGCATTTTACGCAGGAGTCGAATGATGTTTTTCTCGATCGATGCCAACAATGGCGTGGCGATCTATGAGCAGATTGTGCGGCAGGTCAAATTCGCTGTCGCCGAAGAATCGCTTCGTCCTGGCCAGCTTCTGCCCAGCGTGCGAAGTTTGAGTGTGGAGTTGGCTCTCAATCCCAACACGATTGCCAGAGCCTACCAGCAGCTTCAAAGTGAGGGAATTCTCGAGTCGCTCCGGGGGCGTGGATTGGTCGTTTGCCAAGGAGCCCCGAAGATTTGTCGCAGCGATCGCAAGACGATCATCGCGGACCGGCTTCGGGCGGTACTGACTGAAGCGTTGCACGGTGGGCTGTCCGGAGTTGAGATCGAAGAGATCGTCCGGAAGCAGCTTAAGCAGCTGGTGCCTACGGTTCAAACCATCGCTTCCTTATCGGCGAGCGAGACGGCCTCCTAGCCCTTCGGGGTGTGGCTTTTCTAAACACATCTATTCAATGGCCCATCACTCTCAGATGAGGAACAGGACGATGACCGACTGTATTGTTGCCGAAGGTTTGGAGATGCACTTCCGGGGGTGCGATGCGCTGCGAGGCGTCGATTTGAACGTCCCGCATGGCTCCGTCTTTGCATTGCTGGGTGAGAACGGAGCGGGAAAAACGACCTTCATTCGGATTCTCACCGGTTATCAGATTCCCAGCAGCGGACGCTGTACGATCCTTGGTCTCAATCCGGTGAAGGATGCGTTGGAGATTCGCCGCCGCGTCGGCTATGTCTCCGACGCACCTGCTTTGTACGATTGGATGCGCATCGATGAGATTGGCTGGTTCGCCTCGTCGTTTTACCCCGCGGGGTTTCTCGATCGTTTTCGGGAATCGATCGTCCGTTACGAACTCCCATCGGATCGCAAAATCAAACATTTGAGCAAAGGGCAGCGCGCGAAGGTGGCGTTATCCCTCGCGGTTGCCCATGACCCCGAGTTGCTCATCTTGGACGAGCCTACCTCGGGCTTGGATCCTCTCGTACGACGCGAATTCATGGAGAGCATGGTCGAGCGAGCTGCGAGCGGCAAAACGGTTCTTCTATCCAGCCACCAGATCAGCGAAGTGGAGCGGGTGGCGGATTACATCGCGATCTTGCATCAAGGAAAAGTTCGCTTGGTCAGCAATCTGGCCTCCCTTCGCGAGAGTGTCAGTGAAGTGACGCTTTCGATCCATGATCCTCTTACAACCCTTCCGCTTCTTTCCGAGCCTGCGGAAGTCTTAAGCGAGCAGAAGACCGGGCGTCAGATCCGATGGGTTGTCCGGGGGTGGAGCGACACGTTGCACCAAGCGGTTGCAGGCTGGCCGGGAGTCGCCGGAATTCGCGCGCGCCCTGCGACCCTTGAAGAAGTCTTCGTAGCGTGCACGCGAGGGTCCGAAGGGGCGAAGCGTTCTGCGAATGCGTTAACACAGACTAGCCCTGTTAACGCCATTGCGGAATCGATCTCGGACGTCGATTCGGAACAATCCGACCGCCACGCTTCGTAACCATCACCCAAAACAACGAGGTCAATCATGAATACCTATTCGGGTGCTGATGCCACGACGATTCGTTCGAGCAATCAACCAACCGCGACACGATGGAGTCCTCAAACATGGTCTTCCATGCCGTGGCGACTGTTTTGGAAGGAGTTTCGTCAGATATTGCCTCTCCTATGGGCCTTGATAGCTGTTGGTGCAATGCTCCAGCTGATCGGAGCAATTCACGCAGCGCTCAATCCAGGATTGTCGAATACAGCGCTCCATCAAGCGGCTTTGGTGCTGATGCCTTCACTGTTTGCTGTAGGTGCCGGTGCGATGTTGATCGGGCAAGAAAAGGAGCTTCGCACTCTTTCCTGGCTTAGTTCGTTGCCCATCTCGGCGCCGCGCATTGTGATGACAAAGTTCGTTAGCGGCTTGGTGGGGTTGATCCTTTGTTGGATAGGTTGTCTTCTCAGTGCAGCGATTGCCAGCCCCGATATTTTCGACAATCGAATCCATACCGGGCTCTATGAAAGCATCGGAAACCTGGGAATAAAGTACTTTGTAAATTCACTCTTCCTCTTGGTTGCGAGCATGGTGAGCGGATGGATTTTCAAAACGGCCTGGGTCGCTCTGGTGATGATGATTCCCTTCGCAATTCTACCTGTTTTCGTCATCGCGATGGTGGTTACCTCACGTACTGGCGAAGTCTGGATGCAGTCACCCCTAGGCGCTGGTTTGGTTTATCTGGGATCCGCTATCGTCCTGATCCTGCTCGGAAGAGTTTGGGGCCGGAACTCTTTTGTTTCGGCGCCGAACAGATGGTTCGGGCAATTCACCTATCACGCACCCTCTCGAATTCGGATGCAAACGATCACGGACGAGTGGCGTCCGCTCCCTGTCGCTCCGAGCTTGCTTTGGCAGATCGGTTGGCAGAACCGAATGCTCTGGGTGAGTATTGTGTTCATCGTCCTATCCTTTTTCTCCGCATTTATTCTGGCGTGGGAGAAGGATGGTGGATTGGCTGGGATACTAGTTGTACCGAACTTTATCGTCTTCACGTGGTTGGGGGCCTCGACCTTCGGCAGCGATGGGAGCAACAAACGGATTCAGTTTCTGGCTGACCGAGGCGTTGCACCGGGAGTGATTTGGTGGACGCGGCAATTCTTTCCTCTGTGCATTGTGATCGTCGGGTTTGGTTCCTTGTTGCTGGCATGGTTTCTATTAACCGGGCCGAACGGGCGCAGTTCACGAGGTCTGGCTCCTTTTCCCATGTTTGTTTTTCTGGGGGGGATGTTCGCGATTTACAGCGCGACGCAGTGGGTATCGCAGATCTTTCGTAGCTCGCTTTTGAATATGTGCGTCGCCCCTGCGGTAGGAGTGGGGACCATGGCCGCCTTGGCTTTCGCGTTCAGCACATTAGGAACAGGATATCTATGGCTGATCCCTTCCGTGCTGATCCTGTTCTTTGCCAGTCGTGCGATGATGCGACCGTGGATGGATGCCCGTTACACCACGCGCACCTATCTGCAGCACGCGGGCTTTGGTTTGTTGGCGTGTGTTATTCCTGCCATTCCGTTTATGACCACGGTGTTGACGTACCCCT
Source organism: Pirellula sp. SH-Sr6A (assembly GCF_001610875.1). Lineage (NCBI taxonomy): Bacteria > Pseudomonadati > Planctomycetota > Planctomycetia > Pirellulales > Pirellulaceae > Pirellula > Pirellula sp. SH-Sr6A. The sequence goes on along the minus strand of NZ_CP011272.1, from coordinate 2,726,696 downwards.
CTATCTCCAACGAGGCGTCTCGAGAGCTTACGGAACTCGCACGGCGAACGCCTGTGATCCGCGCCAATAGTACGATCCAATGGAACTCTCTTGGACGATCGCCCACACCGGAGTCCATGCCAGAAATGGGAGGAGCGGGATTGGGAGGAGATGTCTTGGAAGGAGAAGGTTCCGAGGTCGCACTGGTTCAGCCACCGAGCAAACCTGACCCTATCGATTGGGACAAGCGAATCGATTCGCACGTGGAGAGCTTGTTAGATCTCTATTCGACTCCCAGCTTTCGCCCTCAGATTCCGTACTACTATATCCAGAGCTGGATCGCGACATTGAGACGCACTTCGCGTGTGTTGGCTGACAACCCGCCGGAAGACCGAATCGGGGTGGAAACCGAACGCTACCAACAGGTGATGACGCTCCTCTTGCATATCGCCACGAGCCACCGGGAACAAACGGAACTCGTGAGTCAGGAACTGGCTGATCAAGTGGAGCGCGCCATGGTTCGCGAGATCGCGGATCCCGCGAATCGCTCACTGCTCGACAAGGCCTTGCTCGAATCGGTACTGCGGGAACTTGGAGATAAAGCAGGCCGGCAAGAGGCTCGACTGAAGGCATTGGCGGTGTCTTGGGATCAAGCCATGGCGAATCGAGTCCGTTCACGACGAGATTCACATGGGTGGCGAGATTCACTTGGGTGGAGGGTCAATGACTTTACCGAAGTGGGTGGGATTGAAATACCACAGATTCAGACAACAGCTCTGCTGTCAGCAGAACTGGTGCGCAAGAGACGGGTCGGACTGGCGGTGGAGAGACTCTATCGATTCCTGAAGTCAGGGAACCGTTCCCCTGCCAACTCCGAATTTCAAGCGTACCAGGAATTCTGGAAAACGGGACATACTCCCGACCTTTCCTATTACGAGCCGATTCCCATCTCGCGAGGATCGGTTGGCTCCCTTTGGTTTGGCGATTGGGAAAACACCGCCGAGGCCTTTGCAAAAGATCTACAGGAGACATTGCCATGAGACGTAAGCAACGAAGTGGATTCCTGTCGTGGAAGATTTGGGTCGGTATCGCTGCAACTCCGCTCGCGGTCGCGCTCATGGCTGCCCTTGCGCTGGGACTCTACGAGTGGCGGGCCGCTTCCGATCTCCAGAAGAAGATTGCATCGTACCAACAAACGGGTGAACCCTACGATGACGCGTCGCTCGATTCCTGGTATCAGGCGGGCACCCATAAAGAGGGAACGCAAGCTTGGCTAGACGTCATCTCCGCGATGCAAATATCCAGCGTCGCTCAAGATCTGCCCATCCTCGGAAGCGACCACCCATTGCCCTTCGAACTTCGTTCAGGCGCGGAGTGGGGGGATGCCGAAAACGTGGCAGGATTCCTCTCTCTTATGAAGCCCGTACGAGCACAAATCTTGGAGGCATTGAAGTTTCCGAAGCCTGTGTACTTTCCTATCGAGTTTCACGGAGTGGACACACTTTTGGTTCATTTGCAGGAAGCGAGGTCGATTTCTCGGCTGCTGATGCTCGATTTTGAATACGCCTATTACACCGGGGATACGCATCGGGCTATGGAGGACTTGGATGCGATGCTAGGAATTTCCAAGGTCTTCGATTCGCCGGGTTTTCTAATCTCAGAACTAATTACTGCTGCGCTGAGAGGTATGTACACCGAGTCCATCCTTCGTTCATTAACCCACAATCAATGGAACGAAGCGGATCTGGAGAAACTTCTTTCCGATCTGAAATCACCCCATTACACACCGGAGCGATGGAAGAACAGCATCCACGGGGAGCGTGCGTTGAGCGGGACATTCTCGTCTCGTGAGTGGCGCGCAGGCGAGCAAATGGCCCTCACTCTTTTTCCATTGACTCCTAGCGGCCGACTGAAGCATTTGAACTGGATGGATGAAGTTGCGGGACTGCATCGAGTCCCTCTCGCATCGCTGAAAACGGCAGGTAGGGAACTGAACGAACGGATCCGAGATCATATGTCTGGGCCCAGTTTCGATGGTTCGGCCGTCTATATGGGGATGGTTTTCCCTGCGGTGGAATCGGTGGCGAACGCCTTTGTTCGAACCGAAAATACTCGGCAATGGGCACGCGTGGCAGTAGCGATTCGGTTGTATAAGCTTCGCAAGCAGCAGTGGCCGACGAGCCTCTCCGATCTGCACGACGTCGACCTGGGACCGGCCGACGTGCAACTCGTGGAAGGGGGACGCTACGGATACGAAGTAGAAGATGGAACAGCCTATCTATGGACCACAGACTTTGGTACGGGCAATCTCAGTCCGCAGCGGCCCGTTGAAGTACATAAGGATGATGAAAACGGCAAGCCGTCGAATCTCGTCATCCTGCGCTAGGTCGATGTCCGCGGACTATTTCGAGGTTAGTTCAAACTTGATGTCCGTCGTGTCTTGATCGGGAATCGTGAGCTTCAATCCTGAGGTGGTGAATGTGGAGTACTTCTTTGGGAGGCCATAGGCCACATTGACAACGGCTTCTCCACCTTTTTCTCCTTTGTCTTGGACCACGGTTTTCGTGATTTCGACTTTGTACGAGCCTGGAACAGCGCCCGCTTTTTCGTCAAAGGCTTTCAACGCGAACTTGCCATCTTTGTCGCTGACGCCTGCGGCGCTATAAGTCCCCGCATCGGGGATCAGAACGATGGTGGCCAAGTCGACGGGTGTGCCGTCTAGGGTCACGACTCCCTGCGCTTTGACCGTTTTCGGAAGATCGCTCTTCGGTCCGCAACCCAACCAAACGGCGAAGCTACAAACGCCGAGACAGAACATCGAGCGTGATAGAAATGACAGACTCATAAATTGCATCGTTAAGTAAGGGAATAGGTGGTTGTTAAACAAGCAGCTTCACCGGAGCCGCTCGAGAAAAGCCGAAGCCCACGGGCTTCGGCTCGATTCGTGAACAGACTCGATCTTAGAGTTCGTTGGAGAAGACATCGCCCGCGGCCTTCGTCCCCATCGCTCCCCAGACACCGAAGGGGCTGATCCCTCCGCCACCAGCCGCAGGTGCGACAGCCGCAGCATTCCCGGAGTCGATGTTTTGGGAAACGAATCGAACGCTACCGTCGGCCATGGCGATCTGCGCTCCCCCAGTGTGCTCGCTACCTGCGCTATAGATACCACCAAACCAGTGTGGGGAAACCGAGCCGCTGCTCACCATGCACGAGGGAGAGTTTGGCGGAAGGATCGTAGTCACACCGTTGAAGAAGACGTTGCCCGCCCAAGCTCGATAGCCACGAGCGGTATCCCCGGTGAACACGAGCGATTGATTCACAAACGTACGACCATTCCACTGCGCTTTGCAACTGAGGGGAGCGTAGGTGGCTGGGTCGCTGGCGATCAAGAGAACCATCCCGATCGACTGCTGCGAATTAGGACGTCGGAACTCAGCCACCGCCACCGTGTTGCTGGTCCCGTCCGAGATCTCACCGATCTTGGGGAAATTCAATCGTCCGAAAATTCCACGGTTGTTGATCGAGCGTTTTTGACCGGAGAGTGCTGCATCGTTTCGTTCTTCGGTTGAGCCTTGAACAATCTGCGACATCGCATAGTTGTCGCCCGCGCAAAAACCGTAGTTTGAAAGACCACGCGTTCTGTTGTTATCCGTTGGCTCCGAGACACCGCTGCTGCTGGGACACTCTAAAAACGGGACACGAACGCGATAAACGTTGTTTCCATTCCATGGCTCCAGATTGTTGTTGCTCATATCTTGGAACAAGGCGTTCTGCTCCAGAAAAGGAAGGAGCGCGTAATGACCGGACATGCAAACTCTTTGCGCCGCGCCTTGGACGCTACCCGGGTGTGCCCCTCCTGTCCCCAACTGCATCGCGGGGAATCGTTTGAAGGCGGATTCGTAGTTGTGAATCGCCAATCCCAACTGTTTCAGATTGTTCCCACACTGCATCCGTCTGGCCGCCTCCCTCGCCGCTTGAACGGCTGGTAGCAAAAGTCCGACCAAAATGCCGATGATGGCGATGACCACCAACAATTCGACCAACGTAAAGCCCCGTCGCGATGGATTCCATGAGCGCCGCATTTCGAAATCTCCGAAGAACAAAGATTAGAAGACCACCCTCCGGCTCGCTGTCGAAGGTTGAGCTTTGATCTTATCAAACTAACTAGGGTTAGATAAAGCGCTTTGCGCGCCTTTTGAGAGAAAGTAATCTACGAAAAAATAAGATTCGATACTAAAGCAATAACCTGTTTTGGAAACGCGCTTAAAATGCCATTTAGTGGCAGGTTAATCTTCTTTGTTGCACTACTTTGGGAATTATTTTCACCACCAAAAGAGGGGGGAGGGGCGAAGACGGGCGGACAAGGGGCGGAAATGATTGAGTTCCGCGGCGGTATCAAGGTGCGGCTTCGGCTGACTCGTGTGCGAGCTTGAGACGGTCTGCCGTCGGGAGTCTAGAGCATGTCCTGGGGATCGATGTCGATGAGGTAGAGATTCTCACCCGGCGGTTTGGTGGAGGACTGGATACGCGAGAGCAAAGCATTGAGTGCGGCGGCGTCCTGAGAAATCAGCATCGCATGGAATCGATAGTGCCCCCGCAATTTAGCGATCGGGGGAGGTGCAGGGCCGAGAACTCGAATTTTGGCCCCGACGCGCGCGATCTCTAGCTGAATCTTCTTTACCACCCCTTCGGCGAATTCATTGGCTTCGACCTGATCAGGCCCTCGAAAGATGATTCGAGCTAATGACGAGAAGGGTGGATAACCAAATTCTTCACGCTGCTTGAGTTCTTGGCTGGAGAACATCTTGTAATCGTGTTTGCAAGCCGCCACGATCGCGGGATGGTCCGGTGAGTAAGTCTGAACCAATACTTCGCCGGCTCGATCGCCGCGACCGGTCCGCCCCGCGACTTGTGTGACCAACTGAAATGTCTTCTCCGAGGCTCGGAAGTCAGGGAAGTGCAGTGTGGTATCGGCATTGATCACGCCAACCAGCAGCACATTCGGGAAGTCCAATCCCTTGGCGATCATTTGGGTGCCGAGCAAAATCTGAACTTTCCCGCCGCGAAACTCGGCGAGCACTCGCTCATGACTCCCCGGCTTTTTCATCGTGTCGGAGTCCATTCGTGCAATGACCGCGTCTGGAAAGCGAGCTTGAACCTCCATTTCCAATTTTTGTGTCCCCAATCCGGCGAATCGGATGGCATCGAATCCGCATTTCGGGCAAACGTTGGGGGCAGCAATCGTGTAATCGCAGTAATGACACGTCGCCTTGCTTCCATCGCGATGGTGGGTTAACGGGAGGTCGCAATCGGGACAACTCACGACGTGTCCGCAGGATGGACACTGAATCGAGGTGGCATAGCCGCGGCGATTCAATAGAAGAATGGTCTGACCCTTTTCGGCCAACGTTCTTTCGATCGCTTGCAAGAGAGGTCTCGACAACGAACCCCGATTGACGTCGATTCGCGTCGATCGCAAATCGATCGTTGTCACTTCGGGCAATGGTCGATTCAGAATGCGCCTTGGGAGGGACACCATTCGGAACTGCCCACGACGGGCGCGATGAAAGGTCTCAAGCGAGGGGGTTGCCGATCCCAGAACCAGCGGGATTTTTTCAAGAGCCGTTCGGTGAATCGCAACGTCTCTCGCATGGTACCTCGGTACAGTCTCTTGTTTAAAAGTATTCTCATGCTCCTCGTCCAAGATTACCAATCCCAAATAAGGAGCGGGTGCAAAGATCGCGCTCCGTGGCCCAATGATGACTTGCGCATGTCCATCGGCAATTCGGCGCCATTGATAATGTCGCTCAGGACCACTCATGCTGGAGTGAAGGACGGCAACGGACTGGAAGCGGTGCTGAAATCGACTTCGCGTTTGCGGTGTAAGACTAATCTCTGGGACTAAGACAATCGCTTGTCTGCCATACGAAACGACTTGTTCAATTGCCTGCATGTAGACTTCGGTTTTACCGCTCCCGGTCACACCATGCAAAAGAATCGTCGAATGCTCTCCCGATTCGATCGACTGGAAGATGGTCTGCAACGCCAGTCGCTGATCGGCGGATAATGCAGGTGCAGGGATTCGTTCGAAATTTCCTGGTACTGTCGATGCGTCAAAGGTCATGACTCGCTCCGTATAGGATTCGATCAGACCGATATCGCGGAGCTTCTTAATCACTCCATCCGAACATTGAGCGAGATGCTTTAGTTGTTCGATCGAAAGTGGCTCATCGGCGAGTATCAACTGCTGGAGCGTTTGACGTTGTTTGGTTGGCAGCGCCGTGACTGCCCGTTCTTCACTCGCTAATTCAGAAGGCCTGAGAAGGGTCTGATTGCGAGTCCCCGCCCCGGCACGCACGCCGGCAGGTATCACCGCCTCGAAGACTTGCCCCAACGGCACCAAGTAGTAGCGACTCATCCACTGAATGAGCTGGAGCAACGATCCATTGCAAAGGGGCTCGTGATCCACTGTTCGCAGAATCGGTTTGAGACTGCTTTGCGGGACCATCGCCATCTGAATCGACAGAACATAGCCGACGATCTCTCGATTCCCTTTTCCGAGAGGGACGACGACGCGCATCGCGGGCTGGACGATCCCCGCTAGTTCGTCGGGGATCCGGTAATCGTATGGACCATAGGGGGCCTCGGGAAAGACGACCGACGCGGATGGAGTTTCGTTGGCGGCATCAATCTCCCACGGCGCTCGATCGTCTGGAAACAATTCCCCTTGGTGCAACTCCATGGATGTTCGCGTTAGGAGACGCGACCTTCGATTTCGGCGACGACATCATCCACCTTGACCCGCCATTGTTCGAGCGTGTCGCGGTCGCGAATGGTGACGGTTTGATCCTGCAATGACTGCGAGTCGACCGTGATGCAATACGGGGTCCCGACTTCGTCTTGACGTCGATAGCGACGACCGACTGCAGCCTTTTCATCGTAGAAGACGTTGAACTTCTTCTTGAGGGCTCCGTAGATGTCTTTCGCTATCTCGGGCATGCCGTCTTTCTTGACGAGGGGGAATACGGCTGCCTTGTAAGGGGCGATGCGGGGGTGAAGTTTCATGACGACACGCGACTGCATCTTGCCATCCTCGTCAGGCGCCTGGTCCTCGTGATACGCTTCGCACAAGAACGCCAATGTCGCGCGATCGGCACCTGCCGACGGTTCGATGACGTGCGGGATATAGCGCTCGTTGGTGAGATCGTCGCGATACGAAAGGTCTTTACCACTGCCTCGATGCTTGGGTTGACCGTGCTCGTTCAACTCCAGTTTGAGAGGCCGTTCACGCGGATCCAGCTTGCCCTCGGAATGGGATCGCAAATCGAAATCCCCCCGGTGCGCAATCCCTTCGAGTTCGCCATACTCCCCTTCGGGAAGGAATGGGAACGCATATTCGATATCGGCGGTCCCGCACGAGTAATGGCTCAACTCGTCTTGATCATGCTCGCGCATTCGCAATCGATCGCCGGAAAGACCGAGCTCGGTGTACCACTTCAAGCGGCGGTTCCTCCAGTACGCGTACCACTCAGGAGATTGTTCGGGATGGCAAAAGAACTCGATCTCCATCTGTTCAAATTCACGCGACCGGAAGGTGAAGTTGCGAGGGGTGATCTCGTTTCGGAAGCTCTTGCCGACCTGAGCCACACCAAACGGAACACGCACGCGAGTGCTGTCGAGGACATTCTTAAAGTTCACAAAGATCCCTTGAGCCGTTTCTGGTCGCAGGAACGCCGCTCCCTCTTCACCACTCAATGCACCGACGTAGGTCTTGAACATCAAGTTGAATTCGCGAGGGTCGGTCAGTGTATTGATTTCGTTCGCGTCCGGCGCCAAGACGAACGTGCGCTCTTCCGCGGTCAGTTTGTCGAGCGATTGGAAGGAGTCCGCTAGAGTTAGCTCATCCGCATTCTTGCTGCGCAAATTGAAGAACTTCAGCGCGCGCCGCGTCACTTCGTCGTTCTCATTTTCAGGATCAGCAACAACGGTCACGAACACTTTTTGCTCGCCTCGCGAGACCCACTTCCCCCGAACTTGATCGAACCGATATCGCTTCTTGCTCAAACGGCAATCGACCATGAAGTCATGGAACAGATCGTAGTGACCGGAACATTTCCAAACTTGAGGGTGCATCAAAATGGTGCAATCGAGTCCCACCATTTCATAGGGTGACGGTGCCCCCTGAGGCTGCACCAATTCATTATGGCCTTGGCACATATCGTGCCACCATGCATCTTTGATGTTCCGCTTAAGCTCCACTCCCAGGGGACCGTAATCCCAAAAGCCGTTCAATCCGCCGTAGATTTCGCTCGACTGAAACATGAATCCGCGTCGCTTGCAGAGCGATACGAGTTTTTCCATTTGCATGGCTGAAGACGTCTCTGGTGTGAAAGGAAAGGAACGAAAGGGTGTAGTTTACAGCTTCTGAGCCGCGATCAATCGCTTGTGGCCCGCTAAATCTTTGAGGACGGTGATGTTTCCCCACCGACCGTCTTGTTGAAGATTCGATTCCACTTGGTCGGCGATCATCGGGGAGAACTCGCATAGAAACCATCCGGCAGATTTCAATCGCTCAATGGCTTGATGGGCTAATTTGTCGATAATCTCGGTCCCGGCATCTCCGCTCACGAGCGCAATCTTAGGCTCGTATTCGCGTACGGATCGATCCAGTTGTTGGAACTCCTGCTCGCTGACATAAGGTGGATTGGAAACGACAAAATCGAGAGACGCGGGAGCTACCCCGTCGAGCAAATCCCCTTGGGAAACTTCGACGATGCCGGCGACGCCATGGTCCTCAACATTGCGGCGTGCCACAGCGAGCGCCTCGTCCGAGATGTCGATCGCTCGGATGGAAACGTTCTGCAGATTCTTAGCGAGACTTACCGCGACACATCCACTCCCCGTGCATACGTCCGCGATGGCAAAGGCGCGGTCGGGATCTGCGTTGCGCAGCGTCTTGATCCGGTCCAGGCATGCGATGACCAAATGTTCGGTCTCGCCGCGCGGAATCAAACACCCTGAACTGACGGTGAAGGGGAGAGAGTAAAACTCTTTTTTGCCGACCAAGTAAGCGACGGGCTCGCCGCTTGCTCGCTTTTTGACGAACTCCCGAAATCGCGCTTTGACTTCCTCGGGAGGCTCTTCGGAAAACGCGGTGTAGAGCTCGATCCGCTGGCATCGCCGGGCTTCCGCCAACAACACTTCCGCGTCGAGTCGAGGGGAGAGTGAACCACTTTTTCGAAGATGCTCCGTCGTCCATTGGAGCAATCGCAGGATGGTCCACGGCTCGGGCGCAGCTCCCTTTCCATCGCTCATATCCAGCAGCCTTCCGTGCAATTAGGTATCGGTGTCGTCGCGAAGCGTTGAGCGTTCGTATTCCAGCAACGCGTCGGTCACCGGTTGCATGTTCCCCGCCATGATTTGATCGAGCTTGTACAAAGTCAAATTGATGCGGTGATCGGTCAACCGGTTTTGGGGAAAGTTGTAGGTCCGGATCCGCTCGCTGCGATCTCCGGAGCCGATCAACGACATGCGCTGGTCGGATTGCCGCTTGAGCTCCTGTTCCCGTTTGACCTCGTAGAGCCGAGACTTCAAAACGCGGATGGCGCGAGCCAAGTTCTTGTGCTGACTCTTTTCGTCTTGGCACTGAACAACAATTCCCGTTTCCAAGTGCGTGAGCCGAATGGCCGATTCGGTTTTGTTGACGTGCTGACCGCCTGGGCCGGACGCGCAGAATTTATCGACGCGATAGTCCTCCGGTTTGAGTTCGACTTCGATGTCCTCGGGCTCTGCCATCACCGCAACGGTGGCCGCCGAAGTATGGATTCGGCCTTGCGCCTCCGTTTCGGGAACGCGCTGCACGCGGTGACCGCCACTTTCAAATTGCAGCTCGCGAAAGACCCCTTCCCCTTCGAGACCGAGGATGATTTCTTTGAACCCACCCCGTTCGCTGATGGAGCTATCCATGATCTCGACCTTCCAATGGCGAAGGTCGGCGTGCCGCTTGTACATTTCGTAAAGGTCTCGTGCGAAGAGAGCTGCCTCTTCACCTCCTGTCCCGGCGCGGATTTCCATCACGCATCGCGTTCGGTTCGCGTCTTCGCCCCCGATGCTCATATCGAGCAGTTCGTTCCAGATCGTCTCCCGCTCTTCTCGCAGTTTAGAGATTTCTTCCTGCGCCATTTCGCGTTCGTCGGAGTCGCTGGACTGGAGCATCGCATCGAGCTCTTTCAGCTCTTCACCCAGCTTCTTGTAACGACGGTACTTGGACGCCGCTTTGAGCAGCCCGCCGTGTTCGCGAAGGATCCCGGCCATTTTGCTGGAGTCCCCGCCGAGCACTTCGGGGTCGGACATCATTTGCTCAAGCTCTTCAAAGCGAGCGAGGTTTTGATCAAGTTGTTCGCGAATATTCATAAAGTTAAAGACCTAAAAGCAAAAACCGCCGCAGGCCTCACACGGCAATCTGCGACGGTTTTTGAATTTGGATTGCCAGAGCCAATAAAGACGCTCGGGGACCGAGCCGATCGAGGCTCAAGCAGCTATTTCTTCTTGGCAGCCTTCTTGGGGGACTGAAGGGATGCGTAGGTACCAGCGGCGAACTTGGTTTGGAACTTCTCGATCCGACCTGCGGTATCGACGAACTTCAGCTTGCCGGTGTAAAACGGGTGGCAAACATTGCAAATGTCCACTTTCAGTTCCTTGCGGGTGCTGCGGGTAACAAAACTGTTTCCGCAACCGCAGGTAACCGTAATCTCTTGATAGTTCGGATGAATTCCGTCTTTCATGGCTCTACAACAACCTTCTTAACAGCTTCGGCTAGCGAAGCTCTCAATGGATACTGGATATCTATCTGTTGAAACCGTGCGTTGACACCGCACTGGGCGGACACTCAACTCTGCTCGGGACTATCTGAAAATGGGCGAAGAGGGACTCGAACCCCCGACATCCACTTTGTAAGAGTGGCGCTCTAACCAACTGAGCTATTCGCCCGATGTTCTCTTGTCTACAGGCCTAGCAATCGCATGCGTCGCGATCGTCGCTCGGCTCGCTGCTTGCTGCGTCGCTTGATTTCGCTCGGCTTTTCGTAAAACTCGCGACGACGCATCTCTTTCTTGAGTCCGCTGCGCTCGACCAATTTGCGAAATCGTCGCACTGCTTCCTGGATCGTTTCGCGGTCGCGGACCAACAACTTAACCATGCACTCTCTCCGACAATACTACGTTTCGAATGGCAAGCATCGAAAGGAACTATGTGAATTCAGAACAATCAAGTCTCTCAACGAGGCGAACTCGCCGCTTTTTCTCGGCGGAAACCGAGAATCGAGAACTATAACTTCCTCGTCTCTTTCGGTCTAGGGCGTTTCAAACCTTTTTCATTTCGGGAGATTTTTCAAGCCCTACCCCGTCGAATCAGCACCAACCCCCCAATCGCCACGACTCCTCCGACCACCTGCAATACCAGCACAGGCTCCCCCAAAACAAACCAACTGATCAGAACGGCCACAATGGTGACCAAGTTCTGGTAGACGGCAGCATGAGAGCCACCCAGTTTCCGTACCCCAATATTCCAGGTCGCATAGGCTACCCCCGTCGACAAAACCCCTGAATACAGGACGCTCGAGAGCAGGCTCGGCTCCCCCAGCCTTGGCAACCAATCCAAAATCGACTCGAAATGGAGCCCCACATGGATCGGGGTGGTGAACAGGGCGCTGAAGAATGCTAGCTGCAGCGGGCTGATCCATTTGAGCAGCGGCATGCTCACCACCGTGGCGCTCGCCCAAGTCATCGCGCCTGCCAGCATGAAGCAATTTCCAACCAAATGCTCCCGAGATAGATCGACCCCGCCCCGGGCTTGGATGATGAGCAATGTGCCGACAAAGGTGACGAGTAATCCGATCCAAGTCAGGCGGCTCAGACGCTCGGCATACACCAGCTTCGAAAGGAGTGCGGTCCACATCGGCATACTTGCGAGAAGGAGGGCCGTGTTCCCCGCCGTGGTGCGATCGATTCCCTCCATGAATGCCAAGGGATAAAGAAGCCCGCTCAATAGGGCGAATCCAACGATCCGCCCACCCATAAACCGGGGCTTCGTGACCTCGCTCTCCTGGATTCCAATCTTATGGGGTGCTGCCTGGCTTTTGGGCCCTGCCTGCGAGCCAGGTTCTGACGCCGGCGCGGAGCGTCGCCGGGACAACCAAACCTCGCATCGCCAGCATATCCCAAGCGTGAGGGTCGACAGGATCATTCGCAATGCGTTAAAGGTCATCGCATCCATGTGCTGGGTGGCGAACTTGACCACCGGGATGTTGATCCCCCAAAGCAACGCCGTCAGCAGGAGAAAACTGTCCGCAGGATTCCAGCGGATCGCCGAATTCCAGCGGGTTGCTGGTGTCCAAGGAATCGTAGTGGGATTCTTCAAGATGAACTCACCGTCCATGCCTGGTTGCAAACAGGTTCATTGCGTTGCTCGACCAAAATGTGCTCTCGGTTGTTGAGGAGGATTCAAATCGCAGGAAGTCTATCTAGCCATAGAGAGCAAGGCCGTCGCCATCTCGTTCGCTTCTCAGCCATAAAGTTTCAACGAGCCTAGAGATTTTCGCGGTCGCAGCAAGCCACGATCTTGGAGTCGCAGTTCGTTTTTGGGAACGAGCTGTACGTTGCCTTCGTCCATCGTTTTGAAAGCTTCCCCGTTCGAAAGCTCAACGCCCCGAACGTTCTTGTTTCGCACCCCTCGTCTCAGGAGTTCCTCCAGCATGTGCTGCTTCGCTCAACCCGTCCAATTCGTCGGCAATACTCAGATCTTCGCCCGGTTCGTTTCGGAGAAACGGCAAGCCATCGTCTACGAAATGCAGTACGAATCGGCGGTGGACAACGCCATGATTCTGCCTATTCCAACCGTCGCGGGAGCTGGTGAAAAATCGGTACGCTTCGTCGATTTCAGTGGTTATCCCCAGTTTTTTCGCGACCTCAATCGTGCTTTTCCTGTTAGGAATGAATTCAGCACTACCTCGCGTGCCATGCTCCCGGCCCCCACCAGCGCCGCTCCGAAACTGGCAGTTCAAGAAGTCGGATCCTTCGTCGCGTCCGTTGTGCCGCAAGTTGAGGACTTTCGGCGACTCGATCCTCAGTTTTCCATTTCACCCGAGACTTGGGGCAAGATTCCGATCTATTCGGACTACAGCTTCGTCGTGTTTCAACTGAAAAGCCGATCTGGACGTCCACACCCCATGGCCTTCGAGTTCGACTCGCGGCACGGCGAAGAACTCTTCTTTCCCACGGTGCACATTCACGACGGAGAGGTTCATGAATTGGAAGAGTTCGATCATACGCTTTATTGCCAACTCCCTGAATTCGACGCTCGATGCGGTCGCTACACGGGCAAGTCGGACGGGGCCACGCGGTGGGTTCGTTCCGAGAAATCGGCCGGGCACACTGTAAAGGAATCGTTGGCCAAAGGCTTGGTGGATGCCGGTAAGCTGCTGCACCGCAAAAATCTTATCGGGAACTTGGAAAACCGTGATGTCTTCGTATCGCGAACCAAGCTCCCGATCCAGCAAGATCGATCGAGCTGGCAATTCCTGCGTTCCTTTGGCGGCGGAAGCCTTGCATTGCTCGGAACTTCATGGCTAATCCACCGACGCATGAAACGGATGCGGTCGACGGATTCACGAAATGGCTCGGGTCCCGTAAACTGACGCGTCTTCCAACGGCAGTTTCCGCGAACACCACACCACGAATTTCCCTCGCCATGGCCACAGAAACCCAAATGCGCTTCCGGCAGCTTGATCGCATTCTCGAAATCAAACCGGGAGAGAGCATCCGAGCGACTTTGACCGTCCATGGCAACGAAGACTACCTGCGCGATCACTTCCCACTGTTCAAAGTGATGCCGGGCGTTCTGATGTTGGAAGCGCTCTTCCAAGCGTCCTGCTGGTTGATCCGCTCGACCGATAAGTTTCGCCATTCCTTGCTCACTCTCAAAGAAGCTCGCAACGTCAAATTCGCGGACTTCATGGAACCGGGTCAGTCGCTCGTGATTCACGCCGAGATCCTCAAAAGCGACGATGCAACGGTAACGATCAAGGCGGCCGGTACCAAAGGGGACGTTGTCGCTGTTTCGGCTCGACTCATCATTTCACGCTCGAGCTTGGCAGACAAAGATCCCGACCTCGCTGCCCTGGATGAGTTTATGAAAGAGTCGATGCGCAAGGAGCTAAACAAACTCGTGCACCAAGATTAAGCCAACAAGGTTCAATATGGCCAAGCTCTGGATCATCGCCTATCGCGAATACGTCGCGATGGTTGGAACAAAAGCTTTCTTGTTCAGCATGGTGATGATGCCCGTCCTCATGTTTGGCAGCCTCTTCCTCATGCCGCTTCTACAAAAAATAGGAGGTGGCCGAGAATTGAAGATCGTCGTCGCGGATGGCACAGGTCGGATTCTCAAAGTCCTGGAGGACGCTGCGGCCGCCCGCGCGACACAACTCGATGCCAACCAAGGACAAGACGAAGGGGCCATGCAGTCCCCTTTCGGCGGCAATGCGGACAAGTGGATTTTCGCTCCCTCGGATCAGCCTCAGCTCGATGCAGAGACTCGTCTTTCGTACTGCGAGCAAATCCGTCGGGGTGATCTGTATGGATTGCTGGAGATCCCCGCATCTTTGATGCAGCCACCGGAATTGGTCGAAGGCCCCTCCGATAGTACATCAGGACGGGGGCTTCCATCATCGCCGTCGGCGGAACAACCGGTCTTCTATGCCAACGATGCGATGATGAGCGAGGCCCGACTTTGGTGCGCGCAGTTGTTAAGCAAAGTGGTACGCGAGGAGAGGATTCAACAATTCCAACTTGATTCGATCGACCCTGCGGTGTTGAATCTATTGGAGTCGCGAGTCGAGGTCGCGGCGAGTAAACCGATCGACAAGTCGAGCGGCGGCAAACCGCAGTCTCCCATCGACGCACTCAAATCGATGTTCTTGCCCTTCGGGGTGATGATGCTGATGTTCATGGTGATCCTCATGGCAGCGCAGCCGATGCTGGAGAGCGCTATGGAAGAAAAGTCTCTTCGCATTTCCGAAGTTCTCATCGGAGCGGTGACGCCGACGCAACTGATGGGAGGAAAACTCCTTGGAAATGTCGCGGGCTCTTTGGTTATCTTTGTTTTGTATGGCGCGGGTGGAATATTTGTCCTCAGTCAACAAGATATGCTGTCGGCAGTGCCTCTCCCATTGATCCCTTGGTTCTTGCTCTTTCAAATTCTAGGGGTGCTCTTCTTTAGTTCGATCTTTCTGGTGGTCGGCGCCTCGGTCAATGAACTGAAAGAGGCTCAAGCCCTCTTGCTGCCGGTCTGGATGGTGTTGATGGCACCCGTCATGGTCTGGTTCATCGCAGTCCGGGACCCAAACGGCGGTGTTGCCACAGCCCTCAGTTTTTTTCCACCGAGCTGTCCCTTGACCATGGTCCTCCGATTGGCCACCGGGGTCGCGATTCCCGTTTGGCAGCCGATCGCCGCCGCCATCCTGATGATTGCGAGTACAATGGGCATGGTCGTCCTGGCAGGCAGGATCTACCGCGTTGGATTGCTCCGCACAGACGGTGTTCGCTCGATCGCTCAGCTCCTGCGCCGCGCCTTGCAAGCGAACTAACACTCCCAGCGACAGGTCCCTTCCCGCTCCCCCAACCCACCAGAGCTGTACGATGTTTCACGAGAATACCAGCAACGCAGAATCGGAAACCTTCGAGGTCGCACAAGCAAGGCGCCGATGGTCGATGCTGCTTCTCGCGATCTTTACTTCGTTGTACGGCGGTTTCATCGCACTCTGCGCCTTCGCCTACCAATGGTTCTCCCAAATTCAATGGCTAGGAGTCCCCGCTCCTGTCTGGTACGGACTGGGTTTGATTTTCCTCGCACTGGCTATCGCAGGACTCTACGGTCATTTAACCCGCCTGAAATCGACCAGTGCTTTGTGCTTGGTGGCGTTGTCTCTCGGATGCTGCTTGGGTGCATCTGTTGGTTATTCGGAAGACAAATTCGAATCATGGACTCGATTTCGAGGACCAAACGGTCAAGGAGTTGCACCTGCGAACGGCGTCGAGGTGCCTTGGAAAAACGATTCGGTCAAAAAGGTTTCTTTGCCGGGCAGTGGCCACGGTTCGCCCGCTGTGTGGGGGGATCGCGCGTTCTTGATGTCCGCCGACCCGAAATCGGCTGCCCGCTACGCGATTGCCGTCGACTTGAAAAAAAGCGAAGTGGCTTGGAGCAAGTCGTTTGATTCGCAAGTGCACGCGCTGCACAAGTTCAGTTCCTACGCCTCGTCCACCCCCTGCGTGGACGCGGAGAATGTCTACTATGCTTGGGCCGATCCGGAACACACGTTTCTCAAAGCGTTCTCGCATGACGGTGAAGAGGTCTGGAGCAGAGACTTCGGTCGGTATGTGTCGCAGCATGGATTTGGAACATCGCCCATTCGGGTAGAGGACGTGATCATCCTGCTCAACAGCCAAGACTCTGAAGAGTTGCCGGCTGGAGTCGCGCCCGGATTCGATCGCATGACCGCTGTCGACTTTCGGACAGGTGAAACCCGTTGGGAGACCAAACTCCCTACATCGCGCGTGTGCTACGGAGTCCCCGCAGTCTGGGAGCATGACGGGAAAAAGGAGTTGGTATGCAGCACGACATTGCAAGGAATGTTTGGAGTGAATCCTGCGACCGGGGAAATTCTTTGGAATCATGACTGCTTCACACAACGCGTTTGCTCCTCCTCGGTTATCGCTGGGGATCTGCTACTCGGTACCCATGGATCGGGTGGCGGACGTGACAACCGTCTCGTCGCGTTTGACCTAGTTCAGAAAAAAGAGCGATTCCGCGTCACTCGATCGGCCCCCTATGTTCCTTCCCCGCTGGCGACTGGCGACACTCTCTTCCTGTGGAGCGATGCAGGGATTGTCTCGTGTGTAGATGCTGCCGATGGAAAGGTCCTTTGGAACAAACGTATTGGGGGAGATTACTCCGGTTCACCGATCATCTTGGGTGATCTGCTGATGAATGTCTCCCACACCGGCGCGGTCCAAGTCCTTCGAGCGAGCCGCGAGTTTGAGCAACTGGCAACCATCGAGACTGAGCTCACTGTTCGATCCACCATGGTTCCAACACAAGATCACCTCTTGTTGCGAGGTGAATCGGAACTTTGGATCATCCCGCAATCCAAGTAATCGGAACGCACCCACCCCCATTCGTTGGGACCTCGCACGCACTTTCGTCGAACCCCCCGCCATTTGTCCACTACAATAGACGCTTGCTGTACTCCCCCTTCACTACCTGAACTCTCCAGCAGGATCCACTATGATTCGCAGAACACTACTCGCGCTAGCACTTGCGGCAATCTGCCAACCTCTTTACGCACAATCGTCCACCCCTGCAGCTTCGGAGGACGGTTATCGACAGCTCTTCAACGGGAAAGATCTTACAGGTTGGAACGGTGATCCGGCTTACTGGTCGGTCAAAGACGGAATCATCCACGGCGAAACAACGGCCGAGAATCCTGCCAAGGGGAATACGTTCCTGATCTGGACCGAAGGGAAGCCAAAGGATTTTGAACTCAAGTTCGAATTTCGATGCACGGCCGATAACAACTCCGGAGTTCAATATCGGTCCAAACATATCACAGACAACTCGGCGAAGAACAAATGGGTCGTGCGAGGATACCAGCACGAGCTTCGCAATGAGGTGAAGTTTCCGAACGTGTCGGGTTTCATTTACGACGAAGGTGGCAAGCGAGGCCGTATCTGTTTGACGGGCGAAAAGGCATCTTGGGAGAAAGATGGTAAGAAGGTCCAAGAGACATTGATCGACGCCGCTGCCTACGAAAAACTCTTCAAACTGAATGACTGGAATGAAGTGACGATTCGAGCCAAAGGCAACAACGTTCAGCATTTCATGAATGGAAAGCTGGTGCTCGACTTCACGGACAACGACCCAGCGTTAGCTCTCTCGGAAGGGGTTATCGCCCTCCAGTTGCACGCTGGGAAACCCATGTGGACCGAGTTCCGAAATATTCGCTTGAAGGATCTGCAATAGATCCCCGTTTGCGGCGCTGCGATCGCTGCCGCGCACGAGCGTTAGGTTGATGACCGCTACTTGCAGACGAACACTGCTAGTAGCCGGGGTTGGCGGAAGGGGATGAGGCTACGGTAATCGGAGGGAGCCCTAGCCGCTGACGGGCCTCGCCAAGAATTTCCGCTGTACGCGAGGCTCCCACGCGGGTGACTCCCATGCTCCGTACATGAAGGAGCGCATCGCAGTCTCGAACTCCCCCCGCTGCCTTGACCTGCACGCCACCTGAAACATTATCCAGCATCAATCGGAGGTCTTCGAGCGTCGCACCACCGGTTCCATAGCCCGTGCTCGTCTTCACCCAGTCGGCACTATGTTCGCAACAAATCTGGCAGAGTTCGATCTTCTGAGCGTCGCTCAAGTAGCAGTTTTCGAAGATCACTTTGATCTTCCGATTAGCATTGTGCGCTAAACGGGTCATGGCGCCGATCTCTTCACGAACCAGCCGCCAATTGCTGCTAAGTACGGCGCTGATGTTGCTGACCATGTCCAGCTCCATACAACCATCCTCGATCAACTGCTCCGCCTCGATCAGCTTCGTTCGCGTGGTGTGCCCACCATGAGGAAATCCTACCGTGCTGCTCGGGGCAATCGACGTCCCCTTTAACCGCTCGACGCAACGTCGATGGTAATAGGGCATGATGCAGATGCTCGCGACGTCGTATGCGATCGCCAAATCGATACCCGACTCCAATTGCTCCACCGTCAAGGTCGGATTGAGCAACGAGTGGTCGATCATCTTGGAAAGGTCGGCGTAGGTGTAGTCAAGCATATTCAGTCGGTGTCCGTAAGTAAGATTGTCGGGAACGTGGTTGGTTTGACGAAATCGCTATCGAGAAAGCCCGCAAGCTCGCTGGGCTCGATCCAATACCGCCCTCGCTCTCGCTCTGGCTCGCTCGGCCCCCTCGCGAAGGATTTGATCGACTCGATCTGGGTTCCCTTCCAATTCCGCTCGCCGTGCACGCGCCGGATCTAGGTAAGCGTCGGCGGCGTCGGCAAGTCGCTTCTTGATATCCCCGTATCCGAATCCCCCTCGCAAATAGATCTCGCGAACTTCCTCGGTCTGTTCAGGCGTAGCAAAGAGTCGATACAGCTGAAACAAATGGTCGGTTTCAGGGTCTTTGGGATCTTCCATCGGACGCGAATCGGTGCTGATCCGCATAATCTTCTTTCGCAAGTCTTTGGCCGGTTCGAAGAGGCCCAAGGTGTTGTTGTAGCTCTTGCTCATCTTCTCACCATCGGTGCCAGGCACCTTGGCAGCATCCGCTACGATCCTCGCTTCAGGCATGGTAAAGACTTCGCCATAGTGCGCATTGAAGCTTCGGGCCAAGTCGCGGCAAACTTCGATGTGCTGGACTTGATCCTCTCCGACAGGAACCCAATTCGCATCGTAAGCCAAGATGTCTGCTGCCATCAAAACGGGATAAGTGAACAATCCTGCATCTGCCTTGATCCCCTTCTCCTTTTTGTCTTTGTACGCATGGCACCGCTCCAGCAAACCTAGCGGAGTCCCGGTCATGAGCAGCCAACAGAGTTCCGATACCTCCGGAATATCCGACTGCACGAACAAGGTCGCTTTGGCAGGATCCAGTCCGAGTGCCAGCAGATCCAACGCGGCATCGCGGACGTAGCCTCGCAACACCTCCGCATCCCGGACCGTGGTCAACGCATGAAGATCCGCAATAAAGTAATAACCTTCGTGGTCATGCTGCAATTCGATGTACTGCTTGATCGCGCCGAAGTAATTCCCCCAGTGAAACCGACCGGTCGGTTGTATTCCGCTTAGTACCCGCATGGATTCCTTGTTTCGTTTTTCTTGAATAAGCCGAACCAGTTCCAAGATAGAAACTGGTCTATCGATTCAACTGCAAAGTTCGAACAACATCTTGCACCCGAGTCTTGCCGAGGGACTGAATGGCGGCCGCCAAGCCTTCGAGGATCCGAATGCTGGCCAACGGGTCGTAGTAGTTGGCCGTTCCCACTTGGATGGCGCTCGCTCCGGTGACCAAGAACTCCATGCAGTCGTCCAGGTTCGCGATGCCTCCGATTCCAATGATCGGAACATCGACTTGGCTAGCGACCTGATGCACGCAGCGCAGCGCGATGGGCTTGATCGCTGGCCCGCTGAGTCCACCGACGTTGTTGCCGAGCAATGGCCTCGCCTTGCGCCAGTCGACGGCCATACCGAGAACTGTGTTGATGCATGCAACTGCATCGGTTCCACCATCCTTAGCCGCTTTGGCAATGTCGACGATGCGTGTTACGTTGGGAGTCAGTTTCGTGATGATGGGGCATGAAAGCACGCCTCGCACCCCCTCGATAACTTGTCGGCATAGAACCGGATCGGTCCCAAAATCGACTCCACCCGCGACATTGGGACACGATACATTGAGCTCGACGGCTTGAAGGCCCTCGGCCGCATTCAATCGATCGGCCAGTGCAATGAAGTCCTCAAGACTCTTGCCTGCAATGCTGACAATGACGTTAGCGCCGCAGGTGCGGAGGTAGGGCCAGTGGTTGGCGAGAAAATAATCGATGCCATCGTTGTCCAATCCGATGGCATTGAGCAGCCCCGCGCTGGTCTCGACCGTCCGCCAAGGGGCATTGCCCGGTCGAGGATTCTGCGTGATCGTTTTAGGAAGAACCCCCCCCAGGCGTTCAAAGGGGACCACCCCGGCGAGTTCCTTGGCGTATCCAAACGTCCCGGAGGCTACCAAGACAGGGTTGGCCAGCGTCAGTCGACCGAGCTGAACCGACAAGTTGACGGTGGACGCCGATCCATTTCTGTCAACGGATTGACCCGATTCAGGCGCTTCGGACTGAGCCGATTGGGGTGAGGGAACCGTAGGATTCATCAACCTGGTTGGCCTTTACCCAAACGCTTGGCAATCGCTTCGGTGGGCAATGGAATGATCGTCGCATTGGCCATCGTGTCGGTTGCGAGCACATCCAGCGACGCGTCCGCGGAATCCTCGGCCTCGTACTGCACGAGGTAAGCACCGACTTGCAAGTAATTCTCGTGGAATGTCGGTGGCCAGAAGTCTTCGGCGCGGTGCGCCAAGGTTCGTGCAAGCAATCGCGTAGCGCGTCCGGAGAATCCGCTCAACACCATCTCCAGCCGTCCCAAGGACTCGCGGAAGATGTAAAACACCAAGGCAGCGTCTTTGCCCGGCGTGGCTCCCCCTGCGAACTCCCAAGTTCCGTCCGCCTTCTCGTAGTATAGCCCCGGCTCCGTCGACTTCTCCGACTTGCTGAGCTGACGCCCGGCCGAACAAGCCGGAGGATGGGGATCGTGATCCCGATATCGGAGAAAGAAGGGACAAGCGCGATCGGAAGCCTTCTCCACGTCGTCCTGGGAGACGAACGGATCGCATCCAAACGCATTCGCCAACACCAGCTCCACGGTCGGGTTGCTCTTCACCGACCCCAAACAGACCATGGCTTTGTCGCCATTCATCTCCGAAAAATCATCGTAGACGTTCTGAGAGCGAGCGTGGACCTGCTCGGTCGACATGGTCCCCGGACTCCAAACCAGTGTCTGACGCAAGTGTTCGATGTGGGGAACATCTTTGCCCGCCGTCTTCTTGCCAGAAACCGCTTTGGCAGTCCCTCCCAACGTTGAAACACCGTTGAGAACCTCTCCAGCCAAAACACTGTCCGACGCTACAATCCATGCGGTGTCAGCGTTTTCGTCATCGGGCGGCTTGCGAACCCCAACGCAAATCTCCAGCCGGCTTCGTCGGGCGAGCATCTCCCAAAAGTTCTCAGGAGTCACGGCAAACAGCGCACCGGGGAGCTCTTCCGCTCGGGCGTAACCATGTTCGATCAAGTAATCACAAAGCCGCGACAACGCTTCGATCGGTATGTACTTGGCCTCGTTCTTCAGCAACGCAGCGACTTGGTGACGGTCCAACCCCGTGTATTCGACAATCGCCTTGATCGTCCCCGGTCGCTTCCTTCGATCGGGGGTATGTCCTAACAGTTCTGCTAATCGGAATGCGTACCGCATGATCCTGATTTCAACTTTCTTGCAGAAGGAGTGCTCGCTATCGCCAGCAGGCGCAGCCTTTGGAAAAGGTTCCCCATCGAACCGCTATCGCGGCCCAGCATCTCTATAAAGATACCTGATAACACGACAGAATGTCTCGACGAGGGGACTTACAGGATACCAAAATCCCCTTAAAAGTTAAGTAGACTCGCACTGCGGCGATTCGCCCCCCCTTCTCGATTCCAATTCGGTTTTTCCAAAAAAATCTGATACTCTATGGCAGACTGAGTTTCCAACTTCCATAAGCGGCCTCCTCGATGACTTCTACGTGTTTTCCCGGTCGATTTTTCCACGGCATCCAAGTCCTTTTCGGTGCAGCGGTTTGCTCAACCCTATTGATGCAATCCGGAGTAGCTCAAGACTCGAAGTCGTCGGTTCCAGCATCGCTCGCAGAACTGGCCAAAATGGATGTCGGGGACTCCGATACCTTGAAAGCCGGCAAGCTTGCCGCACAGATCCGCACGTCGGGTTCCTTCACGCTTCTCCAAACATTGCAGGCGATGCGCGGTGCCACCCCCATCGGAAAGAACTGGCTCATGGGGTTCGCCAGCCATGCCTACAAGAAAGAGCTGGTTTCCAAATCACCCGAGGACATGAAGGCCGCGCTGGAACGATTTCTCGCCGATCGAGATCAAGACGGTGAAGCCCGAGCTACAGTATTCGAGTGGCTCACGCAGTTGAACCCCGATGCTCGCAAAACTTGGCTCGCTCAAATGCAGGACGACCCGAGCCCTGAACTCCGCTTCGCCGCGATCGAAGCTGCCCTTCCCACCACGAAGGAAGTCGAGCCCCTTCTCCGGTTGCTCGAAAATGCGCGGCATCCCATTCAAGTCTCGACCATCATCAAATCGCTGGCTGACGCAGGAAAAGAGATCGATCAAGCCAAACACTTCGGCTTCCTCAAGTCCTTTCGTTTGATCGGGCCATTTGATCACGTCGGCACCAAAAACTTCAATAAGGTATTTCCCGTCGAAACGGATTGGATTGCGGGCAAGACCGCCGATACTTACGAAGGGAAGCACGGCGAAGTCCGTTGGATCGAACACACAACGTATGACAAAGACGGAAGTGTCGATCTGGCCAAACTCTACAACAACGAAAAGGGTTGTATCGTCTACGCCACCGCCGAATTCGATTCCCCGATCGAAGGCCCCGCAGAACTGAGGCTGGGTTCTATTATCGGTCAAAAGGCTTGGGTGAACGGCAAACAGGTGATGGCCAACGAAGTCTACCACTCCGCGTCTCAGATCGATCAATACATCGAACCGATTCAGTTGAAGAAGGGGCCTAATCGAATTCTGATCAAGCTCTGTCAAAACGAGCAAAAGGAATCCTGGGCACAAGGGTACCAATTCATGGTCCGCATCACCGACTCCACAGGTAAAGCGATCCAGCCAGTCGCAAAGAACTGATCTGCGGAATGCGAATGGCTCGCTCTCACTCCTTCACCGATTCCAACTCAACGTGCGATTCCTATTTATCCGGACCGTCTGACATGTCTTTCATTAAATCATTTTCGATTCAACGATCCTTCGCCCTTTTTCTATTGAGCTCGGCTGTAGCAGTCGGTCCGCTGGTGTTGCCCCTAACGAATGCACTCGCCGATTGGCCGCAATTCCGCGGCGAAACGGCGAACCCTGTCCTGTCTGGCGTGAGTCTTCCTGTCGAATTCGGGGGAGAGACAAAGAAGAACGTCGCTTGGAAAGTCGATATCCCAGGCCGATCGGTTGGGGGAGCGATTGTCGTTGGAGACCAAATCATCACGACCAGCAGCGGGGGGATGGACCAACGCCGTCTCTTTTTGCTCAGCTTTGACGCGAAGGACGGCAAGAAACTTTGG
The DNA here is from genome assembly GCF_001610875.1 of Pirellula sp. SH-Sr6A. Taxonomy (NCBI): domain Bacteria; kingdom Pseudomonadati; phylum Planctomycetota; class Planctomycetia; order Pirellulales; family Pirellulaceae; genus Pirellula; species Pirellula sp. SH-Sr6A. The sequence goes on along the minus strand of NZ_CP011272.1, from coordinate 2,702,718 downwards.
GAGCAAGAGTTGATCGCGCGAGGTCGCCCCTACTCACACCCGACCAGTGCCAATGCAGCGCCGACTCCCGCCTCGGACGGCAAGAACGTCTACGCATTCTTTAGCTCCAATGACTTGGCCTGCGTGTCACTCCAAGGCGACTTGCTCTGGTATCGATCTCTCACTTCGGAGTTCCCGAAAGCTGCCAACGACACGGGAATGAGCTCTTCTCCTCTGCTCATCGATGGCGTGTGTGTGATCCAAATCGAATGCCAAGGGGATTCGTTTGCGGCCGGGCTCGATGCGAAAACCGGCGCAATCCTCTGGAAGATCGATCGCCCCACCAAAGCGAATTGGTCCTCTCCGACTTCCATGACCGACGCGGAAGGAAAGAAACTCGTCGTGATGCATTCGGGTGACGATGTCTTGGCCGTGAAACCCAAAGATGGTTCCCTTGTTTGGCGATTGGAAACAGCTTGCTCACCCGTCCCATCATCTCTTGTGTTTGAAAATAAACTCTACGTTCCAGCCGGCGGGATCACCGCTTTCGATCTATCTAGCTCCGGGACACCGAGCAAGCTCTGGACATCGAACAAAGCCAATTCGAATGCTTGCTCACCTCTCGTGAAGGACGGACGGATGTATACCGTCAATCGAACGGTGCTCGTGTGCAGCGATATATACACCGGTGCGGTCGTGTGGCAGCTCCGCATCGCGGAAGGAAGCATTTGGTCCTCTCCCGTCATCGTTGGAGATCGACTTTATCTGTTCTCGCAAGACGGCGTCTGCTCGGTAGTGAAACTCGGAGTTGAGGGTGGTGAAAAACTTGCAACGAATCCGCTGGGCGAAGAAGTGCTCGGCTCGCCTGCTATCTCGGGTAACGCGATGTTCGTCCGCAGCGTGTCATCGCTTTGGAAAATTGCAGAGTAGTTTTCTCTCCTTTCCCTCACACTTTAGACGCATTCTCGGTGAAACCTCAATCCGTTCAGTTTGAACCAGTCGCTGCACCCGTGTCGGGGAAAGCGCGTGTCCCAGGCTCGAAAAGTATCACAAACCGCGCATTGATCTGTGCTGCGATGGCTCGGGGAGAGTCCGTTCTGTCGGGTGTCCTCGAAAGCGAGGATACCGAAGTGATGATCGAGGCTTGGAGAACCCTTGGCCTCACCCTGCATTGGGACAAACAAGCGGAGGTAGTACGGATTGAAGGGTGTGGTGGTCAACCCCCCACGCCTCATGGTGACTTGTTCATCGCGAATAGCGGAACCTCCATCCGATTCCTAACGGCAGCCTTGGCCGCAACCCAAGGCGAATACCGACTTGACGGCGTAGCTCGCATGCGCGAAAGGCCCATCGCAGATCTCATCCACGGATTGCGTGATCTAGGTGCCGACCTTCGCAGCGAAAACGAGTCCAACCCCAACTGCCCCCCTGTGCGAATCCACGGTCGTGGGCTCCATGGCGGCGTCGCTCAGGTCGCAGGGAATGTCTCCAGCCAGTTCTTGAGCGGAATGATGATGGCAGCTCCCTATGCGCGAGCCCCGATTGCCATTCAAGTAACCGGGGAACTGGTGTCCAAGCCTTATGTGGAGATGACCGCTGCTGTGATGCAATCCTTCGGCGTCTCGGTGGAGAGCCATCCATCGGAGAACTCGGCCAACCTCCATTACAAGATCAATGCACCGATGCACTACCGGGGTTGCGAATATGCGATCGAGCCAGATGGCTCGGCAGCAAGTTACTTTTGGGGGGCAGCGGCGATCACCGGTGGAAGAGTGCGTGTGCAAGGTCTCTCGCGAGGGGCTTTGCAGGGGGATGTTGGATTCGTCGACGTTTTGGAAAAGATGGGATGCGAGGCCATCTACGGTGAGGATTTCATCGAAGTCATTGGCAAACCATTGCGAGGGATCGATATCGATATGAATGCGATCAGCGATACGGTTCAGACCTTGGCTCCCATCGCCATGTTCGCGGAGGGACCAACGCGTATCCGCGGGGTCGCTCACAATCGCCATAAAGAAACCGATCGAATCGGTGACTTGGCAAAAGAGCTTCGCAAAGTCGGGGCGCAAGTAACCGAGCACGAAGATGGACTGACAATCCAACCGGGGGCCTACCACCCAGCCGTTTTGGAAACCTATCATGACCATCGTATGGCGATGAGTTTCGCGTTGATAGGAATGCGTACGCCCGGAATCACGATTCTGGACCCTCGATGCACGAACAAGACCTTTCCGAGATACTTTGAGGTGATGGGGGAACTGATTGGCCAGTCCCCTTGCTACCGATAGCCTCCCCCTACCTATAACTTCGAACGCTGCGTCCAACAGACACCGTCATCCTAGAACGGAGCAATCGGAGCTCCTCCGGGGTGAATTGTCCCGGTCGTACCACAATTTCGGTGTAGGGACTCATGTACTCCGTTAATCCTTCGACGGTGACGGAGGTATCGCTCACATCAATCGTCGCGAGCGTCATCGGAAAACGCGCGATCTCCGCCAGGGATCGATCGGTAATCGCGGTTCCTGCCAATCCAATGGACTGTAGGGAGCCCATATTCCGCAGGTGTTCGATCGTATCGTCCGAGAGGCTCGATCCGGAGAAATTGATTTCGTAAAGCATGGGGCTCCACGTTTCGAAACAAACTCCAGTGAACTGTTTTCCTCGCAACTCTAACTTGATGAAGCCTACCGATTTCAATGCGGAAAGTCCCGCATCCGTGAAGTTTCCATCTCCAAGCGACCAACTCATGCTGGGGATCGAAGCAGCCATCACAGGCAAGATGGCATCGGTCAAAAGCGTATGCTCCAAGGAGAGGAATCCGGATACTCGCATGTTGGACGCGTACCTAGCCATAATGTCATCGGTGATTCGGACATCGTGCAGGGTCAATCGTCGGACCGAAATTGGTTTTTCAAATAAGGAACCGGTGATCCCCGTACTGCTGAAATCCAAATAGCCAAATCGGCCCCTGCTCAGATCATTTTCAGGATGCGAGGCCAATGCATCTGTTAGTCTCCGATTCCCCTTCAAAGAGATCGATCGCTCTGGCTTTAAACTCCAAGTCGACGGCAAACGGAACTCATTGTCCAAGTCGAGGTCCCCCAAATCGAGCTCTTGCAGATGCCATAGGCTGGCAAGGCGTAGGATGGAGTCCCTCGAAAGCTTTGTACCTGAAATGGAAAGATGCTTAAGCCCAGTCTGCTCGCGAAGTGCTGGAACCGATGAGTCTGTGATTCCGGTATGCGAAAGGTCTAAGGACTGGAGACTTGTATAGCGACTCAGGCTGGAAACGATCTCATCCCCGACGGTGGCTCCTGCGAGGGAAAGTCGCTCCACCTGCTCTGGTGCAGGGAATTGTTCGATGTCGACGGATTGAAACTTGGGATCGCTAAACGCGACAGACACGATTTGTCCTCTAGACACACGAAGCTCGCCACCTTGTTCATGAATTTGCTGATAGCGATCTGCGAGCCATTGGTCCTCCGCAATGCGAGATTTGTTCAGGTTGCTGGCGGGAATATGAATGCCAATCGCCATCAACGCCATGATGCCAGCTCCAAGGCGTTGTTGCCATTGTGAACGGCGAATCAATGCCTCTTCCTTTTCTGAGACCTGCTGTTCACTCTTCGGTGGGAATTGCGAAACGAATTGAAAGCCAGAGGCACGAAGCGATTCCATAAAGAGGATGGGAAGAGTCGCAATGAAAAAAGCTGCGACGCACATGCTGGTAAGGCTGCTCACGGCGATCGTCGAGCGTTGTAACTCCATATAAAGTGAATAGAGCATCGAAGAAAGGATACCGACCAACAGCATCCAAATGAATGGAGCCCCAATGCGTGACAACGGGTCTTGCTTCCAGTGCCGAATCCAAAGGAATGGGATTCCCCCCAAGAGACAGACAAACATGAGGAAGGCGCCGATGACTGCAATACCCAACAAATAATCCCTGCGTTCGATTTCCATCGCGATGCTAGGGGCGATAGACAAACTCAAGACGGCAGCCAAGACGATCATGGTCAAGAAAATATCCTCGAGTCGAATGCGCTGACCTCCATGGACCCTCGCTTCCGTTCTCTGGATGCGCCAGCCCCGGAGCGAGCGAATGATAAGAAGGGGTAGGGAACACGCGAGAACGACAAAGGGAGCTGGGAGTACTCCCCAAATCAATCTCCATACCTGACCCTCTCCACCCTGAACGAGCAAGCTGTAGCTACCACTCCCCCAAAGCACCGACCCAAAAGCGATCGAAACGAAGAGCGACCCAACGAGAGTACCCAGAATCCAGCTTGGAAAGAGCAGAGATGCCACGATCGACGCGATCAGAAGATGACCAACGAAAACGCCGAGATATCCCTTCGAGATTTCTCGCGGCAGAATGTTCATGGCAGAGGGCAACAAACAATCGAACGAAAAGAGAACGAGAAGGAACAGCCCGAGCGGCCAACAATGAAACCACCTGGGGCGAGGAACTGATACGGCAGGATTCTCCGGCAACGAGTCTTCGATCCGTACTTCATTCATAGCCGGTGCTCCTGGCGAGGGTTCTGCTGCCCATCATCGTAATCGATCGCAACAGGTGCCGATGAGTTCGGCTATTGCATTCTCTGCAAGAATCCCTCCGAAACTTCAAGATGACGATCCAGTTTCGATCCCATCTTATCGAGCTGCTTCGTCATGACACTCATCCGCGGATTGCGTTCAAAGAATGCACGATGCCGGTGCATGAATCGCCAGTAGAGGCCATCCCAGATTTCGCACCAATCTCCTTTCTTGAAGTTGCTCATCTTGAGCACATAGGAAGAGCCGCTGATATAGGGCTTGGTCGTGATCATGCCGCCATCGGCGTGCTGACTCATGCCATAGACATTAGGTACCATCACCCAGTCGTAAGCGTCGACGAACAACTCCATGAACCATTGATAAATGGCATCGGGATCGATTTCGCAAAGCAACATGAAATTGCCAAGGATCATCAGTCGTTCGATGTGATGGCAGTAGCCCGTGCGGAGCGTTCGACGAATGACGACGTCGACCGGCTCGATCCCCGTGGTGCCGTCGTACAATGCTTGGGGCATCGGTCGCTCATGCCCCCAGAAATTACGAGTCCGTTGGAGCCGTCCTAGCTTCCGATATACAATCCGCATGTACTCGCGCCATCCGATCACTTGACGTAGAAAGCCCTCGAGAGAGTTCAACGGCACTCGGTCTCGACGCTTCATAGCCTCGTCGATAATCGTCTCGGGAGCGATCAAGCCGATGTTGAGCATCGGGGTGAGAACGGAATGAAACAGAACAGATGCCTCGCGGTCGATCGCGTCTTCGAAGTCACCGAATTGAGCGAGCCGTTCGTCGATAAAGCGGAGGAGCCATCGATGGGCTTCGGAGTGCTGAAACGGATACATCAGGGCTAGATCGTCGCCAATCGCGTGGGGAAAACGCTGGCGGACGTACTCGCGCGCTTCGGTCGAGTAGGGGCTGGGTTCCGGGGCCTCGACAGCTGGCAAGCGGATCCCTTTGGGGAGTTTTTTACGGTTGTCGGTATCGAAGCTCCATTTACCACCGACCGGCTTTCCTTCCTCGTCGAGGAGCAATCCCAATCGATTCCGTTGCTCGATGTAGAAGTTGGTAAAGAAGTATTTTTTCTTCCCTTCGGTCCAGCGATCGATGTCGGCGATGGAGGTGATGAAATTGGGAGAGGGATGGAGGATCAAGTGAATCCCGGCGTGGTTCAATGCGGAGCCGAGTCGACGGGCCAGGAAGTCGTCTTCGGGGTCGATGAGGTGAGCCTCGGAGATTCGATGCTCCGCCAAGACTTGGGCAAGATCCTTGGACGTGGAAAGGGTATGGGCTTCGACATAGTGTTTCCGTCCACCCTGGGGGACAGCGGCATGATCAAAGTGCCAGCGCATCGAAGCCCGATGAAGCATAAGCTTCTGCCGATGGAAGGAATATTGGCAGAAAAACAATGGGTCTTCGATCCAGAAGATATCGGTAGTTGGGAATTTTCCCGTGAGATCGGGAAAGAGTTGGTGCGGAAAAACCAGGGTCGCGGATCGAGGGGCACGCATGCGTGGGATGCTTTCAGGGGGCCGATGCTCTTGGCGGTGGCGGGATCTTGGATTACACTTCTCCGTTCCAGTAAAGCCGGGTGTCAATCGTCGATTTGCACCGCAAGTCGTGGTTTGCCTTGGCAGAACTTGGAAAAATCGGGCCGTAGCGCAGCCTGGATTAGCGCGCTACCTTGGGGTGGTAGAGGTCGGGAGTTCGAATCTCCCCGGCCCGATTACTAAAAACCCTGCATTTCCCAGTGATTTGCAGGGTTTTTTCGTGTGCGTCAGGCATGACGCGGAGCGTCATTGACTGACGCTCGCAACTGGCAAGCGAAAGTGAACCAGGAAGTAACTTGTCGGGTGCAAGTCCCGATGGAGGCCTTGATGACAGGAACTCCTAGTCGACTGCAAGGGTGTCAGGGGCAACTCTGAATCTGAAGGAAGCAGCAGGCAAACTCTCGGTTCGAGGTACACGAACCGTATACGAGGCGACGACCCGGTGGGCGAGAAGGCACGAAGATTCAAAGCCCAATGTCATTCGGACCGAGTCGGCGTATATGCGGCGAATATACGAGAGGAAAGTTACGCGTCTTACCCTGAGAGATCTACGGGGATGCTGCAAAGCTAGTTGCCTCGCAAGAGGTTACGATGTCACCGTAGAAGTCAGCAGAGGCCATAGTAGTCGGAGGCTTTAGCTGACGAAGGGCCGAACAAGTTTAACCGTTTGGTGCAAAGTATTCGTGATGTGAGGTAGACGCAGAGATGACGGCTGAGAAGCCTGAGCGGCGAACAAGAGTATGCGGCGGAACCGCTGAGGGTAATTCGTACGCGCGTCAAACACTTCCGGCATGCAATGAGAACACTGAACATTCAGTCACCGTCACGATGGAGGAGGTGCTAAGCCGCAGCAATATGTTGCAGGCGTTGAGCCGTGTTGTCGGTAATAAAGGAGCCGCAGGCGTTGATGGGGTGACCGTCGATGAACTGCCAGGCTACTGCCGAGAGCATTGGGAACGCCACCGGGAAGAACTGTTCAGCGGAACGTATCGTCCGAGCCCTGTGCGAAAGGTAGAAATACCTAAACCCGGTGGCAAAGGGATGCGCATGCTGGGCATACCGACAGTGCTAGATCGCTTGATCCAGCAAGCTTTACTGCAAGTGCTCACGAGGCTCTACGATCCAATGTTTTCGGATTCTAGCTTTGGGTTTCGCCCAGGCCGGAGTACGCATCAGGCGTTGGATCGTGCCAAGGAACACATTGCTTCAGGGCATCGCTGGGTTGTCGACATGGACTTGGAAAAGTTCTTCGATCGCGTCAATCACGACATCCTGATGAGTCGCCTTGCACGTCAGATCCAAGACAAACGCATCCTGAAACTGATCCGCTTGTATCTGCAAGCTGGCATCATGGAAGGCGGCATCGTGAGTCCACGCAGCGAGGGAACGCCGCAAGGCGGTCCCTTATCACCGCTTCTGTCCAACGTCCTGCTCGATGAGCTGGACAAGGAGCTGGAACGCCGAGGCCACAAATTCGTTCGCTACGCTGATGACTGTAACATTTACGTTCGCAGTCACCGCGCCGGTGAGCGAGTGCTTAATGGTGTCGAACGCTTCCTGAGCGAGAAACTGCGACTGACAGTGAATCGAGCCAAGAGTGCCGTGGACCGCCCCTGGAACCGCAAGTTCCTGGGCTATACGTTCACGCACCATCACCAACCGAAGTTTAAGGTGTCTCCTGAATCGGTCAAACGCTTCAAGGGTCGCCTACGCGAGGAACTCCGCAAGGCACGAGGTCGCAATGTGCGTACGGTGCTTGCTCAGTTGCAGCCGGTCCTGATCGGTTGGGTGTCGTACTACCGGAAGAGTGAAGTGAAGAAAACGTTCGAGGAACTTGATAGCTGGTTACGCAGGAAGTTACGCGCCATCTACTGGCGCCAATGGAAGCGTCCGCCCAAACGAGCCCGCGAACTGACTCGCCTTGGCATTGACCGCGTGCGAGCGTGGGTCTGTGCTGGCAATGGTCATGGCCCCTGGTGGAATGCTGGCGCTAGCCACATGAATCAGGCCCTGCCTACTCGCCACCTCACGCAACTTGGGCTGATAAGCCTCGTCCAGAAAGGCACTGAGCTGAATCGTCGTTAGACCTGAACCGCCGTATACGGAACCGTACGTACGGTGGTGTGGGAGGACGGCGGGAGTAATCCCGCCTCCTACCCGATTTGCCGATTTCTAATCGGCAAACGCCGCGATGGAACGCTCAAGACACTTACGCCGATTGAAAATAGGTCGTTACATTCCGTGCAATCGCTTCAGGGGTGAAATGACTAAGGAAGATTTCTTGGTTGTGCCGACATTGATTTGGAGTGTTGGCTCATGAGGAGCTTAGGGTCGATCGCAGGGTGGCGAGATATGCGTTCGTAACCTTGGAGATGGCCTGAGTCCAGCATGATCCACTACGTTTGGTTCAGTGGTCGATTGCCGTCGGTTCTTGCTGTGCTGGTTTTGCTCCACGGGATTACGGGTTGCCGTTTGATTCGGCACTTCCCGCCCCCCAGTAGGACTGTTGCATGGCCTTCCGAGGGGCTTGATTCGGAACGATCTTCTTCATTCTTGCGAATCGCCCGTGACTTGAGCCAGGCGAATGATTCACGTAGTGTCGATTACTACTTTCAAGCGGCCGCGTTGAGTTGGTCGGCATTGTCCGAGCACCCTTCCCTCGCATGCCCGCAGCACCCCGCGTGGGGAATCTACCAAGCGAGCTTGGAGGGATTGCTCGTTGATGCGGCTCGATTCCATCGCTTGGATTCGTCCGGACAACTCCAGATCTACCAACCGTTGGGGCTCGTTTGTATTCCCGTGACGAGTTCCAGCTTGGACTGGCCTGTCGAACAAGTGACCGACATGCAGGTTCCAGATAAAACGAGACGTAAAAAACTCAAACGCACCTTTGCAAAGTCCGGTTTGGGAGTCCCGATCGTTGCACTGCGCACCAAGCCATATGGGAGCGAAGATAATCCTGTGGAACGCTTTATTCCCGATCGCGTGCCATTGGCTGCAACCGCAGTTCTTCGGGCCGATTCGGAAATGCCGAGTGGGTTCGCAATCGAACTTGTCAATCCATCGAGAGTCAACGCGATTCAGGTTGAAAACAGTTGGATTCCAATCGCCAAAGATCTTAGCAGTCCGTTGGAGTTCCAGCTGCAGAACAAGCCAACGAACCCGCTCGCAGGTTTTCTGCTGCCTGGCTCAGGAGTGGAAGATGATGGATTGCGCATGTCGGAGCCGTATCAACCAGGAAAAGTACCCGTTGTCTTCATCCATGGATTGATGTCGGAACCGGTGACATGGATGGATATGCTCAATCAGTTGAGAACGCTTGACTGGTTTAATGAACGCTACCAAGTGTGGGGTTTTAGCTATGCGACGGGAAGCCCTTTTGTCACATCAGCGATGAGACTGCGAAATCATTGTCGCGAGGCGCTGTCGACCCTGGACCCTCTTTCCGAGGACCCCGCCTTGCAGGAGATGGTGCTGATCGGACATAGCATGGGCGGGCTCCTCTCCAAGCTTCAGATTTCTGCAAGCGGCGACGACGTTTGGAACTCCGTGTCGAAGGTTCCGTTGGATCACATTCGTGTGCCGAACCACGTCCGTGAAGAGCTTCGAGAACGCATGGTCTTTGAACCCCAACCCTACGTTCGTCGGGTTATCTACATTGCGACTCCGCATCAAGGATCTTCGTTCGCTTCCCGTGGTGTCGGAAGAATTGCCTCTTCGTTAGTACAGCCTGATGAGCAATATCAATCGCTGCATCGACGATTGGTCTCCGACAATCCCAATACGTTCTTCGGAACCTTTCGGAAACGCATTCCCACAAGCGTCGATCTTTTGGAACCGAACGATGCGACCTTGAAAGCAATATACAGCCTCCCTGTTTCTCCCCATGTAAGGCAGCATACGATCTTTGGAACGGGGGATGGTCCATGGACCCTAGGCATGAACGACGGTGTTGTGTCCGTCGCGAGCGCTTGCCATCCCTGCGCGGTGAGCGAAGCCCAAGTCGATGGGTGTCATACCAAGATCCTTCAGCACGAAGCTACCATTGCCGAAGTAATTCGACTATTGATCGTTCACTTGCAAGAATCGGTTTTGGAAAGCGGGGATGGCTTACAAACGAGAGATATCAAGGGAGTAGAAATCCAAAACTCGCCATGACCCGGCTTGCATCCTGTTCTGAGAAATCACGATTCTGTCGGGAACCCCACAGTCCCTCGATACCCCAGAATAAACTTGGCGTGGGTTGGTGAATCAAGTTGACTGCCAAGTATTGAATTCTCTTGATGCTACTGGCAGGTTGCAGCGGAGTGTTATTCAAGTCTTCTTGGCTATACGTAAAGTTCGTGAACCAGCGCTTGGACCAGGAGTGATGTAACCCAACGTACCACGCGACCGCTTCAAGCGGTGCGCCACGGCCGACCAGCGTGGGAGTGAGATCTGGTAGTTCTCTATAGCTGCCGATGCCGGAGCCCCACAACACCCCACCATAGAATCGATTGCGGGGGGTGAGATCGACAAACGAAGTTGCGTTGATGCCTCCTCCCGTGAATTCGAGCACTTCGGCGTTTGCAGGCTGAAAACCAATCCTCCTCGCAACGGCTGCAAGCTGAAACTGCAGGCTCATTTCTGTGTATCGAACTCGAGCGATGGCGTCGGGGAGCACGCGGCGCGGATCACCAAAATTCAGGAGTTGAGATTCGACATTTACTGGAGAATCTTCGATTGCCGCGGCGAAACTCCATCGCTCGTTCCAGAACTCTTGGGTCCAGCGAAGCTGCGCTTTACGAAGGCTGACGCTGGCGACGTCCCCAGTCAAATCGAGAGTGTTTGGCAATGCTGCGCGGTGGGCCAAAGTCGACCAGGTTTGTCCAAGAATCAGATTCCCATACTCCCCGTAAGCATGGCGAAGCCTCAGTGTGCTGGAATCACCGAAGAAGTCTCCCTCGACAAAGATTCGCATCGGTATTTCTCCGTCGGTTGCACGGCGACGGGCATCCAAACTCAGCCGTGTCTGCCTGGCATGAAAACGCGAGTTAGTCCTTTGCTCTTCACCGATCGGAATGGTGATAGGATCAAAGAAATCGGTGGAGTCGATTGCGCGGAAATCACGAATCAAATCCGTTTTGACATAACCGCCGACCTTGGCACTCCAATCCCCATTCTCAAAGGAAAGCCCCTCGCGAAGATCGCTTGGGAAGTCATTGAAGTTCAGTTGTCCGTGTGCTGCTCGGTCGGACTCGGAGAAATAGTTGCCGTCGATGACCATCGATCCCGTCCCCAGGTTCGCGGAAACAAAGCTCTCGGACACAGATGACTCCTGCCCCACCTGCGGTGGAATTGGTTCATTCTGAGCTTCGACGTTCTGTACGGCGAGGCAAAGGGAGACGCGAAAAAGAATTGCGCAAGCTAACCATGCTACCTTCCACGAGGGTTTGGAATGCGATCTCTTCATCAGAATCGCATTCCCGTTCCAACGTTGCAGATAAAGTTTGCCGAGTCTTCGTTCATACCCCAGAAGACGCGAGTGCCAATCTCCATGTTCGGGGACAGCAAGTAATGGATGCCGGGACCCACGTAATGTTGACCATAGTCTTCCTCACGACCGACGCTTTGAAGACTGAAGTATTCGGCATGAACATTCCATCGTTCGCGAATCATGGGCGTCTTCAGCACCACCGAAGGGGCCCATTCGGTGAAGCGGTCTTCCTCTTCGGCGAGCATAAACCACCGGAGTCCGGTATCAAATTCCCAATCTCCCGCAATCTTCCAACCAGCCGCATACTCGACGGAGAAATCCGTATCGCTCGACTCTCCACTCGTGGGGGTATAACCGGTGAAGATCAACACAGAGTCCGGCAACCACCCCTCTCGGGACGACAGAGCAAACTTGGCACCGTAGTTGGCAATGGCTTCTTCGCTTCGTTCTTTGTGGGTCGGTGCAAGATGCTGAAACTTGCCAATTTCGTAGGTCCATCCCACTCGCAATTCCAACTGCGGAGACATACCGTAACGAATCAGCAGGTCCGGAAACAAATGCCCCTCATGCTCAGCCTCCTGGTCGAGGAAGCTGTACGAGGCTTCGAATACCCATCTCCCTTGCTCGACGATTCTTGGCGAACGAGTGAACGAATCGCGGTCGGTCTCGACAGGCTCACTACCGAGCTCCCTCGCTTGTTCCTGGCCGAGCACGGAGGATGCGGATAGCAGTACGACAGCTAATGTCCCGATGGCTGCGATCGTATGGAATGACGAGAACATGAATGGGTCCAATCCAACCAGCCGTACAGGTCAAAATGTCATCTAGGAACCGACGCTCCAATGGTCCGGAGTAGACTGATCTAAACAGCTACCGTAGCCGCCTCGTCCAAAGCGCCATGTGAGGCCGGCGCCGATCCAGTAGCTTTCAATCGATGTTGTTGTGAAGTTACCGAGTTGTTCCGAGTCCCGAAACATCCCCCCTGCCATCACGTCCATATCAATTCCCGGTAACACATCCACCATACCCAATCCAAACGAAAGGCGATGTTGACTGGTCACTGCGAGCAAAGCCTGCGAATATCGAACGGCAGCGAGATCACCCGGTTGTATTGCACCGCCAAGATTGTTGCCCGGAGTAGGGTCCATTGGGTTCTCAGCCCAGACATAGCCCGCTCTATATCGAAGCCGATCGCGGGTCAATTGAACGCCGGTTTGCACCACCCATTGGTTGTCGTAGATAGCGCCAAACAAATCCGCATCGTCCCACAGTTTGTAGACCAGATCGATGCCCACCAACAACCGGCCATCCATCATCGCGCGGTTTGCAAATCCTACCCCTATGTTTTGAGGGAGATCCATGTTGACGTCTATCGAGGTTTGGCCGACACCTGGATTGAGGAGAAACGCATTGTCGAATGTGTAGGATTGCGCGGTTTGATAGTAACCACCGACGGTGGTCGCATCCGTCAATAGATAGTTCGCCCCTACGGTGCCTCGTATCGCGTAATCGGGCGTCATACCACCGGCGCCAACGAAGGGGCCATCGAGGAACGCGATTCCCAGGGCTAGGCTTGATCCCAGCGTCAATCGGTCTGTCAGATCCACTCCCACCCCAACAGGCATACTAAAAATCGCTAAACCAGCATTGGTACCACCGCTTTGAGGCACATGACGGTAGTCGGAGAATGCACCTGCGGACGTAACAAAACCGACTCCAATAGTGGCTGGCAATCCGAGCTCGTCCAAATCCTGTGTCACACCGATATTTCCCGCAGGTGTCCCCGGTGCAGTCGATTTCGCCGAGTAAGGCTGGATCAGCGGGTTTTGCCCGACGATAGGGATGTTGCTGGCCTGCGACATATTGAACGTCGCCTCCGCCCACCCCCCCGCAAACGAGAACTGGGTTCCTCGAAATTGGGTGAGCGAAGCTGGATTGGCATTCAGCGCGCTCGTTAAATCCTGCGGTCGGGCAATGCTCACCCCGCCCATCCCCCCCGATGCAGGCATCAACGTATTGTGTAGCTCGGGACCAAAGCTTTGTCCTAACACGGAAGCTGAGCCACCCAGTGGGATACCAACCATTGAGACTAACTTGGCCATTCCGAGCAAACGAGTCCCCCAGCGGAGCCATCGTTTTCCGTTCCGCTGGAAACGGCCACCTATGGATTCATCAAACTTCCGAATCTGCTTCACGATTTGCTCCTTTGAGTCCGCCGCTTAGACGAAGTCGCGTCCAAACGGGCGTCCCTGCACTTTCCATCCAACGGCTGCCAATTTCCCTCGACCATTGAGATCCACCGCCTCCGTAAAATCGGCAATATCGCTAAAGACAACACATAAAATCGAAACGGAATCCAGCTCTTTCCTCAAGTTTGGGCTCGAGGAGTCCCTTCATGGCGCCCCGGGATTGCGGGATGGGCTCTCGATTTTCTCCTAAGTGCTCGGAAAATTGCTAGCCAGGGAACTATACTGGTGCTCCATCTGGATCGCCTTTGGCCCTCTCTCTCCGGGTCCAGATTCCTCCCTACTGCTTGGTATTCTCCCCTGTTCCTCCTTGATCGAGTCCCCATGAATATCTATTCGAAGATTCTTTGTTGCTTCGTCGTCGGGTGGTTGGCCTTGAGTGGCAGCACGTTGTGGGCCCAACCATTTGCTAACAAGAAGTACGGCCAGGAGGACAAGTTTCGTCAATTGGAAGAAATTCTTCCCACTCCCAACTCCTACCGCGCTGCGACGGGTGAGCCCGGCCCAGACTATTGGCAACAAAAAGTCGATTACAACATCGATGTGACGCTCGATGACGAAAAGCAAACCATCTACGGTTTGGAATCGATTCGCTACCACAACCAATCACCCCACGTTCTGAAGTATCTGTGGTTGCAACTGGATCCCAATATCTTCAAACCGGATAGCGATGCCAACAAGACGCGCTCGGGGCGCTTCGGTGGTGCGCAAGGCCGCGTCTCAACGGGCGAGATCGAAGCGATTAAGCTGCGACAGTCATTTGAAGGTGGCTGCAACATCGAAACGGTCACAGACATGCAAGGTAACACGATCCCCCACAAGGTCGTGGACACGATGATGCGAATCGATCTCAAGTCGCCATTGCCCTCAGGCGAGGTCTTCCAGTTCAAAGTGAAATGGAACTACAAGATAAATAACGCGCGGCTGTTGGGAGGTCGGGCCGGATACGAGTACTTCGAAAAGGACGGCAATTACCTCTACGAAATCGCGCAGTGGTTCCCTCGCTTGGCCGCGTTTACCGATGTGAACGGCTGGCAACACAAACAGTATCTAGGGCAAGGGGAGTTCACTCTCGAATTCGGTGACTACATCGTTCGCATCACCGCACCCGCAGACCATATAGTCGCTTCGACCGGAGTTCTTCAAAACGCAAATGAGGTTCTTACTGAGGAACAACGCAATCGATTAGAGCAAGCAAAGAAATCCCCCAAGCCGGTCTTCATTGTGACTCCCGAAGAAGCCAAAGAAAATGAAAAGGATAAGTCCAAGGAGACAAAGACTTGGGTCTACCATGCTGAGAACGTTCGCGACTTTGCATTCGCCACGAGCCGAAAGTTCATATGGGATGCACAGGGACATAACGTCAACGGAAACGAGACCTTGGCGATGAGCTACTACCCGAATGAAGGTGAACCGCTCTGGAGCAAGTACAGCACGCACGCGATTATCCACACTCTAAACGTCTATAGCCGCTACAGCTTCGATTATCCATATCCCATTGCCATCAGCGTCAATGGACCCATCGGGGGAATGGAATACCCCATGATTTGCTTCAATGGACCTCGTCCGCGCGAAGACGGAACCTACTCATCGGCTACCAAATACGGATTGATTTCGGTCGTCATCCATGAAGTCGGACACAACTATTTTCCAATGATTGTAAATAGCGATGAACGCCAATGGTCGTGGATGGACGAGGGGATTAACACCTTCCTGCAATATCTCGCAGAGCAAGAGTGGGAGGACAAGTATCCGTCGCAGCGAGGGGAACCCGAATTCATTGTGCCCTATATGCAGAGCACAGAACAAGTTCCGATCATGACCAATAGCGATTCGATTATGCAGTTTGGACCCAACGCCTATACCAAGCCTGCCACAGCTCTCAACGTATTGAGAGAAACAGTTTTGGGGCGAGAGTTATTTGATTTTGCATTTCGCGAGTACTCGGTCCGCTGGAAATTCAAGCGACCGATGCCAGCAGACTTCTTCCGGACCATGGAGGATGCGTCCGGTGTTGACCTGGATTGGTTTTGGCGAGGCTGGTTCTACACCACCGATCACTGCGATATTGCAATGGACAAAGTGGAGATTTTTGAACTCGACACCAAATCCCCTGACGAGAACGCGGAGCTTGCTAAAAAGAAAAAGGAGAGTCGCCGCAAGTCGCTCTCCGAGCAACGAAACGAAGGGATGAATCGCCGAGTCGATGAATTTCCTGAGCTCAAGGATTTTTATAACACCTACGACCCCAACGAAGTAACCGACGAGCAGCGCAAAGCTTTTGAGAAGTTCAAGTCGGAACTGAACGAAAAGGAGCGAGCGATCTTTGAAAGCACCGATCGCTACTGCCGCGTCGTGTTGAAGAACGAGGGTGGTTTGATCATGCCAGTCATCCTCCTCGTGACCTACACGGACGACACTACCAAGGAGATTCGCATTCCTGCCGAGATCTGGCGTGTGAATAATTTGCAATGCGACACATTCTTCGTCGCGGAGAAGGCAATTAAGGAAATCGAATTGGATCCTTACCGCGAGACCGCAGATATCAATCGTTCCAACAATTACTTCCCCGAGCGTTTCGAACCGACCCGATTCCAACTTTTCAAAGGAGGACGAGTCGGGCGTGGAGGTGCAACGGGCGGCGAAGAAAATCCAATGCAACGGGCGAAGCGGTTAGACGAAGCTAAAGCCAAAGCGGAGCAAGCCAAGTCTGCAGCGAAAGAGGCCGAAGATGCGCCTAAGAAGCCTGAGGTGAAAACAGATGCCTCGCCTGCTATCGATAAAACGGACGCAGAGAAACGAGAGCCGACTGCGAAGAGCGACGACGAGGCTGCTAGGACGAAAAAGAAAGAGCTAAGGGAAGAGCGAAAGAAGAAGAAAAAGAAAGAAGCAGCTGCAGTAGGAGCCGACAAGTGATCGAATGGCACCAAAGGGGTGGGGGCACGCGTCGTTGGATTCTATCCATGATGATGATAGGCCTCGCATGCTTAATAGGTGACGATCAAGCTGTCGCCCATCCATATCATATCTGTGTGGGACAGATGGCATGGAACTCCGAATCGAAAGTTTGGGAAGTATCGTTGCGGCTCCACCCTCAGGATTTGGAGCGGGCCATGAAACAATGGCGGCTTGCGAGCGTCAAGCAGCCCCTGTCGGACAGCCAGCTAGTGGAGTTGCAGAAGGGCTGTAGCGCTGAGGATCCGGAGTTCGAGAAAACGATTCCAGAGTTCTTGCAAGGGGAGTTTTACTTCCTCGCCTTACCTAAGGATTCGAGACTCACCGATGCCAAGGAGCGTATCGAGACCCAAGATGCCAAAACACCCGTTTCTCGCATGAAGTGGGTTGGGAAAGAAACAGAGAAAGGTTGGCTTTGGCTCCATTTTGAAGTAACGCCACCCAAGCTGGATCCAGAGAATCCCGAGCTATGGATTGTCAACAAGATCTTGATAGATGTCGTGGACAAGCAAGAAAACTCGCTCGTAGTCCGCTGGTCACCCACAGAGAAGGTTTCCTATCAATTCAAAAAAGGTGAGATGGCACGCCACATGGCAGGGGTGGCAAGTCGCATGCCAGTGAATTAGGTGGTTTTCAAGGTGGCAAGTCGCGTGCCAGTGAAGTAGGTGGTTTTCAACGTTCATATGCTTTCCTTCCTGTAGCACGTCCCTGTTAGGGCCGTGATAGCATTGGCCTTTTGACGCAACTCCGCACCGTTTCGCATGCCCGCTAACTCATGCCGTTCACTACGAAGCCCCCACCGTGCACTAAGAGGCCCCCACCTTCTCGTTCAATAGCGCATTCCCGATAGCAGGCATTCCCGATAGCAGGCACCCACCTTTTGGGGGGAGTCCCGATTGCACTAAGAGGCCCCCACCTTCTCGTTCAATAGCGCATTCCCGATAGCAGGCACCCACCTTTTGGGGGGAGGGGAGGTTTCTCGCAAAGGCGCCAAGACGCAACGAAACATTCCCGATAACAGGCACCCATCTTTTCAATCGTTCCTCAAATAGCAGGCACCCACCTTTTGATAGCAGGCACCCATCTTTTGGAGGGGGCGGGGACGGAGGGGGGACAGGGTTTGGGGTGGAGTTGGGGGCGGAAGTGGCCTGGGGGGCTGGAATTTAGAGGGATTGGGCTCGGATGGGCGCAGCGGCGAGCCGGACCCGAGAATGCAGGAGGGCGAAGAGAGGGAGATGGGAGAGAGGGAGACTGGAGAGCGGACGTTCTGGCTCAGGCTCCAAGGTGGGGAACCGGAGCTAGCGGAGCCACTTGCTACTTGCCGGTCGCCAGTTGTCGCGAATCGCTCCCCGCTAGGCGAAGCAAGCGGCAGCTTGGCGCTGGCCGCGACTCCAGCGTTTGTGGGTCCGCTCCGCGTCGGCGATCATCGCCTTGGGATTCCCACTACAACGGCTTGTCCCAAAGTACTTCGTGTAGTTCCACACCAAGTCGCACCACATGCTCGGTTCCACTCCCAAGCCGGTAAACAAGGGCTCTAAGGATTCAGGAACCGGACACACGCTCCCTGGCGGATGATCCTGCTGCTTAGCTGTCCATTGCAACAACTTCACATAGTCCTCCAGGTTCATCGTCAAGAACCCTCGGTTGCTGGCGCGCAGACCATTGGTGCTGGCCTGCGGATCAAACGCGTCCACTTCGGGGTCGAGCGTCAAAGGGGCCAACCAGGCGTCTCGGGGGACCAGTGGACGGGGGCCAGTCTGCTTACGAGCCTTCTTCTGCTCCTCGAGCGTCATCTTGGTCCTCCTCGCGATCGATTCCTCCCGGGACAAGGGAATACGATCCAGAGCCGAGGATTCGATCATCGCTCCCTTGGCAGCCTCGATTCGATCGAACACCGACGTGTGCATCGAGAGTTCGATTGTTGCGGCCAGGTTCGCGCGCAAGACATTGAGATCCACATACATGGCGCAGGCCAGCAAACCCGCTTCATCGAGAAGCCGCTTCGCTTTGAATCGGCCATCCCAGAAGCAGCCACTGCATTCATCTTCTGCATTGGCTCGCCTGGCGATGACTTCTGCGAGAGAACGCATGAACCAAGAGATATCGGAGAGTCGGCTGCGATACTCTTGGATCTTCTCGGGATTGGCTACAGCGCTTCGGACATCCTCCTCGTTGGGCTCGGCCAAGACATCGAGGATTCGGGTGCCTGGAAAGAGTCTTAGCCAGCGGGTGGCGACTTCTACGTCGGACCAAGTCTTCACGACATCGGGGCGATTGCGGAGGATGACATGGAGGTGATTGGATAGGACGGAATATTGGAGAACGTCGATACCGAAGACAGAGGCCAGGGACTCCAGGCGCTGGCGAATCCATTCTCTGCGGTGGGTGTAGTCTTTCTGGGTGAGCTCATCGATGCCTGTGAGGAAGGCGCGACGGACACAGCGATGGTAGCAATGAACAAGGCAGATTTCGTCGCTGACGAACTGCTCACAGCGGAGCGTGCTGGACATGGTGGATTTCTCCAAGAAGTTCGGGGTGTAGATCCCATCACCTTATGGGATTGAAGGAAGGGATGCAACCAAATAGGTGAACTTTTTGGAGAGGGGTAAATAGAAGGCACCCACCTAATGGGGGGGAAGGTTTCTCGCGAAGGCGCCAAGACGCAAAAGGGGAGGGGCGGGGATTGGGGGCACCCACTTAATGAGAGTGGGAAATATGAGGCGCCCACCTAATTGGGGAGGGAATAAGAGGCACCCGTAATTTTTGGTAATTTTTGAGGCAACTGTCTTTGTGTGTTCTAGCTGACGAGTCGTCCCGGCAAAGCGAAAAGAACAGCCGCACTTATCCACGCAAGAAACGCATGCGTCAAAAAGGGAATAGGGGGCACCCACATTTTTGATAGCAGGCACCCACCTTTTGGAGGGAGGTTTCGCGCGACGGCGCAAAGTCGCGATCGGAGATTGGGACACCCATCTAACCAAGGCCATGGGGGAGTTTTCTCGCAATGGCGCCAAGACGCAACACGTCAATAAGAGGCACCCACCTTTTGAGGGGGAGTTGAATAGGAGACACCCACAAATTTTTGCTCGATTCAAGCCAGAAGCCTTTGCCGCATCAAGACTTATTGCAATCTTCGTAAATCATAGGGAATAGGGGGCACCCACATTTTTGATAGCAGGCACCCACCTTTTGGAGGGAGGTTTCGCGCGACGGCGCAAAGTCGCGATCGGAGATTGGGACACCCATCTAACCAAGGCCATGGGGGAGTTTTCTCGCAATGGCGCCAAGACGCAACACGTCAATAAGAGGCACCCACCTTTTGAGCGTCAATAAGAGGCACCCACCTTTTGAGGGGGAGTTGAATAGGAGACACCCACAAATTTTTGCTCCCACAAATTTTTGCTCGATTCAAGCCAGAAGCCTTTGCCGCATCAAGACTTATTGCAATCTTCGTAAATCATTACCAGCGTTGGGAGGCACTTACAGTTTTTGGGAGAAAATGGAAGGAACCCTGGGATAGGGGATGAGAGGCACCCAGGGATGGGGGAATGGGATGGAAGGCACGCCGGGATGGGGGGCTTGCAACTGAGGGGGACCCCTGAAGAGGGGGCCAGGACTGTCTTCGCGGCTTGATGGTATGGGCGGGGAGTGGGGCTTATTGGGGTAGGATAGGTTGGGGAGGTTTAAGGGACGTTTTGTTCGATAGTCAGTAGTTGGTCGATGGCTGGTCGAAGTAACTCTTGGACCGAGCCGTCAGGCCAAGTGACGGTAAGCCGATCGATATCCGTCTTGGCTCCCAATCCGAATGTCACAGGCAACTCGACTTGCGATAGGTAGCTTCGGGTAGGACTGACGCGACGCATTTGTCGTTCATCTCCCATTCGAATTTCCACGGTGGCTCCGATTCCATCTCGATTGGATTTCTTACCCACGAGCTTCACGCGGAGCCAATGATTTCCTACCTTTTGATCGTTTCGGAGCAGTCTCGCTTTTTGACCACAACTTGATACGAGAACATCGAGGTCACCGTCGCCATCGATATCGGCATAGGCAGCGCCGCGTCCTACCATTGGCTTGTGGAGGTCGGGACCGGTTTCGCTTTCACGGCACTTGATGAACTCCGTGCTGAATTGAGCTCCTGCATTCCAAAACAGCTGGGGAGGCTGCTCGTAGTGCTGGCTAGCTTGAACGCGTGCGATATCCTCTTCCAAGTGTCCGTTGGCTTGGAAAATATCGAGTCGGCCATCGAGATCAAAATCGAAAAACAGAACTCCAAAGGTGAGCTCTAAACGGGTCGCAGGTCCAAAACCATTGGCAACCGCAGCATCATAGAATTGGAGATTCCGAGAGCGTGAGACGTACAGGGCGGACATCTCGTTCGCAAAATTGCCAATAGCCACGCCGATCGAAGCATCGTTTCGAAACGCCGCTGCATCGATTCCCATTGCACCGCGCGCGGCACCCGAGGCGTCGAAGGCGACACCTGCTAACGCACCGATCTCTTCGAACTTCCCATTCCCAGTGTTGTGCATGAGAAAGTTCTGGACGGTGTCATTGGCGACGATGAAGTCCAAATTTCCGTCGGCGTCGAAGTCTTCAAACACCAACCCTAGCGACTTGGCCATCGGAACTTGGGTCGAGGGATTGAGAACATGTAGACCTGCTTCCTTCGATACATCCCGGAAGGTTCCGTCGCCATTGTTCTGGAAGAGGGAGGGGAATGTACCGCCGAACGGTTGGGGACGGCCGTAGGCTCGTTCCGAACCGCCTACCAATCGGAACTCTTGAGCCAGATCCGATTCGCGACTCCACTGCACGTAGTGGGTGACCAGGAGATCGAGATCACCGTCTTTATCGTAGTCAAACCACCCGCTGGAGACGCTCCACGCATTTGGCTCGCCACCTACTCCCGCTGATTCGGTGACATCCGTGAACTTCGAGCCGTCGTTTCGAAACAACAGATCTTTACCGAGGCAAGAGAGGAACAAATCGACTCGACCGTCATTGTTGAAATCTCCCATCGCGCAGCCCATGCCGTAGACTTCGACCTCCAATCCAGAGCCAGAAGTGACATCGGTGAATACCCCTTTTCCATCGTTTGCAAACAGCTTCAAGGTGGCTGGGGGGGAGTCTGGTTTTTTATCCTGGGGCCAAGCGCAGGAGTTGATCAACAAAATATCTTGGTCGCCATCGGAATCGTAGTCGAAGAACGCGCAACCGCTTCCCATCGTTTCGGGCAAGAGCTTCTCACCGGTCGCGCCGCTGATATGCTCGAACCCCGCTAGTTGACTAGCTTCGGTGATATCCGTCCATGGCACATTAGGAACCGTGACTTTGGGCATTTCTCGCCGATCGGGGAGGGATGTTTCTTGAACGATCTCTTCCTTGAGTTTGGGTTTTTGGGAAAGGTAGTAATAAGCACCACCCCCAATGAGTCCGAGCACTGCGAAGACGATTGCGGAGCCTTTGAAGGCCCTCGCGATTACAGCGTCGTCCTGCTCCGATTCCTGATTCTCCAACTCATTATTGCTATTCGACGAAGCCATTACGGATCACTCAGACTCTTTTTGCAATGGGTAAATCACCAGGGACTCTGCTGCTTCGTTGGCGGCAGGATATTTTTCTCGAGCCAAACCGACTGCAATTCCCTGCGCGTTGTCATCGGGTTTGAAGCGAAGATGCAAATCTTTATGTTTGCGTTCCAGATCTTTGTTCCCGAGCTGTGCATAAATCAAACCCAGATTGTAATGGGCGTTTACGTTTTCCGAATCGATGACAAGGGTTCGTAGAAATTGCTTAGCAGCGTCATGAAGCATCGCCTTGCGATTTGGTTCCTCGGATTCCGATCGCAATTGCTCGGCGCGATCGAAAAGCGTCCGTCCCAGCACGTTCAACGCTTCAATGTCTTTGCTGAAATCGAAACCACGCGACTTCCGTTCCTCGGTCGTCTGATCGACGATCGCTCGGAAGTTGGCTTCCGCTTCAACCAATCGTCCTTGCTCGCGATTGATCAAACCGCTGAACCAAGCGATCGTCCATTCCGGTGCTTTGGGGTCCTCGAAGGCGACCGCTCGGCGGATGGCATCGGCCGCTTCATCGATTCTTCCCTCGCGTAGGTAAACGCGCGCCAAATTCACGGGGCCGTCGAATCGTCCAAGCTGCTCGACTTCCTTGAACGCATCCTCCGCTTGCTTCAATTCCGCTTTCCCCTCCAAGAACAATCCGATGCCGTAATCGTTCCAGCGTTGCCAAACGAGGATCTCGGATTTTTGCTCCATCGAAACAGGCTCCAAGCCCTCGACAGGGAAGGTGACTGTGTCCTGAGCCAGTGTTAGGATCGGCAAGTTATTGGTGTAGTTTCCTTCGGTATCCAATCCCGAATTCGATACGTTGACTCCCGCGTCACGCTCTCGATTCTCCGGTTTCGTGGATTCAGCCAGTCTCTTGTGCACGATTTCCATGTACTCGTGATCGAACTTGCGATACTGCAGTTTCACCGTCGCTTTGATCGGCCCTTGCACATCCTCGGGCACTTGGAAGCTGTAATGGACGACTTGTCCTGCTCCCGGTGGGATTTGATGGTTGTAGAGTGGGGTGAAGATGTCTTGCGGATTGCGGCGATTGATACGATTGCCATGTCGATCGAGCATAAAGACATTGACGAAGTGGGAGCGAGGGTTCACTTCTCCCTTCGAATCCAGTTCGCCGCTTTGTCCGAAGATAGTACCGTTACTCTCCAGCGTGACTTCGAGCCATACTTCGTTCGAGTCCACGGTCCCCTGCGTGAATTCATGACCTACTTTCAACGTCCGGATGATCGATTCCAGGAGATAGTTTTCCCCTCGCTTTAACGTAGGAATCTCAGGTCGAATCGGACCATGCAGCTTGCCGTCGATCTTTCCTTCTTCTTTCACCCCGAAGATATCGACACGTACGACTCCATTGAGGAATTTCTTGTGCTGCGCTTCGACTTTGTCCCAGTACCCGCGCATGAATGGAAGGCCCGAGTTGCCGGACGCAAACGTGTGGTCGTGGATCGACAGCTTTCCCTCCCCTGCGAAGTCCTTCGCACCAAAGTCATTCGACTCAACGAGTCCCATATGGCAATTCGCACAGGCCTTCTCCGCTTTGGGCGGATAATAAAAGCTTCGTACTCCATGCCCTGAAACACCACTTAGCAGCCACGAGTCGTAATGATTCTGCCCTCGCAAGAATTCTTTGTAGTGGTTCAACGCGTAAGGGAGGTGAACTTTGTGGCAAGTCGAACAAAATTCGGATGACTTGTGAAAGTCCTTCAAGAAGGTCTTCTTGTGAAACTCCGGTTTGGCTTTGATCAACTGGTGATTGACCCACTGCAGGAATGGGTTTTCGGTAAACGTGAAGGGATACTGCAAAGGTTCTTCGATCGTGTAGTCTGCGTTTCCTCGCGTGGTGTTGACGTTGGTGATCGCATGGCAAACGGTGCATGTGATTCCAGCTTGCGAAGTGGGGTGATTCACATCGTCGAAATGAGGATCATCGAACGCACCGCTAAAGAACGGAACGGGATCATGGCAACCCGCGCACCATCGAGCGGCTTTGACATTCCCATCCCGCTTCATCGAAACTTCGCGGGTCTCGCGGACACTAACCAAATAGGGAGGGTTGTTGAACGAACTAAAACGGTGAGCGCTATGCTCCCAATGTTTGTAAGCGTCGGCATGGCAGGAGAGGCAGTATTCGTCATTGTCCAACACCTTGGCCGAAATAAATGCTCCGTTGGATGTGCGGGATAGAGATGGTTCGAAATACTTGACCCCCTCGATCGACCCGACCTTGTTCCATTCACGGGGATCTTGCGCGTGCATCGAAACCATCACCGCAACAAAGGAAACCGCGGCGGCACCGTAAGCAACACCGATCCTCCATTTGATCTTCTGCCCAACCAATCGGTGGAGCCAATAAAGCCAAATCGCAACCAACGGGCTCAGCACGTGCAACCAATAGACAACGGAGCGCGTCGCCGGATGCTTGAGATCAAATACATCTCCGATCCGAACCAAAAGAAGCCCCGTGGCTAAGACCACGAGACTGATGGCGAAGAGCGCATAACCGACCCGGATCGCGCGCTTGTTCTTACGCTTGCGGGCCGTGACGAGGTGGATGATTCCGAAGGCCAAAAAGGGGAGGAGGAATATGATGCCTAGGACGACGTGCCCAAGGAACATGTAGAGATAGAACTGGTTTTGATATGTGTGCCCGCTTTGCCATTCCAGAAACGTGATGGTGGCCAAGTAAAGGGAGTTGGCTCCCAGCAACGAAAGGATCGCAAACAACACGTACAGCAACCGCTTCAACTGCGGACCGATTGCCGGCACGTACTTTCGTTTTTTCGGTTGATTCATACTTGTTCTTTCCCGCCGATTGTCAGAAGAGAAGATTCGTAAGGAGTCTTGCGAACCGCAATAGGAGCTTAACGGAGATTAACCGACAATTAGACTCGAAAACAACGACTCGATCCATAGAAAGTGGATCGAGCGATTTGTCGCGGTCCTTCCAGGGTGACGACACTAGTTTGCACTCGTGGAGTCCCGTATCTGATCCCAAAATAGCCGGGAATCTTGCTGGCGGGTCTGGTATTTCTCCAGGAATTCCCGATGCCGTGGGGTATCGGGATACGATTGTTCGGGGGAGTAGGGATATCGCTCCATTGCACGGAACGGAAGGGGCTCGACGCTCTGACCGTGGAGCGTGTTCAAATCCGCATCTTTATCCCATCCGACGTTGTACAAGATGAAGTCGCGTACCCACCCTTCAGGAAGGTCTCCTGTCGGCGCATTGAATCGAACCGTCATTTCATCGCCCGCTCCCATGACGACTTGCAAATCATCGGGATCCCGCACCAACTCCGACACTTCGCCGTAGCGCGTGAACCGCCCTAGCATCGGCGGCCAGATGGACTCCGTACTGACTTCCTCATACGCGTAACGCTTCGGGGCATTTCCCGGTTGGGGCAGGAGGGCGGAGAAACCACGGTAATGGAGTTCGGCGGATCGGAGTGGTAATGGCGTTCGTCGATGCTCATTCTCTCCAACTTGGTCTGCGACGCTGAAGAAGATTTCATCCCAGCAAAGCTCCATGTTGGTGACCAATCGGACTCGACGATCGTCGGTAAGAAACGCATTGGACAGATCGATCGCGATGGTCTTGGTCTTCCCCCCTGGGAATCCCGCATACGGAATGACTTCAACCCACTCACCTTTTTCGTTTAAGACCTCGATCGCAGGTGGCTTCAGTTTCGGTTTGTTCGGATTCTCCGTCATACCGACATTGAGCGAGGTCGAAGTGGGGAACACCCAGCCTGTCAAATAGAGGGTCAATCCGCGACCTTTCCAATCGTCATGATGGAGATCCATTTCCAACGAATGGGTCTCGACCAATCCTTGATTCACCCCTTCGGTCCAACTGCGCGTGTACTGGCCGTCTCGCTTTTGGATGGTGGGTTTCCAATCCCTTCCTTGTTGATCCACCACGGTGCGCGGAACGCGTCGTTCGCGAACAGCATGAATCTTGAATTCGGCCAACTCGGCAGGACCAACCTTTTCGTTGGTGTAGATCTCGACGTCGGCTGGATGGTCGATGGCCATCAATTGAACCGAATCGAAATAAGCTGCCTCCCAAAGCTCTTCCGTTAATTGCAGGATATATTCCCCGTCTTTGGGTTTTAGCAGGGAGCCATCGATCTTGAGATACTCCCAATCCCGTGTCGGTGCCGCCACTCCTTGCGCAAACTGAAGACCGATCGGTGCTGCCCACAAGCAATCGGTGCAGAATTCGAACCGCTCTCCATTCCAGGTATAGAGGTAGGGGCACGAGCCTCCCAAGTTCTGTTGATCGAAGATCGTGGTTTTTTCGCCGATACCGATCACATTGTTGGGAATTCCATTGGTCCATAGAATGCGCACGATATCTGCCGACTTGGCTTCTCCCAACCCGAAAGTTGTTCGGGTTCCTCGCACGATTCTTGATTGGTAGCTTCCTCCGGATTTGAGTTCGATCAAGCTTCCTACACCATGCATGTTGCAGCGTTCCCGCGGCCGTTGCTTTCCATCCTCGTCGGCCCGAATCATGACTTCGATACGACGATTTCGGTTGCCCTCTTTGTTCTCCAAATACGACAATTGGCCACTGGCGCTCAGCACGACAATATCGTCATCCCCGTCGGTGTCGAGATCCCAGGCAACCGACTGTCGGATCGGTTCTTCCGGTGCAACTACTTGTTCGCTCTTGATCAGCTTCCCATCCACAGACCCATAAAAAAACTGCATGCCACCCGTGGAGAGCAAGACCACGTCTTGGTAGCCATCATTGTCCCAGTCGCCCGTCATCAATCCGTGTACCGAGTCCGTGGAGAGGGACTCCGCGGACGCCGGTGTCCAAGCATGGCGACCTAGCGACTTCATGCGAACCAATACTGCACCGTTGAGTCCACCCATGACCAGATCCCAACAAGCATCCGAGTCGACGTCGATGGCTTCCACATAGGTGCAGCGGTTTGTTACAAGGTCGGGCCACGTCAAGCTTCGCGGTATGTAGCGGCCATGCAAGTTGTTCGCCAGCAGAGTGGGCTTTCCGCCGATCGAGCCGACGATGAAATCATTGAGCACATTTCGGTCGAAATCCATGCCGAGAATCGTATGGGCTCCTGCCTCCGCCCCAGGGAGAGTCGAGTAGGGTGAGAAAGGGGCAAAAGTCCAGTCTCCGCGATTCGACCAGAGTGTCACACCCTCATCGGAGGCGATGGCCAAGTCCAGGTCGGAATCGTGATCGAGATCGATCATGTGCACGTCGGAAACATTGCGAAGATCCTCGAGACCATCCCCCAAGGGTACCGATACGAATTCTCGCTTTCCCCCCTCCGCGAGCAAATCGTTGCGAAATAACTGGAGACCCTCTTTCCCATAGACGACGACATCCAAATCGGTATCCACCCACTGCGCATAGGGATTCGACGGGGCGTCCGGGGGAGCCGTGGTGGGTAATGCCGAAGTGGGCAACACATCTTTTCGAAACTGAAAATCATGATCCAAGTCACCGAGTCGCAGGCCATCCGCCGCACCACGTAACGGTGCCATCATCAAGGTCGTTCCCTGCGAATCACCGGCCGGATTCCAGACCTTCAACTCGTTGTCCGTCACCACCACCAAATCCAGCTTGCCATCTAAATCCACATCCTCTACCGCCACGGAGTGCACCACGACCCCTGTTGGGAATGGGAGTGGGGACTTCGGTGCAAAGGATTGATTGCGTTTTGTCGATGGAGCTGGAACCGGAGGTTTGGTTTGGCTCAGCCGAAGAACAACAAACTCCAAGTCGTGGGGTTCGAGGAGATGCAGATCGTTTTGATAGGCGAGTTCAGCCAGGAGGACATTGCGAAGAAAGGTCACTTGCGTTTGCGCCGTGCGCCAATCCTCTTTCGCAAGTGCTGCGGTTGCTCGTTCCAACAGTTTGGGGATCGGGGAATTGGTACGGGCCATCACGGGTTGCAACGCTTCTCGAACCGATTCGAGGTGGGCAACGGCAGACGCCTTTTGATTCTTGACCAATGCGTCCAAGTATCCGATTTGCAGAACCAGGTTGGTCGGTGCCAGCTTCAGTGCCGATTCATAGAGTTCGGGGAGCTCGGGAACTGGATTTCCATCGCTTTCCGTCTGCAAGTGTTGGATCAGCTGATAGAAGGTGTCTGGACGAGCGTTCTTCTTCGCGATCGCGAGTTGAAATGCGTCGCACGTGCCTGAAGCATTCCCTCTCAATTGGAAGTAACGCCCTAGCAAGGTCTCTCCGTCCGGCTCGTCCGGTGCAAGCGACTCGAGTTTCTGAATGGTTTTTTCAAGCTCTTTGGAAAACGCCGCGAACTCTTTCGGCGCCTCGCTCTCATCCAGCAGTTTCAGTCGCGCTAGCAAGGCGACGGCTAAGTTCTGATGCCCCAACGGATCGTTCGGGAATTGGGTCGCGATCTTTCGAAACCCCTCCAATGATTCGACAAGGAGTTTCCCTTCCTTGTCCGTTTCCGCTCCGTTTTCGAGCAAGGCGATCGAGCGTTGAACCAGGGCAGTCGATTGGGCTGAGTCGTTGGTCCTCTTCTGACAACCCGCGATTATCGCCCCAAGGAGTATGGATCCCAACGCGAATCGCTGAGAAATCGAAACAGGAAGAGAAAACCGGAACATCAAACTCATTCTTCACCATGCGGTACCGAGCGCCATGCAGCCAACCCAAAATCCATTTCGCCATTGTAACCGCATTGGTTAAGCCCCTGACAGTGGCGAACCGCGCCGCCGTCAGCGAGATCGGCGGCCAGCGGAGTGAGGTTCGTTCAACCTTATTGCTGTCCAAGAGAATGCCGAACGGACTCCTTCGGGTTATGCTAGACGCCTGCGGTGCCCTTCCCCTTGTCCATTGAATCCACTTCCATGAGCACGTATCCGATGAAGATTGCTGCCCACCGGCGATTCTCTTTTTGCTTGATCCACCTCACTCTGTCTTGGATGAGCAGTTGGTTGTTGCTCGCGAGCCCGACTGCTTGCTGCTTCGCACAAGAGACTTCCCCTGCGATTGCGGCTATCGAACAACAACGGGGGAGAAAAACCTTATTGCAATGCAATGAGGATGAGAGAAACACGCGAATCCAACGATTTCGCGCCTATGCAGAAACGGCGCTCGATGGTTGGCCGGTCCCCGGATTCTCGATTGGGATCGTCCAAGACGGGAAGGTGCTCTTTGCGGAAGGATTCGGTGTTCGCACTCCATCGAACTCCGAGGCTGTGGATGGCGATACCCTCTTCGCGATTGCATCGAACTCCAAAGCGTTTACCGCCGCTGCGTTGGCGATCCTCGTCGACGAAAAGAAACTTCATTGGGATGATCGCGTTCAAGAACATTTGCCTTCCTTCCGTTTGTTCGATCCTTATGTCAGCAGCGATATGCGAGTCGTGGATTTGCTTTGCCATCGAAGCGGACTCGGGACCTTTAGCGGCGACTTGCTCTGGTACGGCACACCCTACACGCCAGAAGAAATCCTCGCTCGATGCCGGCATCTTCCTCAGGCGGGGCCCTTTCGTTCGCACTATGGCTACTCGAATGTTATGTACTTGGCAGCAGGATTGATCGTCGAGAAGGTCGGACAGAAGCCTTGGGGCGAATTCATTCAGGAACGGATTCTCGAACCACTCCACATGAAGCGAAGCGTAACATCCACCACCAAGCTCGCATCCATGACCAACATCGCATCCCCACATAAAAACACGGAAGGCGGCATCGAGGAGATTCCTTGGATGAATTGGGATTCGATGGCGGCAGCGGGAGGAATCATCTCCAGTGCGCGAGACATGTCGCAATGGATGATCCTGCAATTGAATGAAGGGGAATGGAAAGGGAAGCCCATATTCTCTAAGGAATCGTCGGATGCTATGTGGCAACCGAGGACCATCATTCCCGTCTCGGCTGCATCCAAGAAACGAATTCCGCAAACCCACTTCCGATCCTATGCCTTGGGATGGGGGCTCGCTGACTACCGAGGCAAGCAATTGGTTAGCCATGGAGGAGGATACGATGGAATGTACTCTCACCAGATCCTGATCCCCGAAGAAAAATTCGGAGTGATCGTTCTGACCAATAGCATGACCTCCCTCCCTGACTCGTTAGCCTATCGCGCCGTCGATATGGCACTCGGCGCCCCCGACCGCGACTGGAGTGAGGAGAACCTGAAGAGATACAGCGATTCTCGCAAGGAGTTTTACGATCGCATTCGGGAGGTGGTTACGCCGAAAGTTCCCAACACCAATCCAAGTCACCCGCTGGAGGCTTACTCGGGAGTGTTTCGTTGCCCGCTCTTGGGGGATGCGAAAGTTACCGTGGAATCCGAGCACTTGGTCCTCCAGATTCAGGCCAATCCGAACATGGTGGCTGATCTGGAGCCCATCCATTACGACACATTCCGAATCAAGTGGCGGAACAAGTTCGCTTGGTACGACGATGGGGCCATTCTCTTTATCCCCAACGCGACTGGCGAGCTAGTCGAATTGAAGCTCGATGTGCCCAACGACGATCTTTGGTTTCACGAACTGCAATTCCGTCGCGTTCCAGAGTGATCGGGCGTTTGGAGGATTGCGAAATTCGGGTATTCTCTAGGATTATGAAACCGAGCAATAAGAACGTTCGCTGCCCCACGTGCGACAAACCCTTTGTCCCGGATCCCCAATCCGCGGTGATGCCCTTTTGTTCCGAGCGGTGCAAACTGGCTGACTTGCATCGCTGGATGAAGGAAGACATCGGTATCCCACACGGCAGTTCAGAGCCCGAGGATCAAGAAGACGAGGCGCCATCCCCTCCCATGTCGCCACGGGAGTGGCGTTTTGATTGATTCGTTTTTAGCGCTGTGCCCTGCAATCGGATTGCCCCAACCATTATGACTTCGAGCCCACAATCCAACGACCCCAATGCTCCCGAGCATATCCGAGTACCAAACGTCGGGATCGATTGGTATCGCGCTGCCCCTTGGTGGCGTCCACTGACCGCCACTCTCACAATGTCCTGGCGATTGTCGCACTTGCTGATCTGCATGATTGGACTCTTAGCGACGCAGGCCTACGCTTATGCAGCTCACTTCCTTTTTGCACCGGAACAAATCGCCGGCGAGAAATGGATCATTGGGAAGCTTCCGTGGCGGGAGACTGCCGCAGAGGGGTTTTTCTCGCTGGGCCCCAACATGCGATACATCGATGTTTGGGCTGGCTATTTGATGCCCCTGTCGACTTGGATCGCCGCCCCGACACTGCGTGGTACGGCCTATTCGGCTGCCATGCTTTTGGGAATCGCCTTGATTTGGTCTCTCGTCGGAGGATGTTTGCTTCGTCGATCGATCGTGGAGGCAGGGGTGCGCATCCCGGCCCCATGGAAAGACACTCTCCGGTTGGTTCGCAGGCGCTGGCAGTCCATGGTGTGGGCTGTCACGATGCCCTTCACCGCGGCCCTGATGCTCATGGTGATTCCTTGGATCCTCGGTTGGATCGCGAATATTCCAACCGTGGGGCCATGGATTGCTGGCATCATGATGTTTCCAGTCTCGCTCCTGTCACTCGCCATCGGGTGGATCTGCGCTATATCCTTGTTTGGCTTTCCACTGGCTCTGGCAGCCATCGTCACGGAGAGGAAAGCGGACGCATTCGATGGCGTCTCCCGATCCGCCGCTTATGTATTCCAGCGTCCTGTCCTCTTGATCTTGATCGTCGCCTTGTTCGAGCTCATTCATTACGGTGGTGGCAGTCTCTTTACGATGCTCGTAACGACAGGGCACTCGCTGGTCACCAACGCGCTGGAGGCATCCGCAGGGCCAACCTTCCGACCCAGTGACGGAGGTGTTACCTGGATGTTTCACGCGGTGTTGCCACTGATTCTGACTGCTTTTAGTGTCAGTTTCTTCTGGTGCTCGCAAGCAGCTCTCTATCTGATTCTGAGAAAAGATGTCGACCATGCCGAATACGATCTCGTGGACATGGATCACGAATCCGAGAAACGAGCT
Organism: Pirellula sp. SH-Sr6A; assembly: GCF_001610875.1. Taxonomy (NCBI): domain Bacteria; kingdom Pseudomonadati; phylum Planctomycetota; class Planctomycetia; order Pirellulales; family Pirellulaceae; genus Pirellula; species Pirellula sp. SH-Sr6A. The sequence goes on along the minus strand of NZ_CP011272.1, from coordinate 2,670,396 downwards.
TGATCATGTTGAGAACCGGACGTGAACGCGCCCGACCGATCCGCTAGTCTCGATCAGCCTCACTCATTGAGCCGCATTCATTCAACTTCACTCAATCAACCGCAAGCGGCTAGCCCTTGGTTCCGTCCCCCGCGATCCGCTTCATCACCTGCAGGTAATACTGATAAGCCTGCTCCACTTGGGATATGGCAACAAACTCGACTGCCGAGTGAGCTTGATCGATCGAACCAGGCCCGAAGATGATGGTGGGGACGCCCGCTCGTCCCAATTTGCTCGCATCGCTCCCAAAAGGGACGCCTAGTGGGGACGCGTTCAAGCCCGAACTTTGCGCTGCTCGCCGGCATTGTTCGACAAAGGACTCCTCGTGCGGAACCGACCACGCGGCATCGACCAGATAGGGAGGCATGATCTCGAGCCGAATGCCGGATAAATTGCCCAGACGCTCTCGCAGCCGGTGCCCCGTTCCCTCCCAAACTTCGTGTGGGTCTTCACCGGGAAGCAATCGTCGATCGATCTCAATCTCGCATCGATCGGGAACAAAGTTGACTTGCACGCCCCCATGGATGCATCCCACGTTGATGGAAGCAGGACCCAGCAGCGGATGCGATTCACCGTTGGTGAGTCGCTGCTGCTCTTCTTCAAAGAAGCGAAGTATCTGTGCCATAGGATAGATCGCGTTGATGCCCAAGTGGCATTTCGCGCTATGGGCGGCGACGCCATGGGTCACCACCTTCCAACGCAACACCCCCTTGCTGGCGGTGACAATCCTCAGCTCGGTCGGCTCTGCCACGATGGCTCCGATGCCTTGCACTCCGGTGGCTTGCAGCCTTTCACACAGTCGCGAGACGCCTTGAAACGAATACTCTTCATCGACCACGCACGCCATGACCACATCGACCGGAGGCATCGGGTGTGATTCTGCAAAATCGGCGAAGGCGCAGAGCATCGCAGCCAATCCACCTTTGGTGTCGCAGGCGCCGCGACCATAAAGGTGACCGGCTTGTTCTGTCGGTGCAAAGGGAGGAATCTCCATTCCTTCGACAGAGACGGTGTCCATGTGGGCTTCCAAGAGGAAGCACGCATCCGATCGGCGGCCAGGCAATCGAGCTATCACGTTGAATCGTTCATCATGCGAATCGCATGCCGGAATCACCGGTTGTCGTTCGCAGTGCAGCCCTCGCGACCGCACGAATGCTTCGATCCAGCACGCCAACTCGAATTCACCGGGGCCTCCCTCGTACGAGGCGTTGACGCTGTTGATCTCGATCAAGCGAGAAAGGGTGTCGATCAGTTCCAGGCGCTTCGATGCCATCAGATCGTTCCCTCGAGACAGTATCGTTCAAACGCCGCGTCGTCCACATTGCGTCCACTCAAAACCACGACGACATCGCCATCTCCGCTCCAGTCGATTGACGCGTGCAGAAGGGCGGCGGTGGTGATCGCGCCGGACGGCTCGGACCGGAGGCCATGATGGTCCCACAGCCACTTCATGGCCCGTTTGGTATCGTCGTCCGAAATCGCAGCACATCGATCGACATCGCGCCGAAGAATGGGCCAGTTGTGGACTCCGACATCGTAGGAGAGGAGGCCATCGCAAATGCTTTGTGGAGCCGCGACACGAACGCGTTCACCTGCTTCCATGGATTGCAGGAAATCGTTTGCACCGGAGGGTTCGACCGCGATGACTTGTACGCCGGGGAATTCATGCTTCATGGCCAACGCGTGACCTGCCATCAATCCTCCGCCGCTCACGGCGCAAACAAAGTGGGACGGGGCGCGGCCCTCCTGCTGCATCGAGCGAGCGATCTCTAAGCCACCGACACCGTTCCCGGCGATGACATGGTTGTCGTCATAAGGAGATGCCTGCAGTGCATCCTCTTGTTCGGCGATCTCCTTAGCCATCCGATCGCGGGTACCCGTCAAATGGTCGGTGGTGATGTCATAGGTTCGAATCTCTGCACCGAATCGCTGCGTCAACTCGAATTTCACGCGAGGCGCTGTCTCTGGCATGACGATGATCGCTCGCTTTCCAAACTGCTGCGAGGCGAAGGATAGTCCAGAAGCAAAGTTGCCGGAGGAATGTGCCGTGATCGGACGATCTGTTAGATCGGAAAGATGGCAAGCGGTCCAGTTGAGCGCCCCAAGGACTTTAAAGGATCCGACGGGCGTCCAGCCATAGTCTTTGATCCAAACCCGTCGATGCGTAGGAAGGCCCAATGCTCGTTCCAACGCGTAGGAGCGGATGAGCGGGGCGGGAGAGAGAATCGGACGGATACGTTTCTCCGCAGTAACGATATCATCCCAAGTCGCGACAATGTTCACGGTGTTGCCTAGGTTTCGAATGGTGGGAGGCGTAGTAAGGGCTCGAGAGATTCTAACCGAATCGGGCAACCTTAGAACCACAGTTGAGGGCTGCGTAGAGGTGGGTGGAGACTGGTGATAATATTGGATTCGCCTTCCTTCCTAATTTTCAAACTCCATGATCGGGTGTCTTTCCGTGGATCTGATTGAGGATATCTCCAGCCCGGACGGCGTTGGGCTCAAATTGCCCGTCAAACGGACCGTAATAATTGATTACGGCAAGGCTTCTACAAGGATCATCAGACCGATCTAACCAGACGCTGGATAAATAATAAACAACGCCGCGCATTACAAGACAAATGTGCGGCGTCGATAGATTTCTAGCAAGTCTAAGCTTGTTGAGTTACTCTACTCTTCGTACCAAGCATCAATGGCTAGTGTCGCTGACGCAATCGAAGTTCCCGATTGAGTTGCACCATCTCCCAAAGCAACTGGGTCTGAACCACTGGTCGCATCACATCCTATTTGGAAAACCTGATTCCTGTTGACTCGACGTGAAGCCACGACAGTAATACCTGTAGCGAGTTCATTTACGTTTACGATGGTATTTTCGCCGTTTTCATATTTTGAATACCAACCAATGAGCCTTGGCTCAAAAAGATCTTGGTCAAACACAATCTGTAGTGCCGCAAGGTTGGTTACTCCTGCTGAACACGACATTTGGTCGGATCGCATATCGACAAAACCATTGTTTCCTGCATAGTTGATTTCAAGAACGATCAATGAAGTTGCCAGAAGGAATTCATCTTCTTGTGGAGTTCCGTCCACTTCATAGGTAGCCTGTGCCCATGCCCCCGTCCAGGCAATTTGGTCAACACCTGGATCTGAATCAAGATTAAACAAGCCATCAGCAGTTAAATTTGCAAGATTCGTTGACGCTGCAGGATAGATATTTCGAGCGCCCGCCTGCATCGTTGCTTGCCCCATGGCACCATTGGCTGGCTCATAAACGGAATAAGAGCCACTAGCGTACGAAAGATAAGGGTCCGCATCGTTTTCGCCATCCGCGTCCATCACAGACAAACCAAAACCCTGCCATCCCACACTTGCATTTGTTTGAGATTGCGGAACGCCATTACTGACCTGTAGGACAAGATCGAGCGTTTCGCTTGGTGGTCCTGGTGGCTGTGCAATTGCACATAAGCCCGGTAGTAATCCGAAAAGAACCGAAAACAACGCCTGCCTTGAGAAAGACACGATTGACATAACACACTCCATGTGAAGATAAGACGTGAACCGAACGTGGTGAGGAATGCTGGCGCTAATCGTGGTGTGCTAGCTTCGCAAAAGTCGCTGCAATAGCTAAAGCAATCGCCGTCATCCGTTGCCCGCATTCATCGATGAACCATGTTATGCGCGTCCATTTGGTGCGGCCAGTTACTTGTTGCGTATTTTACAAAATTGTAAAAACAACAAAGATTACCTGTTGATAAATACTTATCCGATGCATTTGGATTCCGTAGACAGTACCAATGTACCAACGTGAGCATTCAAGCCGGTCTACTCTTCAGTCTATGAAATTCCAGATATGATTGGCAATCCTGATTTTGTGGAGCTTTGGACCTGATTCGTTTTCTCTCTCCAAGTCCCCCCGGCAGATTGCAAGCAATTTACGTTCTGTTAAAGTGCAAGAACACCGTTGCACACCTGCGCAGTAGCCGTTGAGCGTTGTTGCAAGCGAGCGTTCCGATAGTTTATAATCGCGACTGAGGTAAACAGTGTGCATCTAGGCGATACAATCGCGTGGGTGCATTTGCTTTTATGGCACTTTTGCGGTGTGGTAATCATTGAGATTTCTGAGTTCTTTGACGCGCATCGGATTTCGGTCTTGGCGACTCGTCAAGTTTTGGGAGTGCTTGCTTTCGGTTCCGCTTCATTTCGTACTTGACCACCGCTCGGTCATCATCCCATCTGCCACTCAGTATCGATGATCGGATCGTAAGTATCTTCTCTGCCTTTTGAATTCGCCAAAACGTTCCGCTGTTCTTCATCCGAAGATTGATCACTCGACGTATCGCACTCTCAATCGATCCACTTCCAAGTGGGAGTCCCATCAGCTTAAACTTCGGATAGTCCAGGCGTCCTGCCTCCCCGTGGCTACGAATGTATTCGATGACTCGTTTGATTTCTGATCGATCGGCAGAGGATAGATCCTCGGCCTGACTTAGCCGAGCAGTGAGCACTTCGACAACCTGCGACCATTGACCATCTCGCAATCGACTTCGCAGTTCATTGGAATTCGATGGTTCACTTTCCCCAGCAGCATTCAAAGAACGATCCAAGGGCTGGAGGGCTTTGCCTAGCAGCCCGTTGAAAAAGTCTGGATTCGCGCTACGTTATATCGATCATCGCAGATGCCATGGAGGAGAGCACGATGGCCCTTGGTCGACGCAAATCGGTTCAGCAGCAAGATCTCTTTATTACAGCGGAAGATCTTCCCCGCTCAGTCGGGCATGTTTTTTATACGAAATTAAATCGACTTCTCGATGAGGCAGGATTCGATTCCTGGATCGAGAAGCTCTGCAATCCCTATTACAGCCAAGCCCGCGGCCGTCCCGGTATTCCACCCGGAGTTTACTTTCGAATGCTCTTGGTAGGCTACTTCGAAGGGATTCAGTCTCAACGCGGTATTGCATGGCGATGTGCAGATAGCCTGTCGATTCGACAGTTCCTTGGCCTTAAATTGACCGATCACTCGCCGGACCACTCCTCGCTGACTGTGATCCGTGAACGCTTACCCGATACGGTACACGAATCTGTTTTCGAATGGGTTTTAAAACTCGCTAGCGAAAAGAAGCTTCTCGGAGGGAAGACGGTAGCCGTAGACTCAACAACTCTCGAAGCCGATGCTGCTATGAAGAGCATCGTTCGAAGGGATACCGGCGAAGACTGGCGTTCCTATGTGATCGGCCTGATGCGAGCTGAGGGCCTCGTGAAGGAGAATGAAGAGCCTTCGGATGAAGAGATTCGTCGCTTCGATAAGAATCGTAAGGGGAAGAAAGTTTCTAATGAAGATTGGGTGAGCAGCACGGATCCGAGTGCCAAAATCGCAAGGATGAAAGATGGAACAACCCATCTTGCCTACAAGGCCGAACATGTCGTCGATATGAAATCGGGAATGATCTTGGGGGCGGAAGTGACCTCTGCTGACAACCCCGATTCTCAGTCGTTGGAAGATAGTCTTCACAAGGCTCAAATCCACTTGAACGAGGCTGGAAGCGATACCGAGATTCAAGAGGTAGCAGCCGACAAGGGCTACCATTCAACAGAAACCTTGTCTGAATTGGCTGAGCACACCAACTACCGAACCTATATCCCAGAGCCCAAACTTCCAGGGGGACGTAAGTGGAGTAAGTACACTTGCCAGCAACGCCAAGCGGTTCTTGCAAATAGACGAAGAGCCAAAGGGAACAAGGGCCGCAAGCTTCAACGGTCGCGAAGTGAGAAAGTGGAAAGGACGTTTGCCCATTTGCTAGAGACGGGCGGAGGTCGCCGGTGTCGGTTGCGAGGAACCGTGAAGATCCAGAAGCGATACTTTCTAATGACAGCGGCTTACAATCTGGGGGTGGTCATGCGCATGCTCTTTGGAGTCGGCACTTCGAGAAGCCTGCAGGGGGTGATGCGGGCTGTTTTTTCCCATTTTTTGGCTGTGCAAATGCTTTATGAAGCCTTCCCAATCGATCGAGGCGCACATTACCGCGCCGATCGAAGAATTAGGAACCGCTTTACAAGTTCGGAATGCCCATTTCAAAAACTGAGCAGGTCACCCGAAATCGCGATATCTTCAACGGGCTGCTAGGTTCTCTACGGCGTGGCACACGTCAAGCACTTGATTGACAACCACTGCGGATTCCACCTTCGCTTTAGCAAGTATCGAATCGATCCGTCCCCAGATCCAAGTCGCACCGTCGCTATTGAACGTAATCGTCTTTGCTTTATTGGCTCCCAAGCGATGGAGGTGCATGCTGATTAGTCGTTCCATATAGTCTGCGTCACCGAATGAGCCATCGATCAGAACTCGAACCGCTTCGTCTCTTCGTCCATTGTCATCGTGCGCGTAGATGATTAGCAGTTTTGGTTCTCGCCAATCGGCCTGAAAACGACTGGATCTACGCGTTTCCTTGGAGCGTCCCGCACTTAGCTCGCCTGTGACTTGCGATTGGGTTTTTCCAAAGTTTTCCACAGGATCGATCCATTCCAGGACGCCGCGTGTTCTCGTCCGGCCACCGTCAATTTGCACCGATACTCGCCTTCCAGTGAATTCGCAACCTTGCTTCATATCGCCGCGCTCAAATTGCTCCAGCATTCGTTCCCGGACGGTTAGGGATTCCGATCCTGCGCGAGAGACGATACGGTCGATCGTTGTTCGCGTTAACTGAATACCGTCTCGTTGCAATTCGACGTATGCTTGATCAAGCGATGGGGCCAACGCCACTGTCCGACACACTTTCGATACAAGCCAAGGAGAAACGTTCTCTGAAAAGCCATACTGGCTTAGATCGATATCGAGTCCCGGCGTATGATCTTCGCGACTTGCGGCTGGAGATTTCGGTTGACAGTAGAGGGTAGCTGCGTAGCTGATATGGCCAGCGCCGAGATGGACTTCGACTTGTCGTTCATGTCCAGCTCGCAGCGGTATTGCGTATTCCAATCGTGTTTCCTCGCAACGCTTATCGTGCTCCTTGGAATTCATGGAATTGGCAATCATCCCAGTAAGACACAGCCCCGCTCCGAGGTCGAACAATTCTTTGACCTGCTGTTCGACGAACTCCATTTGCATGGGGTCGTTGTTGAGAATCACTTGTAGCTGGGCAATTTTTTGATACGCCTCGGCAAGAAACATCCCCATTGTTTGATTGGGATTATTGACTTGAGGTCCTACGCGGTCGAACACATTCCACCTTCGCATGATCGCCTCCATGTCGTTGGGAAGAAACCCCAATCATCACAGCACGGTAAGCGGTAGTGATCATTATAATGCGAAAGCCGTCGCAACACTGTTTGCTAGCATCAAACCAGGCGTGCTAGCTTTAAACCATAAAAGCAAATGCACCCCAATCGCACTGTAAAACAAGGCTTCTTGCGCACAGAAAATTGCGATCGAATGCCCAAGGATAATACCATTTTGCACAGTAAAAACGCATTTTGCAAATCTTTCACTTTAGAGCGAGCAAAGGCTCTGTTTGAAGAGGGATCTCAAAGCGAAAAAAGGTGGCCGAGCGAACCCGGCCACCTCTTCACTTTGAAAACCAACTCAAAATCAGAAGGATAAATTTTCTGTCGGGGCTATTTCTCTTTAGGAAGGTCTGCTGCCGTGACCTGATGGATCTCGCCATTGTCTTTGACGGCCCAAACTTTGTCTCCTTTAGAAGTCTCATACGCGATAACTGTTGCCTGGTCCGGAGCAACACCTTCGCGCAGACCCTTACCCCACATATAAGCGATCGATTTTGAAGAAATCGCCTCAACCGCCTCTGGGAACTTCTCTTTGTACTGATCAAGGTCGGCTTGCTTCTTGATTGCTATCCCCATCGTGCTGGAATCGACGACCAGATCACGAACTTGAACAATCGATTCAGAGGCACCAGTAGGTACGCCAGGCGTTGAACCGCCAGTTTGGCTACCACAGCCGCAAAGTAGTAGCGAAAGGCCCAAAAAAGTGAGTCGAAACAAGTGTTAGCTTCCTTTCAGCGAAAGTAATGTCAATTAACGCGATTGAAATTGATTATTGATCGAGCGAAGCGACTTCTCCACCAGACCGGCTGCCGACGCCTTGCCATATCACGAAATCAACCGCTTCAGAAACAAACGACACAGAACCATCTGCCCGGCACATATTTGCACCTCCCGTGTGTGCGCTCGAAGCGGCCATATGAAGGTCGTTAAAGCTAACACCACAGTTGTATCGTTGTTGCGCGATGTTTTGGATCTTTTTATTCCAATTCACTGGGAGAGTGTGGCTGTACACAAAGTTTGGAGTGAGCGCCCGGTAATACTGATGACCTGTGTAGCGAATCCACGTCGAAGTTGTCGTGTTGCCATTAGGAAGGCATTGTGGAATGTTGCGTCCGTCTAAATACATAGCTGCAGTTGAATAAGCAGTTCCCGCGAAGAAAGCAGTTGTATGATTCCACTGGTTTGTTGCATTAGACGCCAGCGTGCCCCTCAAAACCTCGGAGAATAAGGCCGTATTGCTTGTACCATCCGAGATTTCGCCCATCTTTGGCCCAATCATTATTTGACCCGCACTTGGATACGGTTTGGCGAAAACCCCATCAAGTACGGTGCCACCGCGTAAACGCGACGCGCCCGTGCAGGCGTGGTAACTTTGACGTCCAGCATTTCCTCCGTCAATGTAAAAAACATCTGAAGGGTCCGATGGACAAAGAAACGAAGGAACATCCGTTAGTCTCGCAGGCCGGTTGGCGCCAGGTCGAGCAGGGACGCTTGGGTGGATTGCGGTATCGCTGTTCACGTTGTAGTCAAGATCGAACAGGTTCCACTTATTGCCCTGTTCGAAGTAGGGCAACATAAATACTTGGACGGGAGCCTCGGATGTGCGAGTGACTTTTGTCCCATCTGTCTCTGTAAATACCTTTGTATGTTGTACCGGCGGAAAGTACTTCATCGCACTTTCAAAATTGTGTGCAGCTAAGCCAAATTGCTTCAGGTTGTTTTGGCACTGCATGCGTCTGGCTGCTTCGCGGGCAGCTTGGACTGCCGGGAGCAAGAGCCCCACCAGAATTCCGATGATCGCGATCACGACCAACAATTCGACCAGCGTAAAACCGCGTCGATACTTCTTCATAGAATCACTCCCAACCGAATCAAATAGAATAAAAACTAATGGGCATACTGCCAGTTTAACATCCCTTGGAATTTGGCCAAGCGAATAGATGACCGATTTCCACAGGACGGGGAGGATATTAGACGCATCCTAAATACCGCCCGTTCCCGCGTAAATCGTCGCGAATCCGCCGCACGCCACCTGAAAATCCATATCGTTTTCCGCAATGGGCCTCGTTGCACCCCAGGTCTATTGTAACGGCAGACATGCGGGCATTCTTTCTTCGCAACCCAAGAGTATTATTTGCCTAAATTATTCCGTCCCTGGCTCAAAAAGGCGACGAGGTCTCGGATTTCCGACGCGGCTAGCGTTTGGTAGGCGTCGGCGGGCATGATCGAGAGACGGCTCGGAATCTGCTCTTCGATCTCCGCCATCGGTACGTCGACCACGCTTCCATCTTTGAGCAAATACTTCATGTGGGTACCCGAACCGTTGTTGAGTTTGGCTCCCTCTAACGTATTGCCATCCAATGTCCGCACCTTCCAAGCGACGTAAATGGGACCTACTTCTCGACTGGGATGCAGGATCGAATCCAAAATGCGTTCGCGCGTCGCGGTTCCTGCTAAGGTGGCGAGATCTGGGCCAACGCTGGGACCTCGACCATCCAATGCATGGCATTGAACACAAACGCTGCGCATCAAAACGCGTCGCCCTTTCTCCGCGTCCGCTGGTTCGGCGAGAATCCCCTTCCAAGCTTCTTCGTTATCGGGTGCCGGTAACGGCTCCTGGTTCGACTCTTTCCGTGTCACCGTCTTCCACTCCTCCACAAGCCGTTGTTCCGATGCCAGTTTGGCCTCAATCCCCTCTCGATCCCTTGAGGTCTTGTCCACCACACGAGACACTGCGGAAAGTGCATCGAGACGCGCATCGAGATCCCAGCTCGAATCCAGTACCCAACGTTTCAAGAGCTCGGGTGCATCGACGTGTTTCGACCAAGCCGCAAAATCGACCGCTTGCCGCCGAAATTCGGGAGTCGCGATCTCGACGACCAACCGGTCCAATTCGACGAGATTCGGCGCCTCGGATTCGGATGGAAGCCACCGTAAGGCCGCGGTCCGCAATGCGGTGGATCGCCCGGGATCTCGCAAAACTTCCAAAAGCAATGCCTCCCGTTTGGGATCCCGTCCCTTGGGGCTCGCTGACCCGCTTTCCAAATAGGCAATCGCGGCCGTTGCCTCCGCGAACTCGTGAAGCGAGAGTCCCTTGCGGTCCAGCGCCCCTTTCAGCAATCCGATCCATTCGCGATCTCCCGATTCCGCTGCCCATCGCATAACCAGTCGGTGCACTTGGGTGTCTGTGGAACTTAGCCCGATTGGAAAATAGGTATTCTTCCATCCCACCGGCAGGAGCGTGGGATCGCACAACTCCAGCCATCGCACAGCTCGCAACCAAGACAGCAGGTAGCGACTATCGGTCGGTGGTTGATTCAGGTCGATTTGGTGGCTTCGAACCAAGCCCATGATTGCTCCTTGCGCTTGGAACGGATCGCTCGATAGACTTTCTCGCCATCGCTCTTCGGCAGAGACGTCGGGTGCTGTCGTGAGTCTTCTTGTTGATAATTCTTGCGGAGACGCATGGGCTAATGCGTTCTCCTTTTGAATGGAGGAGGCGTGGGCATCGGCGGGGATTAATCGCCAGAGTCGACCTTTTTGGTGGACGGGATAACTGCGATCGACCCAATCGGTAAAGTAAACAGAACCATCGGGGGCGACGGCAAAATCGACGGGTCGGAAATTCACGTCTCCTTGCACAACCGTCGTGAACTCTGCTTTCCATGAAGCTCCGTTCGAGACCGGTCGATACGCTTCGATCCGATTGTCCCCCCAACTGCTAACCCATAGGGAATCCCCGATAGGGATCACGGCGCAAGGCGCCTCTCCCGTTCCGGATGCCATGGGTAGCGTTCCGGGCAACTCGCCATTCCATGCCAATAATGGGTGGGTGCCCGCTCGCCCGAACCGAAATTGAAAGCCATAATCCGCACCCTCGACAACATGGATCAGCCGGCATGGCGGACGGGAATCGGGATCGTTGTCCACCGTCCAAAGTCGCCCTGCAGCGTCGAAACAAGTTCCAAAGGGATTCCAAAATCCGGTAGCCACGCGTTGGCACTCCCGACCATCAGGTCGGCATCGGAAAAGGTTTCCGCCTTCTCCGCCTCCCGTTTGCTTTGCTCCATCTGGACCGATCAATCGGTACGGCTGACCAAAATTCTCGCCCTGCCCGAAGTAAAGCCAACCGTCTGGTCCGAAGGCGATCGACGAAAGTCCATTGTGAGGATAGTCGGCCGTGGTCTCGAGCCGGATCAGTGTCTCCTGTTGATCCGCTCGACCGTCCCCGTCGCCGTCCCGCATCCGATCGATGCGAGAACGTGTGACAACGTAAAGCCATCCCTCCATCGAAGTCGCTACGCCCATGGTCGCGACTCCACCTTCATGGAACAGCAATTGCCGATCGAGCGAACCATTCCCGTCGCTATCATCAAAGCGATAAATACGATCCACCTTGGGGCCTGCGTAGCCATCAGGAGGGAAATGCGTATGGCATTCCACCACAAACAAACCACCTTGGCTATCGAACCGACAGCCGATGGGCGTTACCAAATCCGGCTCCGTCCGAACCGACTCCAGCTTCCAACCCTCGATCATCACTTTGGGGTCGGCAGCCCAGGTGCAGAGACTGGTTCCGGATTCGGTGCAGGGAATGGCTAACAAGAATGCGCAGGCCCAAAGAAGGACCCGATTTCGGGGGACAGTCATCATAGAAGGGGCCCTTGCCTCGTAAACAGAACAGACGCAGCGAGTTGGTGCGGGCGCCGTGAATCGTACGGACGCAGCGACATTGTGTAGGTACCACGGATGGGTACGGGCGCGTGGACCGGGAGGGATGGTTTGGCCGGTATGGGCGCAGTCATCGGGTTAATGCGGGAGGCCTCCCGCGGATTCACGCTCGTACGGACGTCTGCGTGGGGCGACCGAGCGAGGGAAGTGCAGCTCGCAAGACAACTAGTGGCTATTCATCTTCCCTCTCAACCATTGAACCGTGTTCGCCCGATCGATCGGCGATGTTCCCGATGAGATTGCGTCCCCTGGAGGACTGGCCCCCGGGGGTTTTCAAGCACCGGCATGAATGATGCCGCTTACTGCATCGTCCAGCTATCGGGAAGGGTGGCATCCTTCGTGACAATCGGGATGGCGTCCCGAATGAAGCACGGATCGTATTGATCCGATTCGTTGACTTGCAAGCGATTGATGACTTGTACATGTCGGCCGATGCGCACGTTCTTATCGAGGATAGCGCCGTCGATCAAGCTTCCCGAGCCGATGCCGACGGGAACATGACCTGCGGCGGTATTGTTCGCGAGGTCTTGGTCGGTCTCCGAGAAATCGGAACCCATGATGATGCTGTTGCGAATCGTAACTCCTTCCCCGATGACGCATCGAAGGCCGATCACGCTATTTTCGATGCGTGTGCCCTTTCCAATTCGGCATCCGTCGGCGATCAGCGAACTGGAGATGGTCGCGCCATCGACAACCGAAGGAGGCAGGAATCGCGCGCGGCTGTAGACAGGGTGCGCGGCATCGAAGAGGTTGAATTGGGGGTTAGGATGGCTGAGTGCCAAGTTGGCATCGTAGAAGGCGCGAATGGTCCCGATATCCTCCCAATAGTCGTCAAACAAGTGCACTTGCACTTTGCGTGAGCGGATCGCAGCCGGGAAGACTTCTTTTCCAAAGTCGCTGTAGTTGGTCTTATTGAGAACATCGAACAGCAGTTCTTTGTTGAAGATGTAGAGGCCCATACTGGCCAAGCAATCGCGGCCTTGCGACGGGATGCCTTGCGCGTCGATCCAGGAGGGGTTGGTGGAGACCATGTTGATCTCCTCTTCGGTCTTTGGCTTTTCCAAAAATCCGGTGACTCGTCCGGTGTCATCGCACCGCATCACCCCGAGGGCGTGGGCGGCCGATCGAGGCACGGGCTTGGTCGCGATCGTCACATCCGCATTGGTCTGGATGTGCGTCTCCAGCATCTTGGAATAGTCCATGTGATAGAGCTGATCGCCACTCAGGATCAGAACATACTTGCAATCCTTTTCGTCAAAGTACCGCAAATTCTTTCGGACCGCGTCGGCTGTGCCTTCGTACCACTCCGTCCCGCCCTCCATCGTTTGCTGGGCAGCGAGAAGTTCGACGAAGCCGCCGCTGAAGTTATCGAAGCGGTAGGTCTGGCGGATGTGTTGGTGGAGCGAAACGCTGAGGAATTGCGTGACGACGTAGATTTGATTGATGCCGCTGTGAAGGCAATTGCTGATCGGAATGTCGATCAATCGATACTTGCCGGCCAACGGAACGGCAGGTTTCGCTCGGATTTTTGTAAGGGGATAAAGGCGGGTTCCTCTTCCACCACCGAGAATCAACGAAATCACCTGCCTCATGTTGTTCATTGCAAAACCTCTTCAAAACCGTCGGAATGGTACGCCTATAGCGCTTTAAGATACCGTAATTGAATGGGAGGGGACAGCAGAGATCCCAAACGATAAAATCGGAGTCATTCGTCCACCGGGATCGGAGCCATGTTTGCCTGATCCGACGCTGTTCGCAGAGAGAGTTTATGAACGTTGCTTGGGAATCCGCGATCGATTTGGTGACGAAACTAGTCCGTTTTCCTTCCGTAAGCCACGAAAGCAACGAGGAGGTGAGCCAAGCGGTCGCCGACGAACTGTTCCGAATCGGATTCGAAGTCGAGTGGCTTTCGTATCGAGATAGCGAGGGAAAAACAAAAGTCAGCTTGGTGGCCAAACGGGGGAAAGGGACCGGCGGGGTGGCTTACCTCGCTCACACCGATGTCGTGCCTGCCGACGACTGGTCGCTCGATTTCTGTGGCCCCTTTGATCCGGTGGTTCAAGACGGGCGGCTCTACGGAAGGGGAGCGTGCGACATGAAAGGCTCCCTTGCCTGCGCGCTGGTCGCCGCATCGATCGTTCCTACCGACGACGCCGCACCCCTCTATTTCGTGGTCACGAGCGACGAAGAGGTCGGAATGCACGGTGCCCGGCTCGTCGACCGACGCTCTCAACTGTTCGAAGAAATGGTCGAGTCCCACACGATCGGCATTGTGGGAGAACCGACAAAGCTGGAGGTCGTGCATGCCCACAAAGGAGGGCTTCGCTTCCATGTCTTGGCGCGTGGAAAGAGTGCCCATACGAGCACGCGGGACGGGTTGAATGCCAACTATGCGTTAATCCCCGCTCTCGAACCCATGCTCCAATTGCGCCATGCAACAGAGAGAGACCCACGATTCCAGAACCCGATGTTCGATCCACCGACCCTCTCGTGGAACATGACGATCACCAATGAACCGGAAGCGGTCAACGTTACCACCTCCCTTGCCCAGCTGAACAATTTCCTTCGTTTGATGCCAGGCGTGGATGTTGAGTCGATCGTTGCGCAAGTCGAAGGGATTTGCGAGCGTCATCAACTGGATTTCGTTCGAAGCGATGACGTCGAACCCTGGAGCGTTGCCCCCGACGCGGCTTGGATTCAGCAGATGCTTTCGTTGGTAGGTCGGCGCGCCTCGCAAAGTGTTTGCTACGCGACCGACGCCGGTGTCTTGCAACGATTGCAAGCCATGATGATCTGTGGCCCGGGCGATATCCAGCAGGCGCATCGCAGCGACGAATGGATCAGCTTGGAACAATTGCAACTTGGCGTGGAAACGTATGCCAAGGCGTTTTGCGCACTGCAGTCCAAGCCTTCGATTTGATTTCTCCTCCGTTTCCTTTCACCTCCCACCTCACCCCCTCCCCATCCAGCAACAGGAACAGCGATGAAGTTTGCGATTTGCAATGAGACGTTCGGCGATTGGCCTATCGAACAAGGCTTCGAGATGGCCAAGAAGCATGGCTATACGGGCATCGAAGTCGCACCTTTTACCCTTGGTACTCGTGCCGATCGGATCACCGCGCGGCAGCGTTCGGAATACCTCCGCGCGGCGAAGTCGTTTGGGTTGGAGATCATCGGACTGCATTGGCTGTTGGCAAAGACGGAGGGATTTCATCTGACCACCGACGATTCGGATATTCGCGCGCGAACCTCAGCGTACTTCGACGAGCTCGTCGCGCTTTGTGCGGATTTGGAGGGAAAGATCATGGTGTTGGGATCGCCGCTACAGCGCAACTTCTCCCCCGAAATGGGGCACGATCGAGCGATGGAGAATGCCGCGTCGGTGTTGGAAAAGGTCTTGCCGGCGCTGGAGCGACATGGAGTCCAAATCGCCATAGAACCGCTCGGTCCGCAGGAAGGCAATTTTCTCAATCATGCGAAGCAAGCGAGAGAGTTGATCGCGCAGTTGGGTAGCGATCGCATCCAGTTGCACCTCGATGTCAAAGCGATGAGCAGTGAGGGAGAGCCGATCGACAAGATCATTCGGGACAACGCCGATTTCATGATTCACTTCCATGCCAACGACCCAAACCGACTTGGCCCCGGCATGGGGGATGTGGATCAGCGTCCGATCTTTCGCGCGCTCCGCGACATCGACTATCGAGGATGGGTTAGTGTCGAAGTGTTCGATTACTCGCCGGGGGTGGAAACCATTCTGGAGTCAAGTATGCGGAACATGATCGCCGCCTCCAGGGCTTAAACGCGATCCAAACGAGACCGGAATCGTTCCGTGATTCGATCGGGTTCGGCGGCATTCCAAATCGCGTTGCCGACGACGACGCGCTGCAACCCCGTGTCGAGGACTTGATCCAAATTCTCTTCGCGAATCCCGCCTATAGCAAAGGCGGGCAGTTGAGCATCGGCAACGAGTGGTGCGGCGGCACGGAGGAAGGGAAGGCCTGCAAACGCATCGAAGTGTTTCGTTGTCGACGGAAAGGTCGGGCCGCATCCGATGTAATCCGCACCTTGTTGGATCGCGAATTGGACCTGTTCGAGGGAATGGGTGGATAGGCCAATGATGGCGCTTGTGGAAACAATCTTGCGGGCTTGGTCCAATCGTAGATCGGTTTGCCCGACATGGAGCCCGAAAGTATTGGCGAGGGCAGCCAAGTCGGCTCGATCGTTCATGATCAAGCGAGTGGTGTGCGGGTCGATCGCATCGATTGCGGCTTGGGCGTAGGTCAAGATCTCCGCGGCGTCCTTTTCTTTCTCGCGGAGTTGGATGAGATCGGCTCCTGCTCGGGCGATCGCTTGGATTCTTGTTTGAAAGTCCTTTAAGGAAGGAGTGCAATCGGCGAGAACATAGAGTTTTGCGCGGGTGAGGAATTCCCGATCGCGTTGGAGCGAGAGTTGAAGCGAGGCATTCAGATCGTAGGATCGGTATCGGATTGCTTCGATCGACGGTGCCGAGTTTGGGTAGAGGACTTTGGCGACTTCTTCGAGCGCGCGGAGGGATTGTTGCAAGCGTTGGGCGGCAGCGGCAGCGACATCGATGAAGGCGCTAGGTCTTTGGAGTTCGGTGGGAGTTTTGAAGGTCCTACCGACATCGCCGGTTGCATCGCGCGCCGTCAGTAGGGCGTTGGCGTTCCAAGATTGGGTGGAGGATTGGAGGAGATGGCGTGTTTCTTTGTAGGCATGTTGGAGGTGGTGCAAGTTGCGGAAGCGGGCCAGGTCTTCGAGGGTACGGAGAGCTTCTTGGGCGCGATTGAGATTGGCGTCACCGATGCGATGTCCGAAAAGCGAGTCGCCGATCGAGCAAGATTCCGAGTTAGGGTTCCAATCGTGAGACGTCATAGGTCCGGAGTTTTTGGCTTACGAAATGTTCGCAACGAGAAGAGACTTTTGGGAACCGTCGGATGCTGCTATCATGATTTTCGCAGTTGTTCATCTGGGGCCTGGAAAGGAACCGGACAAGCAGTTCGCCCTCGTAGCTCAGTTGGATAGAGCGCGGCTTTCCTAAAGCTGAGGTCGCAAGTTCGAACCTTGCCGGGGGTACTGTAAAATCATTGGTGAAACCATCTTTTTCGCTAGCCCAAAATTGGACTGTGCACCAAAAATGCACCAAACCCTACCGGAAATCACCCCGCGCGAGACCTAAGTTGTCCATCCCATGGCTAAGTTATCGGCCAGGAGATGCACAACATGTAGAAGCCGTTTTGGATCACAAAACTGAATTGTTGGTACGTCAAAGATCGACACGGGAAGCAGATCCGTCTCGACCCTGATGAAACCAAAGCATTCGACGTGTGGCGGAAGCTGATCGACCTCAGCAACTACAAGCACTCGGAGACTTCGATCGAAGCTCTTTGCGAGGGATGGCTGGATGAGAATGAGCACAAGCTCGATTCGGAACGATACGCCAGCACGTCTACCTGTTTCAATCGTTTTCGTTGACGTCGCGTCCATCGTCAGCCGATGCGTCAAAAACGCCTGCTCTGAACCGACAGGCTCAAGTATGGTTCGATCCCTGAGGATCGTCAGAAAGAGGCCGAGCAAAGAGGAACACTAATCTCCACTAATTCGCACTAATCAAAAACCAAGACAATCGTGTTGCTATTCCTTATTAGTGTTGATTGTCGGGATTCGCTCCCCACGGGCTCAAGAATTCGATGAGTCTGTTATCCGTCTCGACTTCTTTTGCCTGAAGGGCATGAATATCGTAGCCTAGGAGCATCGCTAGGAATCCGTATGCCCCCTTCCTCTTCTTGGCTGTAAGCCTCCTGACTGACGTATCGTTGCTACCACTAGTTCGCCCGTTTGTTTATGGCTTTCAGTCAACAGAACCCGTGTAACCACCGACTGCGAACATTGGTTTTCCGATCTGAAAGAACGGAGACCGCGAGACGAATCGGTGTGCCGCGATCTACGATCCATGGCTGGACCAAAGCTCGACGTCGACCCGTCGTGACCCTGACGGCATAAGGTGATTACGTCGAGAGCCTCGAAAGGCGGGTCTACCTTCTCGAGCGGCGCACAGCACGATTGAGAGCTTTACTTCGACTATGCGTTGTCTTGTTTCGGCTATGGGGTTTTTCGCTTACCTACCAACGCTTGCCTCAGGGGAGCGACAAAGAAAAACTCCTCCGAGTCATCGACCATGCAAGCCTCTTCGTTCGATTGCCGAGATTACTTGCCTGCATTGGACTCTCTTCTTCACGCTACTACGATTGGAAGAACGCGCAAGAATGTGGACTCGATGATGTCTCGTCTTGTCCCAGATCTTTGCCAGGGCAAATGACTGCGACGGAACGCTCCGAAATGCGATCGATGGTGCAGTCTGAAGACTATCGTCATCTCAGCGTCGGATCAATCGCTCGGTTGGCCTCGCGACTGGGAAAGGTCTACGCTTGTACCTCGACTTGGTACCGAGCGATTCAAAATGGAAATTGGATCCGGTCTCGCAAACGCATCTACCCAACGAAACCGCGCGTCGGATTACGAGCTACGAAGCCGAACGAATATTGGCATGTCGATACAACCATTGTTCGATTGCTCGATGGCAGCCGCGTGTAGCTTCACGCAATTCTCGATAACTTCTCGCGCCGCATTCTCGCATGGCGCTTGAACGACACTTTCGAAACAGACACGACAGCGGAACTCCTCAAGGAAGCAGCGAAGGGACTCCCCGAAAACACAGTACCCTCTGCTGTTATGGACCTCCCCGGACCGCCCCTGATAAGGAACCTTCTCGGAGAAGTCGATTTGGAAAATGCGGCAAAACAAAGAGCTTTTTGAGTTCAAGACCGGATCGCTCGGTCGTAAAAGGTGTGCCGCGTTGCGGAAAATCTGCTTAACAGTCAGGACTTTCGCTGCGCGCGTTTTTATTCATTTCAACTTTCCGCGACTTGCACTTAAGTGCTTACAAAAACTGCTGTTAACGGCTTTTGGGTTGCAACGGTGCCCCGCATCGGTCTCGATCGCATGCGACATACCAATTAACAATCGCTGCGATCCGGCGTTCGCAGTACTCAACCGGCTGCACCGCCATGAAGCAGTTGTTACATGCAGCCGCCGAACTATCCTAGACCCACATCCGGGGTGCAAAAAGTGCGCTCCGCCAATGTACTTCTCGGGAATTCACGGCTTTTCATTATGGCAAGCTTCCGCAACGTTTACACATCCCTCTTGCTCGTCATTGCCGGGTCAACGGACAGGGAACTCGCCCGCCAGGTCAACTACCTCAAGGCGGAGAACCAAATCCTCCGCAGTCGGCTTCCCGATCGAATTAGTCTAACTGAACGCGAGAAGAACCGCCTGATTCGTTTTGCCAAAAATCTTGGTTCGGCACTCAATGAGTTGGCCACGATTGTTCACCCCGGGACCATCCGTCGCTGGATTCGCGAAGCAGCAGCAAAATCCAAGGCGCGCCGAAAAGGCAAAAGCGGTCGTCCCCGGACTGCAAAGGATATCGAGAAACTGATCCTTAAACTGGCCAAAGACAATTCCTGGGGCTACACCAGGATCCTCGGTGAACTCAAAAAACTGGGGATCGAATCGGTAACGCGCAACACGGTCAAAAATGTCCTCAAACGCAATGGCTTCGAGTCAGGCCCTAAGCGTGGACCGGGCACTTGGGACGAGTTCGTCACTCGCCATGCGAAAACACTTTGGCAATGCGACTTCTTCTCGAAGAAGATCGTTTCGAAGGGTGGCCTTCGAGACATCTTTGTTTTGATCTTTATCAACGTCGAAACACGTCGCGTCTACATTTCGCCGTCGACCTACAATCCAGATGAGCAGTGGATGGTTCAGCAAGCGACAACGTTTATCGAGTCGACAAAGACGGGAGGTCCGAAATGCAAGATCTTGATGCTCGACAACGACGCAAAGTACTCCAAGTTGTTCATGGATGGTTTTGAAAAGGAAAAGATCAGAACCCAACGAACTCCGATCCGATCCCCGAACATGGTCGCCTTTGCCGAGCGATTCGTTCAAACGCTCAAGCAAGAATGTCTCGACCATTTTGTCGTCTTTGGCCACAAACACATGGACCTCCTTTGCCAAGAATTCAAAGACTACTATCACGAAGAACGGCCGCACCAAGGACTGGAGAACGAGCTTGTGATTAACGGTACCAGAACAAAGAAAAGATCGAAGTCTAGAACTAAGCAATCCGAAACCGTTTCAATTCCGATTTCTGAGATTCGTTGCAAAGAACGGCTCGGTGGACTGCTCAAGAGCTATAGCCGCAGAGCGGCGTAGCTCAAATCATCGTTCTACCTTCTTTGATACGTTCATTTCAGGTTTTAGCTTTCTGCTGCGCGCAAAGCGAACATCCATCTGCACCGCAGCCATCTGCGTCAAGAAGTGTTCAACGTGCGATCTCAAATCTGATTCAAGCTATTCTCGATCCTACAGCTTTTCCGTCCGAAAAATCGCCTTTGGCAATGCAATCAAGTTTTTGCACAGGGCGCGGCGGAACGCTAAAAGCGTTGGAAACCCGCGAAAGACTGGGTAGAAACGAAAAACGCCCGGCGGTCGATCTCTCGACGCCGGGCGCTAAGTCTTTCGGTCGTCAAAGTTAGAACTTTGACGAAAGCTCCCCGAGCGCAACCCTCTTCGTAACAATACTCTCTTTTTGTAAGAGCTGTAAGTTGTTTTATGGAAAGGACTTAAGTGGTTTCGAGACCCGTTCGGTATATTGCTATCGGTCGGAACGAGTTCGAACCCATTCTTCAAATTCGGTTCACAATCAGACACTGTTTTTTAATCTCGCACACACAGTTAAACAGCGATTTCTGGAATGGACAAGGCCGTAACGAACTTCTTCCGCTCAATATGTCAGCCGCCACGCCGGTGGATGCGATCCTGGAGGGACTCTGTGATCTCTTGAAGTTCCTCAAGGCTCTTACCAGCAAGGTCCGTTGCCTCAGACTCCACACCTAGGATGGACTCGAGAGTACGGATCAATCTAATCTCGCCCTCCTGACGCCCTTCCTGTCGTCCCTCCTGACGTCCCTCCTGTCGTCCCTCCTGTCGTCCCTCCTGACGCCCTTTCGTGAGCAATTGGTCAGCGACGGAGCCTGGCTCGGGTTTTACGGGCCAGAATTCTGCAAATATCCCTTGGACTTCGTTTTCGCCTACGATCGGATTTACGGACATAACATACTTCCTTATCGTGTCGAGCAACGTCGATGCCCGGTTGCCTTCGAACTGACCTGCGACGCTTCGAAATACCTGCCTCAGCATAGCCGCCAATTCTTCATCTCTCCCGTATTTTAGCAGAGTAAACGTGATATGCAAAATTGGCTCCCCGGCCATATCCGAATCCTTCATTCGACTCACATCGAGAATCGGAATCTCCATTCCCGGCACGTAACGCTTCCAGGAATCCGGGATCGGAATGAGCTCGGAGAGGCTCTTGGCCACCGTCCAAGGCCGCACGCCGTTGTAGATGACCCAGGGAATGATGGGAATCACCGGTAAGCTGTTTTCCAAGCTGTGCTCCCAAATGCGGACCATGTAGCCAAGCATCTGGATAACGGTGTGCTTGTCTGGTGCGCTCTTGTGATCTACCAGCACAAGCAAATGAACGTGAAGAGTTTCCATCCCCAGCTCTCGCGCCGTTTCGTCGATCATCTCTACTTTGAACAAGCGATCGGCAAATCGCCGTTTTAGATTGGCGTCGATGAAGCTGGTGTCGGCTTGCTCTAGCGTCTCCGGCTTCAGATGCGCCACAAACTCGGGAGGAAGATGGGATCGCACCAATTCCTGCGCGGACTCCTTTTGCATCAATGTCCGCGACAGCAATCGATCGAAAGGCGTTTGGACGACTTCGCTTGAGTCATCCCCCGGCATGAAGCGTTCGTCCTCATCTTTTTTTGGTGGCTCGTTCATTCGCTCAATATAGCATCAAGGTGAAGACCGTATCGAGATCTAGAGGGACATTGCATTGATCGCACCTAAACGCCAGCAGAACTCGTATGACCACCGTTTGTGGGAATTGGTCTTCCGATCTGGAAGAACGGAGACCGCGAAACGAATCGGTGTGCCGCGATCTACCATCCATGGCTGGACTAAGGCTCGACCTCGACCGGTCGTGACTCTGACGGCAAAAAGTGATTACGCCGATAGCCTCGAAAGAAGGGTCTACCTTCTCGAGCGGCGCACAGCACGATTGCGAGCTTTACTTCGACTGTGCGTTGTCTTGTTTCGGCTATCGGGCTTTTCGCTTACCTATCAACGATTGCCTCAAGGAAGCGATAAAGAAAAACTCCTCCGGGTCATTGAGCGTGCAAGCCGATTCGTTCGATTGCCAAGATTGCTTGGCTGCATTGGACTCTCTTCTTCACGCTTCTACGATTGGAGGAACGCGCAAGATTGTGGACTCGATGATGTCTCGTCTTGTCCCAGATCTTTGCCGGGGCAAATGACTGCGACGGAACGCTCCGAAATGCGATCGATGGTGCAGTCTGAAGACTATCGTCATCTCAGCGTCGGATCAATCGCTCGGTTGGCCGCGCGCTTGGGAAAGGTCTACGCTTGTACTTCGACTTGGTACCGAGCGATTCAAAGTGGAAATTGGATCCGGTCTCGCAAACGCATCTACCCACCGAAACCTCGAATCGGATTACGAGCTACGAAGCCAAATGAGTATTGGCATGTCGACACGACCATCGTTCGATTGCTCGATGGCAGCCGCTTGTACCTTCACGCAATTCTCGACAACTTTTCGCGCCGCATTCTCGCATGGAGATTGAATGACACCTTTGAAACAAGTACGACAGCGGAACTCCTCAAGGAAGCAGCCAAGGCACTCCCCGAAAACACAGTACCCTCTGCTGTCATGGACTCTGGCGTTGAAAACGTGAATGGCTCGGTAAATGAGCTTGTTTCTGATGGCACCATCCAACGTATTCTTGCGCAGGTCGATATTGTGGAATCGAACAGTATGATCGAAGCCTGGTGGCGTCAGCTGAAGCACCAGTGGTTGTACTTGAACGAACTTGATAGTGCGAATTCGGTTCGCAAGTTTGTTGCTTTTTACGTCGAGCAGCACAATTCGGTTGTTCCCCATTTTGCCTTTCAAGGGCAGACACCCGACGAGATGTACTTTGGCACCGGAGCGAAAGTTCCGGTGGACCTTAAAGAGAAGCGAGCAACAGCGAGAACTGCGAGGTTAGCGCACAATCGCGCTCTCAGCTGTGATTTATGCAAAGCAAAAACCAGCGAACCAGCACTTGTATCACTCCAAAACAACACGAGCTAAGCCTTAGGCACCTGCGTCTTGTACCAAGAAAAGAGTGTCACCAAGCGAGCAGCAAGCTCGATGGATGTCTAAAAGACCGTCGCAATCCAGAAAATCGAGTGAGAAGCAGTACACAACGCTGGAGAAAGCCACCAACAGATCACCCGTTTTAACCGAAGTGAGTCCAAGCTCATCGATTGCACGAGTTGGGCCTCAGAGAAACTCTCGCCGCACCATCAACTCGACTAATAGCGCCGAGTTCTCGAACGCTTTTTTCCAGAATGTTCTGCAGCGCCGAAGCGCTTTTTTCCAGAATGTTCTGCAGCGCCGAAGGGCTTCAGAGAAACTCTCGCCGCACCATCAACTCGCCTAATAGCGCCGAGTTCTCGAACGCTTTTTTCCAAAATGTTCTGCAGCGCCGAAGGGCGGTGAGCATCATTGTATGACGAATATTTACTTGTAATTAGGCAAATGGAGTTGCGAGATCTTTTATCAAGTCGATTGAACCAGTATCGATATTGAGTTCACCGACCGCATATTGAACTGTAACATCCCCAGACTCGAGAATTAATTCGCGAGCAAATCGACAGGTCAGTCGTGATGAATCTGACTCAACAAACTGTGATACCCATACTCGACGCGTGTTCGGTGAAGTGAAGCCTAGCGTAACCTCTCCAACAGTCTTTTCCATACGGCCATTGGGCTCGAAAGAACATAAAAGTTGCTTGCCATTTACCAGTGACTCAACTTGGTTGATTGCAACAATTTTTGAACTGCACAATGCAAACGCTACCGCTTCAAAGGGCAGACTCGCTTCAGCATATAATGTTTTCTCTATCGACCGTACAAAGCACCGTTTTCTCCTATCCCCTTTACGAGCAAGAATACAAACAAGAACTCCATTGACGCTGGAATACATCAATCGCTCTATGAATTCACCTTGTCCGAGTGAAATACCAATTGCGTCGAATTCAATCATGATTAATTAGGTCGTGGTGCGTAAGCGTCACATGCAAACTCCTGGTGCACATGTGGGTAAACAGTAAAAACATAACCGTCGCTGCATCTGTATTCACAAAAATCCATCGGCGCCCATTTTCCAGTGAACTCACATAGTTCCCTTTCGTCGTCACATTTCGGCCTGGGTTTTGGAACTGGAACAGGAACTGGAAATGGCTTAGGTTGTGTCGATGTCTGTACAGGCGGATGGTTCGATGGGAAGAAGTAGTAAGCAACCTGCGTCAATCCAGGTTCTAGCCAGTTTTGAGTACCGATAACAGGGGTGGCATAGATGCCGTATCCGAGAATGCCACCGGGCAGAACGGCAACACCAACTGTTGTGGCGAGCCCTCCACTAATGAGGACCGTTCCTCCTCCAGCAGCAGTACTTCCTCCCACGGCAGCTGCAGTTCCACCGCCCGTTGCCGCTGCTCCACCGGAAGAAACGATTCCGATTATTCCCGAACCTGTACCGACGCTACCTCCTATAGTTGTACCTCCCACAAGTGTTGATGTTCCTCCGGAAACTATAACCGTTGTTGTGGATGTTCCGCCGGCTACGATGACGCCACCAACGCCAACAGCTCCCGCCGTAATTACTTCACTTCCGTGAGGGTCTAAAACTACTAACGCATACCCTTGAAATTGTCGGTATAGGCCGAACGGGCTCCCAAAGTACCCGATCGGGTCCCTCCCCATAAACCTTCCTGCCAGTCCACTCATCCACCTCGCCCTAAAGTGATACAGCCCAAGCGACTGATCCCATTCACGTCCCGTGTAGGTGTAGCGATTATTAATCGCGGAACTCGAGAGGACCGAGCCTGAACCATCGAGGATGGTTGGCTGGCCGTAGGCTGTGTAGGCGTAGCGTTCGGCTACGGAGCCCGAAGAAGTGGTTATTGCCGTGATGGAGTACTGCTGGTTGCGGTGGTAGTGCCAAGTGGCAGTGGTGGCTTCGGCAGGGGACGGACCAACGCTGGCGTTGATGGAATGCACATGGAAGCACTGCGAAGAAGGGATAGTCGCTTCGGTGCAACCGAAGGTTGCAGTTGGCTCTCCCGTGCGGGGGCGCGCGGAGCGGAGCTCAGGAGATGTTTGAAGCATGGCGTTTTGGGGGTGCATAGCGACTATTGTAACCAATCCCAGCGCCGCTTGCAGCGTTTTCGAATCGAGGATTTTCACCGACATAACGACTCGAGTGATCACGAGACGAATCCAGCAGAGCGGGCGACGAGGAAGCCTCTGCAGCTTGCGTCCGAAAACAGGTCGCCTCGGTGGGCGATCGACCTGTTCTTCGACTCCAGCTTCCGCTGCCTCCACCACCTTGGCCTTGGTTTACTTGAAGGAAGCAGCTGAGCACCTAGCCAGCTTGTGCAACTAGTCAGCCCGACTAGGCGCGTTCGCTTGGTCCGGCTTGGCCGGATGCATCGCGTCGTGGACCGCTCTCAAGCGATCTAGCGTGACGTGGGCATAGATTTGCGTGGTATTCAAGCTGGCATGACCCAAGAGCGTTTGGATCGATCGCAGATCGGCTCCATTCTCCATCATCAGCGTTGCTGCTGTGTGACGAAACATGTGGCATGCGCCCTTCTTCGTTATCCCCGCTTGCCGAACATACTGCCGAACCATGGCCGAGAGATTCACCGGGTGCATCGCCCCTCCGTTGTGGCATAGGATCACCACCTGCGTCTCTTGCTCGCTCAAGGAAACTGAGAATTTCCTCGGATGCATCCAATTCCGTTTGCAGCCCCCGCCGCTCAAGAGCCAGGGCCTTACGTCTTGGAGGTACTTGGTCAACCAATCCAAGGCGCGCACTCCGATCGGTACAAAGCGATCCTTGTGTCCTTTCCCCTGCCGGATATGAAGCAATCGCCTGGCGCGATCAATATCCTGAATCTCCAGCTTGAGAAGCTCGCTTCTTCGAATAGCACTGCTATAGAGAATCTCCAAGACACTGCGATCCCGAATCCCAATCTTCGTGCTCACGTCGGGTTGGTTGATGACATGCTCGACCTCGCTCTGGCTTAAAAAACTCGCCGGGAGTCGATATTCGGCTTTAGGAAGCTCGATCCCTGCCGCTGGATTGAAGGGGATATGCTTGCCCAAACAAGCCCACTGCAGCCAATGGGACACGGCATGGACATAGGAAGCCCGCGTTGAGGCTTGCAGGGGTTTGCGTGTCCGCAAGTTCCCGATATGGAGCAAGCTCCTTTGATACGCTGCGAGAATCTCTGGTGTGATTTCCGAAAGAGTATGGATCTCACGCTCGGTGAGCCAACGGACGAAGCGACCCAGCGAGTTTTTTCTCCTCTCCAAGGTCGCTTCCGTCCAATTCACTACTCGCAGATCAACGAAATACGCTTCCATGAGGGCTGACAACGAAGGGGGTGACATGTTTCTTTAAGACCTTTTCTGAAGGAGAGCCGAATCAAGAACACAAAACGAAACCGAGGTATGCATAAGTGGGGGGGCGCGAGGAAGCAGGGCTTGCTCTCCGGGGGCACAAGCACAAAGAAGTGGCCTTCTAGCAAGCGATTGCTTGCTCCAGGCCGTTTGAAGAGGGGGCACGAAGCCCCCACAAGGGGGGCACGAAGTGAGACGTCGTAAGCAGTTAATCGGCAGTTAGCCCGCCAACTAATCGGCCAACTGGTAGACGTAGGTTGCCCCCTGCTTGCCGCGATGGACAATCAAATGCTCGAGCTGGACCAGTCGGTCCAAGTGGGTGCGCACTTGGTTGTCGCTCCAACCGACCGATTCGCGAAACGAGCGACGGGTAAATCGGAACCGTTGCCGAAGAATAGCTTGCTCGGCCGGGCTAGCCGCTGCCGCGGCCCGGCAGCCTTTCGCCACAAACTCTTGCACCAAGTGGAGGCACTGCTCAGTCTGCGGTGCTAACTCACTAAGCGACTGCTTCAAGAGCTTGTCCATTAGCCGATCGGCGAGCGCGATATCGGACTCTTGGACTTCGATCCACTCGGTTCCATCCTCTTCGGTGTGGATGACTCTCTGGTGCTGGTGTAGCAAGGCGATCGCTTGAATGAGACTCAAGTACTTGGCATGATCGCGGCGGTTGCGCAGTCGATCGCAAACGAACTCCAAAGAGTCGACCAAGGGGTTCAAGACCTGCAAGGGTCGGAGCAAACGCTGCGCATGGTGATGCAGGGTTCGGATGGCTGCCACTTGCGACTGCCGTTGCAATCCCTCGCGCGTCTGCAGCAGACGCTGGCGCGCTTGAATGGCCTTGGTCTGTTCGATCGATTCATCAACGGTAAGGATCAAGCAGCGATTGGCTAACTCTTCGTCCACATCCCGAGCCGTCGAGGTGATCATGAGCTGAATGGGGCCTTCTACGCTGTGCAATTGGGTAACGCTCCGGCCATCGTTGCCACGGACTACCGTGGCATGGGTCAGCTTCCCTTCGCTTTGAAGGAGTTTTAAGGCATACGCAGATTCGGAAAGACCTTGGTCTTCGCTAATGGCTAAGGTCTTATGGCGAAGCTGATCGCTATCGAGGTAATAGAGCGATTGGCAAGTGAGGTTGCTCAATCGCAAGACTTCTTCCGGTGGGACCATGGCCAAGATGGTTTCCATGAGCGTTGTCTTCCCGGCCGCGCTGGAGGATCGGATCAGGAGAGCCAACGGGGTGGGTAGCTTGCGACTGACGGCAGCCAGGTAGCCTACGAGCTTATTGGATGCTTCTCCGACCATGCCACACGCATCGAGATCGTGCACAATCCGTTCGATCAGATTGGGAGAACGCAGCAACTGCATGGCTTCTTCCTGCTGGGCTTCGGTCATAGCCGGAATGGCAGGACCGATGCGTTTGGCGGCTTCGATTTGAAGGTTCCGTAAATCTTCCAGTTGAAGGAGGATTCTTCCTAGATCGACCTTGATCGTCTCCTCTTCGCAGAAGAGTTCTAAAGCGGCAGCTTTCACGAAGGCTTGCCGAGCGCTAGAGCGCATGAGATCGACCGTATCGAGATGCATCCGTTCGAGTCGGGAGACGGCGATCGAGACGCGCAGGCTCAGGGAAGACATGTTCTTCTCGAGGCCACGGATCTTGTAGCTGCGATCCTCGCGAGTGATAGTCACGCTGCTAGCGTCGACGGAGATTTCGGAGGCTGGAGTAGCAGGCTGCATCGCAACCCGTTGCGTGAGCGAGGGATCCTCTTCTTGTGAAGGGCTGCCCGGCTGTGAAGGAATCTTGGGTGCCAGTGTCTCCGTTGCCAGCGTGTCAGCAGCCTGTCCCTCGCTGACGTTTCGGGTTGGGATGGAGTCTTCCTGAAGCCTGACGCCTGAATCCTGAAGTCTTGTGCCGGTTCCCACGCGGAGCTTGTCAATGACGGCTCCGCTGTTGCTCAGCCGATAGCCTTCGAAGCCTGTGATGCGATGCTCTTCGTCCACCAGGGGGATGGTAATGTAACCACGTAGCGCCTCGCGGCCATTCTCCTTGTAAAGACCCATCTGGATGAGTCGCTCTCGGATCCTTCGACCCGCTGCCGTCTGATTCGAGGGCAACTGGTTCCCCAGACTCCGATCGGAAAACCCGATCCCCAGGGTGCGCAAAGCTTCTTCCTCGAGTTCCAAGCCATAGGAGGCCATGGCCAGAATCTTGTCCGTCACACAGCGTGCGTAATGTTCGGCGGTCGCTTTCCACGGATCCGCTTCGAATGCAGCCAGCAGTGGAAACGGATTCGCATTCGTTTTCGTTGAGAGCAACATGATTCATCCACACCGATTCTGAGAGCTCGTTTCAAAAGAGGGGAGAGTGCCCGAGCACTTCCAACCCCGCATCGCCGCGCGATTCCTTTTAAGGAATGCGGCGGCTCTGCTTGGTCCACAAGGGGGCGAACTCGGAAATTCTCCAAGAAACATCGCAAGCTAAGAAAGCGGTCGAACTACCCTACAGCTATCCATGCACTGTTCGATCCAACCTATGCAGGATCTGTTGCCTACGGTGCGAATCCATACGGCTAGTTCGCATACCGTGCAATCGGTCCTGCTACGCTACTCCAAATCCTTTCGCTTCAGTCATCATGTTCCGTTCCATGAACGCCGTGTGCTGGATAAACTCCTCGACTGCCGTCGTGGGAGTTTCGGTTCCACCTACTATGGATGCGAGACATGCCAGCAAGGGCGCATTCTCTACAGCCAGTGCCATGATCGGCACTGTCCCAACTGCGGTTGGCTCAAGCGCAAAGCGTGGCTACAGCAGATTATCGCGTGGAATCTCCCCACCACCTACTACCACACGGTCTTTACCGTCCCGCATGAGCTCAATCCTCTGATCCGAGCCAATCCGAGCGCTGTGTATCAGCTCTTCTTTCGAAGATCGCAAAAGACGTTGCTCGAGATCGCTCAACGAGAATTCGGCTGCAAGCCGGGGATTATTCTCACGTTGCACACTTGGGGGCAGCGCATGCTGACCCATGTGCATATCCACGCCATGATGACCTCCGGTGGCGTCTCGCTCTCCACTGGGGATGCGAGTACCAAACCCTGCTGGATCCCGATCCCTCCGGATGCACCAGGCATCCAAGAAGAAGTCTTAGCAGCCCTCTTTCAAAAGAAGTTCTTACGGGGATTGAAAATCCTCTTCGATCAAGGAAAACTCGACATTCCCCAAGAGATGGAATTCGAAGGGGTTCAAGACCGAGACTCGTTCCATCGGTGGCTTGAGCCTCTAGCGCAAAAGAACTGGAAAGCCGATGCGCAAATCACTCCGGATGAACTGCAAACGCAGTTGGGCTGCGCCCGTTATCTTTCGGACTATATCCAAGGGGCAGCGATCTCCAATGGCCGGATCGCCGAAGACAACGGGACGCACGTTACCATTCGGCAATGGGATTACCGAACCAACAAATCGGTCGAGGAGACCATGGAGGGAGAAGAGTTCGTTCGCCGGTTCTTGCTCCACATCGTTCCGAGCAACGTGCATCGCGTGCGCTATGCAGGTCTCTTTCAAGGGAAAGGGCGCAAGGAGACGCTTCAAAGAGTCCGCTTGCTCTTGGCCAAGCACAATGCTGATTCCCTAGGGAAGCGACATGCGTCGCTTCCCCCATCCGCGAGACTTCAAGAGCTTGAGCTTCCGAAGATCGATAATCGGCCCAAGTGCTTGCGGTGCGGTACGCCGGGGATGCGATTGGAAGGGTATCGCGATCGCATGGAGACTTGGGAGTTCATCCACCGGGTAGAGCATGCGATCGAACAATACTCGAAGGCACCCACCACACTCGATCAATTGATCCGATCGAAAGCACGACTTGAGAGCTTTGCTCCGAAGCAAGGGTTGCTTGGCAACTGGAAGCGGGCACTAGCTGTAAAGGAGCTCTTAGCATGGACGGTTGTACAGTGTTGCAGCGATGACCTGTGTGATGGAGAGAATCTGCAAACCAACGAAGCATCCCTTCGCTTCGGGGCAACCTGCTGTTACGTCTCGGTGAATCTTCCATTACCGGAAATCTAATGATGAATGCTCTCGTTCAGAAACCATCACGTTCGAGCTGCTCGCTACCTCACCTAATCGCATCTCTGTTGC
This sequence comes from Pirellula sp. SH-Sr6A, assembly GCF_001610875.1. Lineage (NCBI taxonomy): Bacteria > Pseudomonadati > Planctomycetota > Planctomycetia > Pirellulales > Pirellulaceae > Pirellula > Pirellula sp. SH-Sr6A. The sequence continues at coordinate 2,639,524 of NZ_CP011272.1, read as the reverse complement.
GTGCGAATCAAAGCGAGTTGCCTGAAGGTCCGTCGTTACATGACCTGAAATGGACCAAAAGAAGCACTCGGTGCATCTTCTTGCTCGCAAGCGACTCTCTGGCCACCATCTTGCGGCCCCTTGATCAATAGACTCGCAGGGAATTACCCCCACAAAAAAACCATAGAGAAAATGCAGGGAAAACCAACTTCGGCGATCCCCGTGCCACCGCATCGGCGGATCCGTTTAATGAGTTGGTTTAGTTCTTATTGGTGGACTCGATGATGTCTCGTCTTGTCCCAGATCTTTGCCGGGGCAAATGACTGCGACGGAACGCTCCGAAATGCGATCGATGGTGCAGTCTGAAGACTATCGTCATCTCAGCGTCGGATCAATCGCTCGGTTGGCCGCGCGCTTGGGAAAGGTCTACGCTTGTACTTCGACTTGGTACCGAGCGATTCAAAGTGGAAATTGGATCCGGTCTCGCAAACGCATCTACCCACCGAAACCTCGAATCGGATTACGAGCTACGAAGCCAAATGAGTATTGGCATGTCGACACGACCATCGTTCGATTGCTCGATGGCAGCCGCTTGTACCTTCACGCAATTCTCGACAACTTTTCGCGCCGCATTCTCGCATGGAGATTGAATGACACCTTTGAAACAAGTACGACAGCGGAACTCCTCAAGGAAGCAGCCAAGGCACTCCCCGAAAACACAGTACCCTCTGCTGTCATGGACTCTGGCGTTGAAAACGTGAATGGCTCGGTAAATGAGCTTGTTTCTGATGGCACCATCCAACGTATTCTTGCGCAGGTCGATATTGTGGAATCGAACAGTATGATCGAAGCCTGGTGGCGTCAGCTGAAGCACCAGTGGTTGTACTTGAACGAACTTGATAGTGCGAATTCGGTTCGCAAGTTTGTTGCTTTTTACGTCGAGCAGCACAATTCGGTTGTTCCCCATTTTGCCTTTCAAGGGCAGACACCCGACGAGATGTACTTTGGCACCGGAGCGAAAGTTCCGGTGGACCTTAAAGAGAAGCGAGCAACAGCGAGAACTGCGAGGTTAGCGCACAATCGCGCTCTCAGCTGTGATTTATGCAAAGCAAAAACCAGCGAACCAGCACTTGTATCACTCCAAAACAACACGAGCTAAGCCTTAGGCACCTGCGTCTTGTACCAAGAAAAGAGTGTCACCAAGCGAGCAGCAAGCTCGATGGATGTCTAAAAGACCGTCGCAATCCAGAAAATCGAGTGAGAAGCAGTACACAACGCTGGAGAAAGCCACCAACAGATCACCCGTTTTAACCGAAGTGAGTCCAAGCTCATCGATTGCACGAGTTGGGCCTCAGAGAAACTCTCGCCGCACCATCAACTCGACTAATAGCGCCGAGTTCTCGAACGCTTTTTTCCAGAATGTTCTGCAGCGCCGAAGCGCTTTTTTCCAGAATGTTCTGCAGCGCCGAAGGGCTTCAGAGAAACTCTCGCCGCACCATCAACTCGCCTAATAGCGCCGAGTTCTCGAACGCTTTTTTCCAAAATGTTCTGCAGCGCCGAAGGGCGGTGAGCATCATTGTATGACGAATATTTACTTGTAATTAGGCAAATGGAGTTGCGAGATCTTTTATCAAGTCGATTGAACCAGTATCGATATTGAGTTCACCGACCGCATATTGAACTGTAACATCCCCAGACTCGAGAATTAATTCGCGAGCAAATCGACAGGTCAGTCGTGATGAATCTGACTCAACAAACTGTGATACCCATACTCGACGCGTGTTCGGTGAAGTGAAGCCTAGCGTAACCTCTCCAACAGTCTTTTCCATACGGCCATTGGGCTCGAAAGAACATAAAAGTTGCTTGCCATTTACCAGTGACTCAACTTGGTTGATTGCAACAATTTTTGAACTGCACAATGCAAACGCTACCGCTTCAAAGGGCAGACTCGCTTCAGCATATAATGTTTTCTCTATCGACCGTACAAAGCACCGTTTTCTCCTATCCCCTTTACGAGCAAGAATACAAACAAGAACTCCATTGACGCTGGAATACATCAATCGCTCTATGAATTCACCTTGTCCGAGTGAAATACCAATTGCGTCGAATTCAATCATGATTAATTAGGTCGTGGTGCGTAAGCGTCACATGCAAACTCCTGGTGCACATGTGGGTAAACAGTAAAAACATAACCGTCGCTGCATCTGTATTCACAAAAATCCATCGGCGCCCATTTTCCAGTGAACTCACATAGTTCCCTTTCGTCGTCACATTTCGGCCTGGGTTTTGGAACTGGAACAGGAACTGGAAATGGCTTAGGTTGTGTCGATGTCTGTACAGGCGGATGGTTCGATGGGAAGAAGTAGTAAGCAACCTGCGTCAATCCAGGTTCTAGCCAGTTTTGAGTACCGATAACAGGGGTGGCATAGATGCCGTATCCGAGAATGCCACCGGGCAGAACGGCAACACCAACTGTTGTGGCGAGCCCTCCACTAATGAGGACCGTTCCTCCTCCAGCAGCAGTACTTCCTCCCACGGCAGCTGCAGTTCCACCGCCCGTTGCCGCTGCTCCACCGGAAGAAACGATTCCGATTATTCCCGAACCTGTACCGACGCTACCTCCTATAGTTGTACCTCCCACAAGTGTTGATGTTCCTCCGGAAACTATAACCGTTGTTGTGGATGTTCCGCCGGCTACGATGACGCCACCAACGCCAACAGCTCCCGCCGTAATTACTTCACTTCCGTGAGGGTCTAAAACTACTAACGCATACCCTTGAAATTGTCGGTATAGGCCGAACGGGCTCCCAAAGTACCCGATCGGGTCCCTCCCCATAAACCTTCCTGCCAGTCCACTCATCCACCTCGCCCTAAAGTGATACAGCCCAAGCGACTGATCCCATTCACGTCCCGTGTAGGTGTAGCGATTATTAATCGCGGAACTCGAGAGGACCGAGCCTGAACCATCGAGGATGGTTGGCTGGCCGTAGGCTGTGTAGGCGTAGCGTTCGGCTACGGAGCCCGAAGAAGTGGTTATTGCCGTGATGGAGTACTGCTGGTTGCGGTGGTAGTGCCAAGTGGCAGTGGTGGCTTCGGCAGGGGACGGACCAACGCTGGCGTTGATGGAATGCACATGGAAGCACTGCGAAGAAGGGATAGTCGCTTCGGTGCAACCGAAGGTTGCAGTTGGCTCTCCCGTGCGGGGGCGCGCGGAGCGGAGCTCAGGAGATGTTTGAAGCATGGCGTTTTGGGGGTGCATAGCGACTATTGTAACCAATCCCAGCGCCGCTTGCAGCGTTTTCGAATCGAGGATTTTCACCGACATAACGACTCGAGTGATCACGAGACGAATCCAGCAGAGCGGGCGACGAGGAAGCCTCTGCAGCTTGCGTCCGAAAACAGGTCGCCTCGGTGGGCGATCGACCTGTTCTTCGACTCCAGCTTCCGCTGCCTCCACCACCTTGGCCTTGGTTTACTTGAAGGAAGCAGCTGAGCACCTAGCCAGCTTGTGCAACTAGTCAGCCCGACTAGGCGCGTTCGCTTGGTCCGGCTTGGCCGGATGCATCGCGTCGTGGACCGCTCTCAAGCGATCTAGCGTGACGTGGGCATAGATTTGCGTGGTATTCAAGCTGGCATGACCCAAGAGCGTTTGGATCGATCGCAGATCGGCTCCATTCTCCATCATCAGCGTTGCTGCTGTGTGACGAAACATGTGGCATGCGCCCTTCTTCGTTATCCCCGCTTGCCGAACATACTGCCGAACCATGGCCGAGAGATTCACCGGGTGCATCGCCCCTCCGTTGTGGCATAGGATCACCACCTGCGTCTCTTGCTCGCTCAAGGAAACTGAGAATTTCCTCGGATGCATCCAATTCCGTTTGCAGCCCCCGCCGCTCAAGAGCCAGGGCCTTACGTCTTGGAGGTACTTGGTCAACCAATCCAAGGCGCGCACTCCGATCGGTACAAAGCGATCCTTGTGTCCTTTCCCCTGCCGGATATGAAGCAATCGCCTGGCGCGATCAATATCCTGAATCTCCAGCTTGAGAAGCTCGCTTCTTCGAATAGCACTGCTATAGAGAATCTCCAAGACACTGCGATCCCGAATCCCAATCTTCGTGCTCACGTCGGGTTGGTTGATGACATGCTCGACCTCGCTCTGGCTTAAAAAACTCGCCGGGAGTCGATATTCGGCTTTAGGAAGCTCGATCCCTGCCGCTGGATTGAAGGGGATATGCTTGCCCAAACAAGCCCACTGCAGCCAATGGGACACGGCATGGACATAGGAAGCCCGCGTTGAGGCTTGCAGGGGTTTGCGTGTCCGCAAGTTCCCGATATGGAGCAAGCTCCTTTGATACGCTGCGAGAATCTCTGGTGTGATTTCCGAAAGAGTATGGATCTCACGCTCGGTGAGCCAACGGACGAAGCGACCCAGCGAGTTTTTTCTCCTCTCCAAGGTCGCTTCCGTCCAATTCACTACTCGCAGATCAACGAAATACGCTTCCATGAGGGCTGACAACGAAGGGGGTGACATGTTTCTTTAAGACCTTTTCTGAAGGAGAGCCGAATCAAGAACACAAAACGAAACCGAGGTATGCATAAGTGGGGGGGCGCGAGGAAGCAGGGCTTGCTCTCCGGGGGCACAAGCACAAAGAAGTGGCCTTCTAGCAAGCGATTGCTTGCTCCAGGCCGTTTGAAGAGGGGGCACGAAGCCCCCACAAGGGGGGCACGAAGTGAGACGTCGTAAGCAGTTAATCGGCAGTTAGCCCGCCAACTAATCGGCCAACTGGTAGACGTAGGTTGCCCCCTGCTTGCCGCGATGGACAATCAAATGCTCGAGCTGGACCAGTCGGTCCAAGTGGGTGCGCACTTGGTTGTCGCTCCAACCGACCGATTCGCGAAACGAGCGACGGGTAAATCGGAACCGTTGCCGAAGAATAGCTTGCTCGGCCGGGCTAGCCGCTGCCGCGGCCCGGCAGCCTTTCGCCACAAACTCTTGCACCAAGTGGAGGCACTGCTCAGTCTGCGGTGCTAACTCACTAAGCGACTGCTTCAAGAGCTTGTCCATTAGCCGATCGGCGAGCGCGATATCGGACTCTTGGACTTCGATCCACTCGGTTCCATCCTCTTCGGTGTGGATGACTCTCTGGTGCTGGTGTAGCAAGGCGATCGCTTGAATGAGACTCAAGTACTTGGCATGATCGCGGCGGTTGCGCAGTCGATCGCAAACGAACTCCAAAGAGTCGACCAAGGGGTTCAAGACCTGCAAGGGTCGGAGCAAACGCTGCGCATGGTGATGCAGGGTTCGGATGGCTGCCACTTGCGACTGCCGTTGCAATCCCTCGCGCGTCTGCAGCAGACGCTGGCGCGCTTGAATGGCCTTGGTCTGTTCGATCGATTCATCAACGGTAAGGATCAAGCAGCGATTGGCTAACTCTTCGTCCACATCCCGAGCCGTCGAGGTGATCATGAGCTGAATGGGGCCTTCTACGCTGTGCAATTGGGTAACGCTCCGGCCATCGTTGCCACGGACTACCGTGGCATGGGTCAGCTTCCCTTCGCTTTGAAGGAGTTTTAAGGCATACGCAGATTCGGAAAGACCTTGGTCTTCGCTAATGGCTAAGGTCTTATGGCGAAGCTGATCGCTATCGAGGTAATAGAGCGATTGGCAAGTGAGGTTGCTCAATCGCAAGACTTCTTCCGGTGGGACCATGGCCAAGATGGTTTCCATGAGCGTTGTCTTCCCGGCCGCGCTGGAGGATCGGATCAGGAGAGCCAACGGGGTGGGTAGCTTGCGACTGACGGCAGCCAGGTAGCCTACGAGCTTATTGGATGCTTCTCCGACCATGCCACACGCATCGAGATCGTGCACAATCCGTTCGATCAGATTGGGAGAACGCAGCAACTGCATGGCTTCTTCCTGCTGGGCTTCGGTCATAGCCGGAATGGCAGGACCGATGCGTTTGGCGGCTTCGATTTGAAGGTTCCGTAAATCTTCCAGTTGAAGGAGGATTCTTCCTAGATCGACCTTGATCGTCTCCTCTTCGCAGAAGAGTTCTAAAGCGGCAGCTTTCACGAAGGCTTGCCGAGCGCTAGAGCGCATGAGATCGACCGTATCGAGATGCATCCGTTCGAGTCGGGAGACGGCGATCGAGACGCGCAGGCTCAGGGAAGACATGTTCTTCTCGAGGCCACGGATCTTGTAGCTGCGATCCTCGCGAGTGATAGTCACGCTGCTAGCGTCGACGGAGATTTCGGAGGCTGGAGTAGCAGGCTGCATCGCAACCCGTTGCGTGAGCGAGGGATCCTCTTCTTGTGAAGGGCTGCCCGGCTGTGAAGGAATCTTGGGTGCCAGTGTCTCCGTTGCCAGCGTGTCAGCAGCCTGTCCCTCGCTGACGTTTCGGGTTGGGATGGAGTCTTCCTGAAGCCTGACGCCTGAATCCTGAAGTCTTGTGCCGGTTCCCACGCGGAGCTTGTCAATGACGGCTCCGCTGTTGCTCAGCCGATAGCCTTCGAAGCCTGTGATGCGATGCTCTTCGTCCACCAGGGGGATGGTAATGTAACCACGTAGCGCCTCGCGGCCATTCTCCTTGTAAAGACCCATCTGGATGAGTCGCTCTCGGATCCTTCGACCCGCTGCCGTCTGATTCGAGGGCAACTGGTTCCCCAGACTCCGATCGGAAAACCCGATCCCCAGGGTGCGCAAAGCTTCTTCCTCGAGTTCCAAGCCATAGGAGGCCATGGCCAGAATCTTGTCCGTCACACAGCGTGCGTAATGTTCGGCGGTCGCTTTCCACGGATCCGCTTCGAATGCAGCCAGCAGTGGAAACGGATTCGCATTCGTTTTCGTTGAGAGCAACATGATTCATCCACACCGATTCTGAGAGCTCGTTTCAAAAGAGGGGAGAGTGCCCGAGCACTTCCAACCCCGCATCGCCGCGCGATTCCTTTTAAGGAATGCGGCGGCTCTGCTTGGTCCACAAGGGGGCGAACTCGGAAATTCTCCAAGAAACATCGCAAGCTAAGAAAGCGGTCGAACTACCCTACAGCTATCCATGCACTGTTCGATCCAACCTATGCAGGATCTGTTGCCTACGGTGCGAATCCATACGGCTAGTTCGCATACCGTGCAATCGGTCCTGCTACGCTACTCCAAATCCTTTCGCTTCAGTCATCATGTTCCGTTCCATGAACGCCGTGTGCTGGATAAACTCCTCGACTGCCGTCGTGGGAGTTTCGGTTCCACCTACTATGGATGCGAGACATGCCAGCAAGGGCGCATTCTCTACAGCCAGTGCCATGATCGGCACTGTCCCAACTGCGGTTGGCTCAAGCGCAAAGCGTGGCTACAGCAGATTATCGCGTGGAATCTCCCCACCACCTACTACCACACGGTCTTTACCGTCCCGCATGAGCTCAATCCTCTGATCCGAGCCAATCCGAGCGCTGTGTATCAGCTCTTCTTTCGAAGATCGCAAAAGACGTTGCTCGAGATCGCTCAACGAGAATTCGGCTGCAAGCCGGGGATTATTCTCACGTTGCACACTTGGGGGCAGCGCATGCTGACCCATGTGCATATCCACGCCATGATGACCTCCGGTGGCGTCTCGCTCTCCACTGGGGATGCGAGTACCAAACCCTGCTGGATCCCGATCCCTCCGGATGCACCAGGCATCCAAGAAGAAGTCTTAGCAGCCCTCTTTCAAAAGAAGTTCTTACGGGGATTGAAAATCCTCTTCGATCAAGGAAAACTCGACATTCCCCAAGAGATGGAATTCGAAGGGGTTCAAGACCGAGACTCGTTCCATCGGTGGCTTGAGCCTCTAGCGCAAAAGAACTGGAAAGCCGATGCGCAAATCACTCCGGATGAACTGCAAACGCAGTTGGGCTGCGCCCGTTATCTTTCGGACTATATCCAAGGGGCAGCGATCTCCAATGGCCGGATCGCCGAAGACAACGGGACGCACGTTACCATTCGGCAATGGGATTACCGAACCAACAAATCGGTCGAGGAGACCATGGAGGGAGAAGAGTTCGTTCGCCGGTTCTTGCTCCACATCGTTCCGAGCAACGTGCATCGCGTGCGCTATGCAGGTCTCTTTCAAGGGAAAGGGCGCAAGGAGACGCTTCAAAGAGTCCGCTTGCTCTTGGCCAAGCACAATGCTGATTCCCTAGGGAAGCGACATGCGTCGCTTCCCCCATCCGCGAGACTTCAAGAGCTTGAGCTTCCGAAGATCGATAATCGGCCCAAGTGCTTGCGGTGCGGTACGCCGGGGATGCGATTGGAAGGGTATCGCGATCGCATGGAGACTTGGGAGTTCATCCACCGGGTAGAGCATGCGATCGAACAATACTCGAAGGCACCCACCACACTCGATCAATTGATCCGATCGAAAGCACGACTTGAGAGCTTTGCTCCGAAGCAAGGGTTGCTTGGCAACTGGAAGCGGGCACTAGCTGTAAAGGAGCTCTTAGCATGGACGGTTGTACAGTGTTGCAGCGATGACCTGTGTGATGGAGAGAATCTGCAAACCAACGAAGCATCCCTTCGCTTCGGGGCAACCTGCTGTTACGTCTCGGTGAATCTTCCATTACCGGAAATCTAATGATGAATGCTCTCGTTCAGAAACCATCACGTTCGAGCTGCTCGCTACCTCACCTAATCGCATCTCTGTTGCGTGCGAATCAAAGCGAGTTGCCTGAAGGTCCGTCGTTACATGACCTGAAATGGACCAAAAGAAGCACTCGGTGCATCTTCTTGCTCGCAAGCGACTCTCTGGCCACCATCTTGCGGCCCCTTGATCAATAGACTCGCAGGGAATTACCCCCACAAAAAAACCATAGAGAAAATGCAGGGAAAACCAACTTCGGCGATCCCCGTGCCACCGCATCGGCGGATCCGTTTAATGAGTTGGTTTAGTTCTTATTGGTGGACTCGATGATGTCTCGTCTTGTCCCAGATCTTTGCCGGGGCAAATGACTGCGACGGAACGCTCCGAAATGCGATCGATGGTGCAGTCTGAAGACTATCGTCATCTCAGCGTCGGATCAATCGCTCGGTTGGCCGCGCGCTTGGGAAAGGTCTACGCTTGTACTTCGACTTGGTACCGAGCGATTCAAAGTGGAAATTGGATCCGGTCTCGCAAACGCATCTACCCACCGAAACCTCGAATCGGATTACGAGCTACGAAGCCAAATGAGTATTGGCATGTCGACACGACCATCGTTCGATTGCTCGATGGCAGCCGCTTGTACCTTCACGCAATTCTCGACAACTTTTCGCGCCGCATTCTCGCATGGAGATTGAATGACACCTTTGAAACAAGTACGACAGCGGAACTCCTCAAGGAAGCAGCCAAGGCACTCCCCGAAAACACAGTACCCTCTGCTGTCATGGACTCTGGCGTTGAAAACGTGAATGGCTCGGTAAATGAGCTTGTTTCTGATGGCACCATCCAACGTATTCTTGCGCAGGTCGATATTGTGGAATCGAACAGTATGATCGAAGCCTGGTGGCGTCAGCTGAAGCACCAGTGGTTGTACTTGAACGAACTTGATAGTGCGAATTCGGTTCGCAAGTTTGTTGCTTTTTACGTCGAGCAGCACAATTCGGTTGTTCCCCATTTTGCCTTTCAAGGGCAGACACCCGACGAGATGTACTTTGGCACCGGAGCGAAAGTTCCGGTGGACCTTAAAGAGAAGCGAGCAACAGCGAGAACTGCGAGGTTAGCGCACAATCGCGCTCTCAGCTGTGATTTATGCAAAGCAAAAACCAGCGAACCAGCACTTGTATCACTCCAAAACAACACGAGCTAAGCCTTAGGCACCTGCGTCTTGTACCAAGAAAAGAGTGTCACCAAGCGAGCAGCAAGCTCGATGGATGTCTAAAAGACCGTCGCAATCCAGAAAATCGAGTGAGAAGCAGTACACAACGCTGGAGAAAGCCACCAACAGATCACCCGTTTTAACCGAAGTGAGTCCAAGCTCATCGATTGCACGAGTTGGGCCTCAGAGAAACTCTCGCCGCACCATCAACTCGACTAATAGCGCCGAGTTCTCGAACGCTTTTTTCCAGAATGTTCTGCAGCGCCGAAGCGCTTTTTTCCAGAATGTTCTGCAGCGCCGAAGGGCTTCAGAGAAACTCTCGCCGCACCATCAACTCGCCTAATAGCGCCGAGTTCTCGAACGCTTTTTTCCAAAATGTTCTGCAGCGCCGAAGGGCGGTGAGCATCATTGTATGACGAATATTTACTTGTAATTAGGCAAATGGAGTTGCGAGATCTTTTATCAAGTCGATTGAACCAGTATCGATATTGAGTTCACCGACCGCATATTGAACTGTAACATCCCCAGACTCGAGAATTAATTCGCGAGCAAATCGACAGGTCAGTCGTGATGAATCTGACTCAACAAACTGTGATACCCATACTCGACGCGTGTTCGGTGAAGTGAAGCCTAGCGTAACCTCTCCAACAGTCTTTTCCATACGGCCATTGGGCTCGAAAGAACATAAAAGTTGCTTGCCATTTACCAGTGACTCAACTTGGTTGATTGCAACAATTTTTGAACTGCACAATGCAAACGCTACCGCTTCAAAGGGCAGACTCGCTTCAGCATATAATGTTTTCTCTATCGACCGTACAAAGCACCGTTTTCTCCTATCCCCTTTACGAGCAAGAATACAAACAAGAACTCCATTGACGCTGGAATACATCAATCGCTCTATGAATTCACCTTGTCCGAGTGAAATACCAATTGCGTCGAATTCAATCATGATTAATTAGGTCGTGGTGCGTAAGCGTCACATGCAAACTCCTGGTGCACATGTGGGTAAACAGTAAAAACATAACCGTCGCTGCATCTGTATTCACAAAAATCCATCGGCGCCCATTTTCCAGTGAACTCACATAGTTCCCTTTCGTCGTCACATTTCGGCCTGGGTTTTGGAACTGGAACAGGAACTGGAAATGGCTTAGGTTGTGTCGATGTCTGTACAGGCGGATGGTTCGATGGGAAGAAGTAGTAAGCAACCTGCGTCAATCCAGGTTCTAGCCAGTTTTGAGTACCGATAACAGGGGTGGCATAGATGCCGTATCCGAGAATGCCACCGGGCAGAACGGCAACACCAACTGTTGTGGCGAGCCCTCCACTAATGAGGACCGTTCCTCCTCCAGCAGCAGTACTTCCTCCCACGGCAGCTGCAGTTCCACCGCCCGTTGCCGCTGCTCCACCGGAAGAAACGATTCCGATTATTCCCGAACCTGTACCGACGCTACCTCCTATAGTTGTACCTCCCACAAGTGTTGATGTTCCTCCGGAAACTATAACCGTTGTTGTGGATGTTCCGCCGGCTACGATGACGCCACCAACGCCAACAGCTCCCGCCGTAATTACTTCACTTCCGTGAGGGTCTAAAACTACTAACGCATACCCTTGAAATTGTCGGTATAGGCCGAACGGGCTCCCAAAGTACCCGATCGGGTCCCTCCCCATAAACCTTCCTGCCAGTCCACTCATCCACCTCGCCCTAAAGTGATACAGCCCAAGCGACTGATCCCATTCACGTCCCGTGTAGGTGTAGCGATTATTAATCGCGGAACTCGAGAGGACCGAGCCTGAACCATCGAGGATGGTTGGCTGGCCGTAGGCTGTGTAGGCGTAGCGTTCGGCTACGGAGCCCGAAGAAGTGGTTATTGCCGTGATGGAGTACTGCTGGTTGCGGTGGTAGTGCCAAGTGGCAGTGGTGGCTTCGGCAGGGGACGGACCAACGCTGGCGTTGATGGAATGCACATGGAAGCACTGCGAAGAAGGGATAGTCGCTTCGGTGCAACCGAAGGTTGCAGTTGGCTCTCCCGTGCGGGGCGCGCGGAGCGGAGCTCAGGAGATGTTTGAAGCATGGCGTTTTGGGGGTGCATAGCGACTATTGTAACCAATCCCAGCGCCGCTTGCAGCGTTTTCGAATCGAGGATTTTCACCGACATAACGACTCGAGTGATCACGAGACGAATCCAGCAGAGCGGGCGACGAGGAAGCCTCTGCAGCTTGCGTCCGAAAACAGGTCGCCTCGGTGGGCGATCGACCTGTTCTTCGACTCCAGCTTCCGCTGCCTCCACCACCTTGGCCTTGGTTTACTTGAAGGAAGCAGCTGAGCACCTAGCCAGCTTGTGCAACTAGTCAGCCCGACTAGGCGCGTTCGCTTGGTCCGGCTTGGCCGGATGCATCGCGTCGTGGACCGCTCTCAAGCGATCTAGCGTGACGTGGGCATAGATTTGCGTGGTATTCAAGCTGGCATGACCCAAGAGCGTTTGGATCGATCGCAGATCGGCTCCATTCTCCATCATCAGCGTTGCTGCTGTGTGACGAAACATGTGGCATGCGCCCTTCTTCGTTATCCCCGCTTGCCGAACATACTGCCGAACCATGGCCGAGAGATTCACCGGGTGCATCGCCCCTCCGTTGTGGCATAGGATCACCACCTGCGTCTCTTGCTCGCTCAAGGAAACTGAGAATTTCCTCGGATGCATCCAATTCCGTTTGCAGCCCCCGCCGCTCAAGAGCCAGGGCCTTACGTCTTGGAGGTACTTGGTCAACCAATCCAAGGCGCGCACTCCGATCGGTACAAAGCGATCCTTGTGTCCTTTCCCCTGCCGGATATGAAGCAATCGCCTGGCGCGATCAATATCCTGAATCTCCAGCTTGAGAAGCTCGCTTCTTCGAATAGCACTGCTATAGAGAATCTCCAAGACACTGCGATCCCGAATCCCAATCTTCGTGCTCACGTCGGGTTGGTTGATGACATGCTCGACCTCGCTCTGGCTTAAAAAACTCGCCGGGAGTCGATATTCGGCTTTAGGAAGCTCGATCCCTGCCGCTGGATTGAAGGGGATATGCTTGCCCAAACAAGCCCACTGCAGCCAATGGGACACGGCATGGACATAGGAAGCCCGCGTTGAGGCTTGCAGGGGTTTGCGTGTCCGCAAGTTCCCGATATGGAGCAAGCTCCTTTGATACGCTGCGAGAATCTCTGGTGTGATTTCCGAAAGAGTATGGATCTCACGCTCGGTGAGCCAACGGACGAAGCGACCCAGCGAGTTTTTTCTCCTCTCCAAGGTCGCTTCCGTCCAATTCACTACTCGCAGATCAACGAAATACGCTTCCATGAGGGCTGACAACGAAGGGGGTGACATGTTTCTTTAAGACCTTTTCTGAAGGAGAGCCGAATCAAGAACACAAAACGAAACCGAGGTATGCATAAGTGGGGGGGCGCGAGGAAGCAGGGCTTGCTCTCCGGGGGCACAAGCACAAAGAAGTGGCCTTCTAGCAAGCGATTGCTTGCTCCAGGCCGTTTGAAGAGGGGCACGAAGCCCCCACAAGGGGGCACGAAGTGAGACGTCGTAAGCAGTTAATCGGCAGTTAGCCCGCCAACTAATCGGCCAACTGGTAGACGTAGGTTGCCCCCTGCTTGCCGCGATGGACAATCAAATGCTCGAGCTGGACCAGTCGGTCCAAGTGGGTGCGCACTTGGTTGTCGCTCCAACCGACCGATTCGCGAAACGAGCGACGGGTAAATCGGAACCGTTGCCGAAGAATAGCTTGCTCGGCCGGGCTAGCCGCTGCCGCGGCCCGGCAGCCTTTCGCCACAAACTCTTGCACCAAGTGGAGGCACTGCTCAGTCTGCGGTGCTAACTCACTAAGCGACTGCTTCAAGAGCTTGTCCATTAGCCGATCGGCGAGCGCGATATCGGACTCTTGGACTTCGATCCACTCGGTTCCATCCTCTTCGGTGTGGATGACTCTCTGGTGCTGGTGTAGCAAGGCGATCGCTTGAATGAGACTCAAGTACTTGGCATGATCGCGGCGGTTGCGCAGTCGATCGCAAACGAACTCCAAAGAGTCGACCAAGGGGTTCAAGACCTGCAAGGGTCGGAGCAAACGCTGCGCATGGTGATGCAGGGTTCGGATGGCTGCCACTTGCGACTGCCGTTGCAATCCCTCGCGCGTCTGCAGCAGACGCTGGCGCGCTTGAATGGCCTTGGTCTGTTCGATCGATTCATCAACGGTAAGGATCAAGCAGCGATTGGCTAACTCTTCGTCCACATCCCGAGCCGTCGAGGTGATCATGAGCTGAATGGGGCCTTCTACGCTGTGCAATTGGGTAACGCTCCGGCCATCGTTGCCACGGACTACCGTGGCATGGGTCAGCTTCCCTTCGCTTTGAAGGAGTTTTAAGGCATACGCAGATTCGGAAAGACCTTGGTCTTCGCTAATGGCTAAGGTCTTATGGCGAAGCTGATCGCTATCGAGGTAATAGAGCGATTGGCAAGTGAGGTTGCTCAATCGCAAGACTTCTTCCGGTGGGACCATGGCCAAGATGGTTTCCATGAGCGTTGTCTTCCCGGCCGCGCTGGAGGATCGGATCAGGAGAGCCAACGGGGTGGGTAGCTTGCGACTGACGGCAGCCAGGTAGCCTACGAGCTTATTGGATGCTTCTCCGACCATGCCACACGCATCGAGATCGTGCACAATCCGTTCGATCAGATTGGGAGAACGCAGCAACTGCATGGCTTCTTCCTGCTGGGCTTCGGTCATAGCCGGAATGGCAGGACCGATGCGTTTGGCGGCTTCGATTTGAAGGTTCCGTAAATCTTCCAGTTGAAGGAGGATTCTTCCTAGATCGACCTTGATCGTCTCCTCTTCGCAGAAGAGTTCTAAAGCGGCAGCTTTCACGAAGGCTTGCCGAGCGCTAGAGCGCATGAGATCGACCGTATCGAGATGCATCCGTTCGAGTCGGGAGACGGCGATCGAGACGCGCAGGCTCAGGGAAGACATGTTCTTCTCGAGGCCACGGATCTTGTAGCTGCGATCCTCGCGAGTGATAGTCACGCTGCTAGCGTCGACGGAGATTTCGGAGGCTGGAGTAGCAGGCTGCATCGCAACCCGTTGCGTGAGCGAGGGATCCTCTTCTTGTGAAGGGCTGCCCGGCTGTGAAGGAATCTTGGGTGCCAGTGTCTCCGTTGCCAGCGTGTCAGCAGCCTGTCCCTCGCTGACGTTTCGGGTTGGGATGGAGTCTTCCTGAAGCCTGACGCCTGAATCCTGAAGTCTTGTGCCGGTTCCCACGCGGAGCTTGTCAATGACGGCTCCGCTGTTGCTCAGCCGATAGCCTTCGAAGCCTGTGATGCGATGCTCTTCGTCCACCAGGGGGATGGTAATGTAACCACGTAGCGCCTCGCGGCCATTCTCCTTGTAAAGACCCATCTGGATGAGTCGCTCTCGGATCCTTCGACCCGCTGCCGTCTGATTCGAGGGCAACTGGTTCCCCAGACTCCGATCGGAAAACCCGATCCCCAGGGTGCGCAAAGCTTCTTCCTCGAGTTCCAAGCCATAGGAGGCCATGGCCAGAATCTTGTCCGTCACACAGCGTGCGTAATGTTCGGCGGTCGCTTTCCACGGATCCGCTTCGAATGCAGCCAGCAGTGGAAACGGATTCGCATTCGTTTTCGTTGAGAGCAACATGATTCATCCACACCGATTCTGAGAGCTCGTTTCAAAAGAGGGGAGAGTGCCCGAGCACTTCCAACCCCGCATCGCCGCGCGATTCCTTTTAAGGAATGCGGCGGCTCTGCTTGGTCCACAAGGGGGCGAACTCGGAAATTCTCCAAGAAACATCGCAAGCTAAGAAAGCGGTCGAACTACCCTACAGCTATCCATGCACTGTTCGATCCAACCTATGCAGGATCTGTTGCCTACGGTGCGAATCCATACGGCTAGTTCGCATACCGTGCAATCGGTCCTGCTACGCTACTCCAAATCCTTTCGCTTCAGTCATCATGTTCCGTTCCATGAACGCCGTGTGCTGGATAAACTCCTCGACTGCCGTCGTGGGAGTTTCGGTTCCACCTACTATGGATGCGAGACATGCCAGCAAGGGCGCATTCTCTACAGCCAGTGCCATGATCGGCACTGTCCCAACTGCGGTTGGCTCAAGCGCAAAGCGTGGCTACAGCAGATTATCGCGTGGAATCTCCCCACCACCTACTACCACACGGTCTTTACCGTCCCGCATGAGCTCAATCCTCTGATCCGAGCCAATCCGAGCGCTGTGTATCAGCTCTTCTTTCGAAGATCGCAAAAGACGTTGCTCGAGATCGCTCAACGAGAATTCGGCTGCAAGCCGGGGATTATTCTCACGTTGCACACTTGGGGGCAGCGCATGCTGACCCATGTGCATATCCACGCCATGATGACCTCCGGTGGCGTCTCGCTCTCCACTGGGGATGCGAGTACCAAACCCTGCTGGATCCCGATCCCTCCGGATGCACCAGGCATCCAAGAAGAAGTCTTAGCAGCCCTCTTTCAAAAGAAGTTCTTACGGGGATTGAAAATCCTCTTCGATCAAGGAAAACTCGACATTCCCCAAGAGATGGAATTCGAAGGGGTTCAAGACCGAGACTCGTTCCATCGGTGGCTTGAGCCTCTAGCGCAAAAGAACTGGAAAGCCGATGCGCAAATCACTCCGGATGAACTGCAAACGCAGTTGGGCTGCGCCCGTTATCTTTCGGACTATATCCAAGGGGCAGCGATCTCCAATGGCCGGATCGCCGAAGACAACGGGACGCACGTTACCATTCGGCAATGGGATTACCGAACCAACAAATCGGTCGAGGAGACCATGGAGGGAGAAGAGTTCGTTCGCCGGTTCTTGCTCCACATCGTTCCGAGCAACGTGCATCGCGTGCGCTATGCAGGTCTCTTTCAAGGGAAAGGGCGCAAGGAGACGCTTCAAAGAGTCCGCTTGCTCTTGGCCAAGCACAATGCTGATTCCCTAGGGAAGCGACATGCGTCGCTTCCCCCATCCGCGAGACTTCAAGAGCTTGAGCTTCCGAAGATCGATAATCGGCCCAAGTGCTTGCGGTGCGGTACGCCGGGGATGCGATTGGAAGGGTATCGCGATCGCATGGAGACTTGGGAGTTCATCCACCGGGTAGAGCATGCGATCGAACAATACTCGAAGGCACCCACCACACTCGATCAATTGATCCGATCGAAAGCACGACTTGAGAGCTTTGCTCCGAAGCAAGGGTTGCTTGGCAACTGGAAGCGGGCACTAGCTGTAAAGGAGCTCTTAGCATGGACGGTTGTACAGTGTTGCAGCGATGACCTGTGTGATGGAGAGAATCTGCAAACCAACGAAGCATCCCTTCGCTTCGGGGCAACCTGCTGTTACGTCTCGGTGAATCTTCCATTACCGGAAATCTAATGATGAATGCTCTCGTTCAGAAACCATCACGTTCGAGCTGCTCGCTACCTCACCTAATCGCATCTCTGTTGCGTGCGAATCAAAGCGAGTTGCCTGAAGGTCCGTCGTTACATGACCTGAAATGGACCAAAAGAAGCACTCGGTGCATCTTCTTGCTCGCAAGCGACTCTCTGGCCACCATCTTGCGGCCCCTTGATCAATAGACTCGCAGGGAATTACCCCCACAAAAAAACCATAGAGAAAATGCAGGGAAAACCAACTTCGGCGATCCCCGTGCCACCGCATCGGCGGATCCGTTTAATGAGTTGGTTTAGTTCTTATTGGTGAACTCGGAAATTCTCCAAGAAACATCGCAAGCTAAGAAAGCGGTCGAACTACCCTACAGCTATCCATGCACTGTTCGATCCAACCTATGCAGGATCTGTTGCCTACGGTGCGAATCCATACGGCTAGTTCGCATACCGTGCAATCGGTCCTGCTACGCTACTCCAAATCCTTTCGCTTCAGTCATCATGTTCCGTTCCATGAACGCCGTGTGCTGGATAAACTCCTCGACTGCCGTCGTGGGAGTTTCGGTTCCACCTACTATGGATGCGAGACATGCCAGCAAGGGCGCATTCTCTACAGCCAGTGCCATGATCGGCACTGTCCCAACTGCGGTTGGCTCAAGCGCAAAGCGTGGCTACAGCAGATTATCGCGTGGAATCTCCCCACCACCTACTACCACACGGTCTTTACCGTCCCGCATGAGCTCAATCCTCTGATCCGAGCCAATCCGAGCGCTGTGTATCAGCTCTTCTTTCGAAGATCGCAAAAGACGTTGCTCGAGATCGCTCAACGAGAATTCGGCTGCAAGCCGGGGATTATTCTCACGTTGCACACTTGGGGGCAGCGCATGCTGACCCATGTGCATATCCACGCCATGATGACCTCCGGTGGCGTCTCGCTCTCCACTGGGGATGCGAGTACCAAACCCTGCTGGATCCCGATCCCTCCGGATGCACCAGGCATCCAAGAAGAAGTCTTAGCAGCCCTCTTTCAAAAGAAGTTCTTACGGGGATTGAAAATCCTCTTCGATCAAGGAAAACTCGACATTCCCCAAGAGATGGAATTCGAAGGGGTTCAAGACCGAGACTCGTTCCATCGGTGGCTTGAGCCTCTAGCGCAAAAGAACTGGAAAGCCGATGCGCAAATCACTCCGGATGAACTGCAAACGCAGTTGGGCTGCGCCCGTTATCTTTCGGACTATATCCAAGGGGCAGCGATCTCCAATGGCCGGATCGCCGAAGACAACGGGACGCACGTTACCATTCGGCAATGGGATTACCGAACCAACAAATCGGTCGAGGAGACCATGGAGGGAGAAGAGTTCGTTCGCCGGTTCTTGCTCCACATCGTTCCGAGCAACGTGCATCGCGTGCGCTATGCAGGTCTCTTTCAAGGGAAAGGGCGCAAGGAGACGCTTCAAAGAGTCCGCTTGCTCTTGGCCAAGCACAATGCTGATTCCCTAGGGAAGCGACATGCGTCGCTTCCCCCATCCGCGAGACTTCAAGAGCTTGAGCTTCCGAAGATCGATAATCGGCCCAAGTGCTTGCGGTGCGGTACGCCGGGGATGCGATTGGAAGGGTATCGCGATCGCATGGAGACTTGGGAGTTCATCCACCGGGTAGAGCATGCGATCGAACAATACTCGAAGGCACCCACCACACTCGATCAATTGATCCGATCGAAAGCACGACTTGAGAGCTTTGCTCCGAAGCAAGGGTTGCTTGGCAACTGGAAGCGGGCACTAGCTGTAAAGGAGCTCTTAGCATGGACGGTTGTACAGTGTTGCAGCGATGACCTGTGTGATGGAGAGAATCTGCAAACCAACGAAGCATCCCTTCGCTTCGGGGCAACCTGCTGTTACGTCTCGGTGAATCTTCCATTACCGGAAATCTAATGATGAATGCTCTCGTTCAGAAACCATCACGTTCGAGCTGCTCGCTACCTCACCTAATCGCATCTCTGTTGCGTGCGAATCAAAGCGAGTTGCCTGAAGGTCCGTCGTTACATGACCTGAAATGGACCAAAAGAAGCACTCGGTGCATCTTCTTGCTCGCAAGCGACTCTCTGGCCACCATCTTGCGGCCCCTTGATCAATAGACTCGCAGGGAATTACCCCCACAAAAAAACCATAGAGAAAATGCAGGGAAAACCAACTTCGGCGATCCCCGTGCCACCGCATCGGCGGATCCGTTTAATGAGTTGGTTTAGTTCTTATTGGTGGACTCGATGATGTCTCGTCTTGTCCCAGATCTTTGCCGGGGCAAATGACTGCGACGGAACGCTCCGAAATGCGATCGATGGTGCAGTCTGAAGACTATCGTCATCTCAGCGTCGGATCAATCGCTCGGTTGGCCGCGCGCTTGGGAAAGGTCTACGCTTGTACTTCGACTTGGTACCGAGCGATTCAAAGTGGAAATTGGATCCGGTCTCGCAAACGCATCTACCCACCGAAACCTCGAATCGGATTACGAGCTACGAAGCCAAATGAGTATTGGCATGTCGACACGACCATCGTTCGATTGCTCGATGGCAGCCGCTTGTACCTTCACGCAATTCTCGACAACTTTTCGCGCCGCATTCTCGCATGGAGATTGAATGACACCTTTGAAACAAGTACGACAGCGGAACTCCTCAAGGAAGCAGCCAAGGCACTCCCCGAAAACACAGTACCCTCTGCTGTCATGGACTCTGGCGTTGAAAACGTGAATGGCTCGGTAAATGAGCTTGTTTCTGATGGCACCATCCAACGTATTCTTGCGCAGGTCGATATTGTGGAATCGAACAGTATGATCGAAGCCTGGTGGCGTCAGCTGAAGCACCAGTGGTTGTACTTGAACGAACTTGATAGTGCGAATTCGGTTCGCAAGTTTGTTGCTTTTTACGTCGAGCAGCACAATTCGGTTGTTCCCCATTTTGCCTTTCAAGGGCAGACACCCGACGAGATGTACTTTGGCACCGGAGCGAAAGTTCCGGTGGACCTTAAAGAGAAGCGAGCAACAGCGAGAACTGCGAGGTTAGCGCACAATCGCGCTCTCAGCTGTGATTTATGCAAAGCAAAAACCAGCGAACCAGCACTTGTATCACTCCAAAACAACACGAGCTAAGCCTTAGGCACCTGCGTCTTGTACCAAGAAAAGAGTGTCACCAAGCGAGCAGCAAGCTCGATGGATGTCTAAAAGACCGTCGCAATCCAGAAAATCGAGTGAGAAGCAGTACACAACGCTGGAGAAAGCCACCAACAGATCACCCGTTTTAACCGAAGTGAGTCCAAGCTCATCGATTGCACGAGTTGGGCCTCAGAGAAACTCTCGCCGCACCATCAACTCGACTAATAGCGCCGAGTTCTCGAACGCTTTTTTCCAGAATGTTCTGCAGCGCCGAAGCGCTTTTTTCCAGAATGTTCTGCAGCGCCGAAGGGCTTCAGAGAAACTCTCGCCGCACCATCAACTCGCCTAATAGCGCCGAGTTCTCGAACGCTTTTTTCCAAAATGTTCTGCAGCGCCGAAGGGCGGTGAGCATCATTGTATGACGAATATTTACTTGTAATTAGGCAAATGGAGTTGCGAGATCTTTTATCAAGTCGATTGAACCAGTATCGATATTGAGTTCACCGACCGCATATTGAACTGTAACATCCCCAGACTCGAGAATTAATTCGCGAGCAAATCGACAGGTCAGTCGTGATGAATCTGACTCAACAAACTGTGATACCCATACTCGACGCGTGTTCGGTGAAGTGAAGCCTAGCGTAACCTCTCCAACAGTCTTTTCCATACGGCCATTGGGCTCGAAAGAACATAAAAGTTGCTTGCCATTTACCAGTGACTCAACTTGGTTGATTGCAACAATTTTTGAACTGCACAATGCAAACGCTACCGCTTCAAAGGGCAGACTCGCTTCAGCATATAATGTTTTCTCTATCGACCGTACAAAGCACCGTTTTCTCCTATCCCCTTTACGAGCAAGAATACAAACAAGAACTCCATTGACGCTGGAATACATCAATCGCTCTATGAATTCACCTTGTCCGAGTGAAATACCAATTGCGTCGAATTCAATCATGATTAATTAGGTCGTGGTGCGTAAGCGTCACATGCAAACTCCTGGTGCACATGTGGGTAAACAGTAAAAACATAACCGTCGCTGCATCTGTATTCACAAAAATCCATCGGCGCCCATTTTCCAGTGAACTCACATAGTTCCCTTTCGTCGTCACATTTCGGCCTGGGTTTTGGAACTGGAACAGGAACTGGAAATGGCTTAGGTTGTGTCGATGTCTGTACAGGCGGATGGTTCGATGGGAAGAAGTAGTAAGCAACCTGCGTCAATCCAGGTTCTAGCCAGTTTTGAGTACCGATAACAGGGGTGGCATAGATGCCGTATCCGAGAATGCCACCGGGCAGAACGGCAACACCAACTGTTGTGGCGAGCCCTCCACTAATGAGGACCGTTCCTCCTCCAGCAGCAGTACTTCCTCCCACGGCAGCTGCAGTTCCACCGCCCGTTGCCGCTGCTCCACCGGAAGAAACGATTCCGATTATTCCCGAACCTGTACCGACGCTACCTCCTATAGTTGTACCTCCCACAAGTGTTGATGTTCCTCCGGAAACTATAACCGTTGTTGTGGATGTTCCGCCGGCTACGATGACGCCACCAACGCCAACAGCTCCCGCCGTAATTACTTCACTTCCGTGAGGGTCTAAAACTACTAACGCATACCCTTGAAATTGTCGGTATAGGCCGAACGGGCTCCCAAAGTACCCGATCGGGTCCCTCCCCATAAACCTTCCTGCCAGTCCACTCATCCACCTCGCCCTAAAGTGATACAGCCCAAGCGACTGATCCCATTCACGTCCCGTGTAGGTGTAGCGATTATTAATCGCGGAACTCGAGAGGACCGAGCCTGAACCATCGAGGATGGTTGGCTGGCCGTAGGCTGTGTAGGCGTAGCGTTCGGCTACGGAGCCCGAAGAAGTGGTTATTGCCGTGATGGAGTACTGCTGGTTGCGGTGGTAGTAGTGAATCGTTCCGCTGGTCCCAGCTGCCTTGCGCACCACCGGTTCGTCGATGTAGCTAGCGTATACGTAACGATGCGTTGGAGAGCTTGGAGCATCCCCGTATCCGTAATCGGCGATCGTCTGCTGGTCATGCTGCACATAGACGAAGGAGCCGGAGGTTCCTTGCCGCGCTACCCTTCGGCCCAGTGCATCGTACTGGAACGTGACATCGTTCGAGCCGTTGTTGTCCACATCGGCGCTCTTGAGCTTGTTGTCGAAGTCATAGCCAACCGACATGGCCACGCCACTGGTCGTGAGCGTCGTAGGCAGCAAGGTAATGTTCCCCTTCACATCCGTCGTGACGTTCTGACCCCCGGCGGTGAGCAGCTCGTGGGTAGGACCGTGGGTGCGATTCTGCGCTGTGCCATTGGTGGTGATGCTGTTCCAGTCACCCACACTGGTAAGACTCCAAGATTGGGTAAACGTTCCGCTAGCACGGGCGAAGCCGGTGAGACGGTCCTCGTCGTCGTAACTGGTGCCTGCTGAAGTAAACCCGTAGTTGCTCATCGTTCCGCCGATGGTTTCCGATGTTTTGTTCTTGTTCGAATCCCAAGTATAACTCAGGTTCCCGATGGATGTACCTGTTCCTCCGTACGAAATTGCCGTTAAGAGGTTATCGCTAGCATAGGTGCGCGATTCGGTGACTCCGTTACCGAGGGTTTCTCCCGTGAGGCGACGGCCATCGTCGTAGGTTCTCGTGCTAATGGTCGAACCATCTAATTTCAGTTGGTTCAGAGCGCCTGTGGCGTGGTAGGTGCGCTCGGAGATCGAACTGTCGGGGTAGGTGACCGTGGTCAATTCCCCTCGGGAATTGTATTCACTGGTAATCGTGTAGGTTTGGCCGCCAATGGTGAGCGCCTCGGTAGCCTTGCGCCCTATTGGGTCAAACGTGTAGGTGACGGTGTTGCTGTAACGGCCGCTCGCGGCCGTGAGCATGCGCCCTGCGCGATCGAAGGTGAAGGTATCCGAATCGGCGATCGTTCCCGTGGGGCTATTGGCTGCCGTTCGGTAATCCTTGGTCGTCATTCTCCCGGCAAGGTCAAACGTGAAGGTGACCGTATCGCCCAATTGGTCCTGTTTGCGTTTAACGCGCCCTGCGTTGTCATACACAAACGTGACGATCCCGTAGCCTGTTTGGCCAGGGGAGGTGCCTGACGTGTGATCTGGGTAGGTTTCTGTGAGTTTGGAGCCTCGAGAGTCATACGTGTAGCTGGTCGTTTGGCTCTCTGCATCGGTGAGGGAGGCTAATTGTCCCAAGGCGGTGTAGGTGAACGACGTGACTGCGCTAATCCGATCGGTGGTCGACTTCCTGCGCCCTCGCGCATCGAAGGTGATGTAAGTATGCTTGTTCTTGGCATCGGTTTGCTTGATCGCGTTTCCGGCTTTGTCGTATTCGGTCTTGGTAACCGCGCTGTTGGTATCGGTTCGTTGGGTATTGCGCCCCAGGGCATCGTAGAGCATGTCCGCGCCCACATTGTTGGGATCGCGAACCGACAGTTGGTTTCCGGCGGCATCGAAGGTCATGGTCGTAACCTTGCCAAGCTGGTCAATGCTGCGCAAGGTGCGCCCTGCCGCATCGGTCCAACTGGCCGTCGTGTTCCCTTGGGGATCCACCGACTTGGTGACTAAGACGGTTCCGTACCCGGACAAGGAAGTGGTCGCGTCGTAGACCGTGCAATTCCAGGTTGCCAGCGTATTGAGGGCTGTTGAGCCGGATCCCCGGTAGTTGTTGAGCTTGCCGCTCATGACCGAGCGCCCTGCGGCATCGGAGATGGTAAAGCTGATTTCGTCTTCTGGGCTAATGACAACGGTTGCTTTCCCAGGAGCGGTGGAACTGAAGGTCACATTGGCTCCTCCGTTGGCTTCTGTGGAAGCCAACTTGGAGATGGCGTTCGAAAGGGAGACGTTAAACGTTCCGGAACCTCCGGTTCCCAGCTTCGAGACCGAGACTCCGGTGGAGTTATCCAATCCAACCCCATCGGCCAAGTTGTCGTCGTACAGATACTGAGTCGTGAGTCCATCGGAGAGCGAGACCCCTCCGATCCCTGCGATGGGGGGATTGGCAGGATCGACGGTACCTCGTGCCGAGAGCCAAGTCGTCTGGTAGATGACGCGCCCGCGTCCGTCGAACTTGGTCGTCGACTCCGAAAGGGTCTTTGCATCGGTGGGATTCGAGAACGATCCCACATGGGTCGACACATCCGATACCTGGATCGTGTGGACTGTGCGACCGTTGGAATCGGTATTCACAATGGTTCCGTGCCCAAGTGGATCGGCGTTGGCCGTCTTCTTTTCGCAGCAGGAGTCTTCGTAGCGCGTCCAGACGTTGCCGCCAAAGTCCGTGCGTGTCGCTTGATGGCCTCCGAGGTCATACGTAAACGATTCGGTGGCTGCGATGGAGGAGCCGGTCGCATCGGTGTGGCTAGCTACCAATCCTCGGCCATTGTAGGTCCAAGTCTCTTTGGCCTTCTGGTAGCCCTCGGTGTCCGAGGAATCGAAGTAACGAGGATGGCGGACTTCGGTAACGTTTCCGGCGAGATCATAAAACGTGTCGGTTCTGGCTTCGATCGATGTGCCGTAGGCGGCTTTCTTCGTTGTCTCACGCCCTTGGCCGTCGTATTCATAGCGAGTCTCCGTGCCGCGACCGTCGATGACTTGCGTCAGCCGGCTCAAATTCTAGCTGGCTGACACTGACAGTCCGGTTAACAGACCTCTCCCAAAATCCACACATGCAGGTGGATTTCCGGATGTTTTTCCGATGCCCGAGAGCAGCCGTATTCAAACTTTGCGGTCGCAACCCGCTACCGAATAGCCTGTATTGTGGTGATTCCAGGGTAGGATTTGTTGATCACAGGTACCTTTGGAACGCGGAAAAGCGGTGATTCGTTTGTTTCGTTTATTGCTTTTGCTGCGAATGGACGATAGAGTTAGTGTGGAGGTAAAAGCCAAATGAGCACTAATCTGAATGATTTCCCAGATGCAGTATCCCCCAAGTCGTGACGACGAAGAACTTGCGATGGCTTCGAGCAGAAGCATTGCCAGAATCGTTTCCAGTAAGTCAGACTCGCCACTAAGTTTGCGGGTCAGTACACAAAACGGGGATGAGACGGTGGTGTCCGTACCGGCATCAGCATTTAAGTTGCTTGGGGACATCCTAAACGAGATGGCGAAAGGCAACGCTGTAACGCTGATCCCTGTGCATGCGGAGTTAACGACTCAGCAAGCTGCAGAATTGCTGGGCGTATCGCGGCCTTTCATTGTTGAGCAGCTTGAAAAGGGAAACATCCCTTTCCGAAAAGTTGGAACGCATCGCCGAGTTTTGTTCAGAGACTTAATGGAATACAAACGGTCGATGGATCGTAAGCGACTAGAGTCGCTGGATGAATTGGCGGCAGAAGCGCAAAAGCTGGGCTTGGGATACTAATCGTGACGCAGTTCACCGTCGTCTACGATGCCTGCGTGCTGTACCCGGCAGCGCTTCGCGACTTTCTCATGCATCTAGCGATCACGAATCTGTTTCGAGCTCGATGGACCGACATGATTCACGACGAGTGGATTCGCAACGTGCTGAAAGATCGCCCCGACCTCGAGGCGAGCCAACTTGACCGAACCAGGCAACTCATGGATGCCCACGTGTTCGACTGTTTGGTGACAGGGTATGAATCGCTGATACCATCTCTGTCGTTGCCTGACGAGGACGATCGGCATGTGTTGGCAGCAGCAATTCGCTGCGGCGCAGATTCCATAGTCACCTTCAACATAAAGGATTTTCCCAAGAGCGCCCTCGAACCGTATGGGATAGAAGCACTTCATCCTGACGAGTTCGTATTGTCACACATGGGCCTTGCGCCGAACCTTGTTTGCGCAGCTGCTAAGAACGTGTTTTGAAATTGCATTGAATTGAAAAGATCGCTACGGCTCAGGAAGCGAAAAAGTTTCCCGGACTACAAGGAGCCGTAGCGATCATGAGTGGAATGGATTATCCAAGTTGCCTATCCGACAAGCAATGGCAGTTGATTCAAAAAGTACTTCCCCACGCCAATCAGCGAGGACGAAAACGAATCGATCGGAGGAGAATCATCAATGCCATTCTTTATGTCTGCCGCACAGGGTGCCAGTGGCGATTTCTTCCCAAAGAGTTTCCCCACTGGAACACGGTCTACGGGGTATTTCGCCAGTGGAAGCTTGACGGAGTTTGGCTGGCAATCCATGAACTCCTCCGTAACGCAGTTCGTAAAGCAACGGGCAAAAAAACAGCACCTACGGTCGGAATCATCGACAGCCAATCGATTAGGACTGCCGAGGGTGGTGAAACCCGTGGCTACGACGCCGGAAAGAAGATCACAGGGCGTAAGCGACATATCCTCGTTGATACACTGGGGGTGCTTTTGATGGTTGTTGTCCACCGCGCTGACGTCCAGGACTTTGATGGAGGATCGATTGTTATGCAGGGTATCCGCAGCCTCTATCGCAGACTTAAGATCGTGTTCGCCGATGGCGCTTACGGGAAGGGTGGCCTTCCACAGCTGCTGAAAGAAAAGGAAGGACTTCAGTTGCAAACCGTGTTACGACCGATAGATGCGAAAGGTTTCCAAGTACTGCCAAAACGATGGATTGTCGAACGTACATTCGCGTGGATCAATCGAAGACGACGCTTAAGCAAAGATTACGAACGACTTGCAGACACGAGCGAAACAATGATCTACATCTCCATGATCGATTTAATGTCTCGCCGATTGTCTAAAACGTAGAAAACGCAATTTTAAAACACGTTCTAAGAAACGAGATAGCATCCCCACAAGTTTTCTCGAAGAAAGCCGTATGCAACCCAACGCTTCTTAGATCAATTGGCGCTCCCCATCCGTAATAGTAGTGATAGATAAACCCTGCAGTTGTCCAAGACAGCCCAAAAGGATCAACGCGATCTCCTAAATTCGAATCTAAAAATTCATATAAATTCGAAGGGCTTCCCTCATACCCGATCGGATCCCTACTCATGAACCTTCCTGCGAGCCCACTCATCCACCTTGCACGGAAGTGGTACAGCGCAAGCGTCTGATCCCATTCACGCCCGGTATACGTGTAGCGATTGTTGATCGCCGAACTGGAGAGGACCGAGCCTGATCCATCGAGGATCGTTGGCTGGCCATAGGCGGTGTAGGCGTAGCGTTCGGCTACGGAGCCTGAAGAAGTGGATACCGCGGATATGGAATACTGCTGGTTTCCTTGGTAATGCCAAGTGGCAGTGGTGGCTTCGGTTGGGGACGGACCAACGCTGGCGTTGATGGAAGGTACATGGAAGCACTGCAAAGAAGCGATAGCAGGTTCGGTGCAACCGAAGGTTACATTTGGCTCTCCCGTGCGGGGACGCGGGTAGCGGGGCTCTTGGGCAGTTGCAATGGTGGCGTTTTGGGGGTGCATGGTGGCTATTGTAACCCATCTCAATAACCCATGCAGCGTTTCGAATCGAGGATGTCATCTTCGAGGGCGCGTCGCGCGGAACGTTCGTGGTTATCTGGCTTCCTTTGGCCTCGGGCTTGGGGGAGAAGGGCTGGGCGTGAGTGGGAGAATGTGCAATATAAGAAACGTAGTTCGATACTCGGAACGGGTAATAAACTCATCCGGTGCTATGCCTTACGCTTCGTGATCATTTCTAGGTTGATCGCATCTTTCCAGCCATATTTTCTTTCGTCCCTACCGGGACTGTCGCGATGATTGTGCGCGTACCCAGCCTTGAAAGGCTGGGCTAGTGTCTGCCGTCCCTACCGGGACTAAGAGCACAGTGCCATCGGGCAATCAGGACGTTACCCGAAGGTGGGCGCCTCCTATTTCTCATCATTCTTCCTCAGCGATTCTCCGCAATCTCCGCGGTTAATCCCTCTCCTCCCCGCTGGTTTCGAGCTCTACCTGCGACTAATCGCTCTCGCTGTTGGATATGCAATCGGTGATGGTCAACCGCGGATGAAGCGGAGGATCGCGGGGTGGGGCCCGTGTTGTTGGTGACAAGGCGTACTTTTTAAAGCGATTGTTAAAGGCCCCTATGAAGTGGATGTCTCCTATTCATGAGCGAATCGTAGGAGAGAGAGAACCCTTAGAACCTAGACCGCATTTTTATTGGCTCATTTCATCGATTGCATATAAACCCAAGGGGAACCGCAAAAATGAGTCCAAGGTACCGAGAGCAAACATGGACATTGCTAGAATGCAAAGTGCAGCGTCTTGAGAAAGCAGGAACCCTAATCTCCACTCATTCACACTAATCAAGAACCGCGACCATCTTGCTGCCATTCCTTATTAGTGGTGATTAGTGACGATTAGTGTTCTGTTCCCATGCAATCCTAAGAGTTGCCGTCAGTTTGGGATTCAATTCGTTCAGCGTCGAGAAGAACAGCTTGCGTGATCCGATGCGCTCCGACCACTGGCGGTTGATGTTGGCGTAGTAGCTCTTGAGTGCGGGGCCAGTCCAAGTCTCTTTGTCGAAGTGCTTGCCTGGAGTTTCGTACTCCTCCTGAACCTTGACCAGATCGGGCTCACAGCGCTCATCGATCCATCCGTACTCCCGTGAGATCTGCTCCCGAGGGGCATTCGCTACAGCGACCAAGTACTTCACCGGCTTGGGTAATGACAGGTTCACTGGCATGAAGGCGGATTCGACTCGCTCCCACGCTTCCCACATCGCGACGCTTCCGCGGGGGCTGTCTGCTTGTACCGCTGCAGCTCGCATCCACCGAGCAAACTTCAGTGCGAAGTCGTCGAGAGCCATCACAACGCGTTTGGCTTTGTCTTCGACTTCGCGTCCATCGTCAGCCGATGCGTCAATCAATCGCTGCCACTCGAGGCGGAGAGATTCGCTGATTCCCTTCACAACTATGCCGTCGAAAGCAATGTTGGGGGTATCGGCCTGGCTCCATGCTTGCAGGGCCTTTTGCGTTCGTTTGAATTGGTCAGAGAGTTCTTTGAGATAGATCTTGGCTGTGGACACGTCGAGGGTACTCCAGGGGTTCCACGGTAACATGGTGAGTCAGTGGGGCTATCCTGGGAATCCAACCTTATTGGTCAATAGCAAGGTTGGAACCTCGTGGACTCCAGTCAACGGGAGTGACTTTTCAGACCGCCAGAAGGATCAATACACTGTTCGATGACTGGAGACACGCAGCGCATCTTAAGACCTGCTCATCTTCGTTGAACCGCCGTATGCGGACCCGCACGTACGGTGGTCTGTGCAGGGTGACCGGCAACGTGCATCCTTACCCGGTTACATGTTATTGGCAGTTATGGTATTACCTTTTCTTCGCCGTCTTTGCCTGTCGTTTTAAGAAGACATCCATTTCTTCCGCCAACGACTTCTGTAGACAACTTGCCATTGCCAGTTGTACGAGATAGGCCAATTGCGCCACCAACTGCATATGCTTCGATAGATGCAGAATTGATTCGGTCATCATTCTTCAGGTAGAGTCCTGCCCGCTGGTTGTTGGCCGTTATTACCGCAGAAGAGCGTCCGTCAGATTCGTTGAGTCGCAAATATGCACCGGTGCCCATAACCTCCAGTTTTCCAGCTACCTTTCCATCTTTTCCGATAAGTTGAAACTCATTTGCTCGAACGACATTTGGAGTATCGTTGTTCGGAGCTGCCGCAATACAAACCAGAGCAATCGCAACAACTGCGGTCGCAATGCGCCAACGTTTGATCTCCGATTCGAGACGATGTAAACGGAACGTAACTTCAGTTGCTTTATCCATTCGTATTCTCCAATGGTCAAATAAAGGATGGGAGTGTAAGCACTTATTATGTAATAACCGGGTTCAGCGGGCAGGTGCATGGATAAACTCTAGCCAGACCACTTGAATAGGCCGCTCCGTTGCAACCCTATGTTCCGTCTATTTGATTGGCTCTACAAGGATCATGATAAATGTGGGTTCTTTTGATGATTGTGACAGAAGAAACTTCGGCATATTCTCTGAGACGACGGTATCAGCGGTCAGAGTAATTTGCGAAAACTCTAGCGGTACGTTCTTATCATCAGGCTCTAGCCCAGCTCGGACCGCACTATATTGCAATCCTACAGCGTGCGTTTGGTTTTCTCTTGAGTTTATTTCAATCGTCACTTTGGTGCCCGTGGGCACCTGATCGTATGTAGACTGGGTCTTTCCAAGTCGAGTAACGGTGGATATTACTCGACTAACCGCCTTTTCAAATGCAAAGCTTACTTTCTTACCTTCGACTGTATCGAAGACTAGTTTTTCGTTGATCACTACTTTCCCAAGTTTGTTTAGGCCCCTGAGATCATCAAGGGTCTTAATGCCCTCAATCTCTACATCTTCTGCGAGACGGATTTCGCCTACCGTTGCCTTTATCCGACGCGGCTCGGTAGATGATTTCTCTTGGGCTCTTAAATCGAGCCCAAGAAAGCACATAAGCAAAACAAGAATCAATGTCATGCGCATTTGCGTTATCCTCCTGGTGGAACTAGTAATTTTACGGCGCATGCGCCGGAAAACAAAACCTCTATTGTAGCCAATGCGACTAACAGAATGGGCTTTGAAACCCTTTGAGTTGTACCTCACCGTCCAAGGTGTGAAGTTGCTCAATGCCAAGGAATTTTCCCTTAATGCGACCGTAGGTTATTCTCAGGCAGAACTTATGGGGTTAGGGACGTTGCCGCGGCTCGCCGTAGGTCGTGTGGTGTAATGCGACGACGGGCCTGGGATTACCGAACAGCGTCCCGAAAAATCCGGCGCTGAGCCCTCATTCGATGCCTTGTCGTAGTGCAACTCAATTCCAGTCGCCGATCCAATGTTCGATTCGCTATCATTCATGGACTTCGTCGACGACGAACGGATTCAAAGCATGGGTTACTTGAGATCGCCCCCTGTCAGTCGTCTTCCAAATCTCGCGCGTTGGGTAGCCTCGGATGGGCGAGCAGGTTTGGGACTTCGTCGCGGAACGACATGTTGAGCGTTCGAAGCACCTTGCGGCAATGCTCGACGATGGTTTCGCCGATGCCTGGAGTTCTTCGCAGTTCCGATTCGGTGGTCCCTGCGAGCGATCGCACGCTGACGAATCCGAGGTTGTAAAGCAGATCCGCGTATCGGACATCCAATCCTTGATAGGAGTGGTGACCTGGCGCGTTGCTCCAGTCTTCGATGTTTATGGCTGTCTGCCGACAGAGAAGCTACGTTCTGCTTGCCGAAAGCATGGAAGCTTGTAGCCGGTGTTTGAGCACAAGCGACATCACCGGTCTATCGCAATGGGATTTCGCATCCTGGCAAGGAGGCCAGCTGCTCCCTGAATCGCTTTCATCCCTCCCGGGATACGTGACTTCTTTTGTAACCAACCCGGGGTGGCGCTAGCTTACCCCGGGCTAATAGCTGAAGTCCTTTCAGGACATAACCGCGGCAGAAAGTTGTTCCCCATTTTGCCTTCCAAGGTCAGACACCCGACGAGATGGTCCTTGAGACCGGAGCGAGAGTTCCGGTGGACCTTAAAGAGAAGCGAGCAACAGCGAGAGCTGCGAGGTTAGGGCTCAATCGCGCTCTATCGTGTGATCGATGCAACGCAAGAGAAAGCGAAACATCGCATGTCGCGATCCAAACCAACACGAGCTAAACCTTATTTAAGTGCGTCTTGTACCAAGAAACAAGTGTCACCAAGCGAGCAGCGAGCTCGATGGATGTCTGATTGAAAGTCGCAAGCCAGAAAATCGATTGAGAAGCAGTACACAAAGCTGGAGAAAGCCACCAACCGATCACCTATTTGCACCGAAGTGAGTCCAGGTTCATCGATTGCACGAACTGGGCCTCAGAGAAAATCTCGCCGCACCATCAACTCGCTTAATAGCGCCGAGTTCTCGAACACATTTTTCCAGATTGCTCTGCAGCGCCGGATTGCTATGCCTTACGCTTCGTGATCATCTCTAGGTTGATCGCATCTTTCCAGTCGTATTTTCTTTCGTCCCTACCGGGACTGACTCGATGATTGTGCGCATACCCAGCCTTGAAAGGCTGGGCTATTGTCTGCCGTCCCTACCGGGACTAAGAGCACAGTGCCATCGAGCAAGCAGGACGTTACCCCAAAAGGGTGGGCGCCTCCTATTTCTCATCCTGGGAACGGGTAATAAACGGATCCGGTGCTATGCCTTACGCTTCGTGATCATCTCTAGGTTGATCGCATCTTTCCAGCCGTATTTTCTTTCGTCCCTACCGGGACTGTCGCGATGATTGTGCGCATACCCAGCCTTGAAAGGCTGGGCTATTGTCTGCCGTCCCTACCGGGACTAAGAGTACAGTGCCATCGGGCAATCAGGACGTTACCCGAAGGTGGGCGCCTCCTATTTCTCATCCTGGGAACGAGTAATAAACGGATCCTGTGCTATGCCTTACGCTTCGTGATCATCTCTAGGTTGATCGCATCTTTCCAGTCGTATTTTCTTTCGTCCCTACCGGGACTGTCGCGATGATTGTGCGCATACCCAGCCTTGAAAGGCTGGGCTATTGTCTGCCGTCCCTACCGGGACTAAGAGCACAGTGCCATCGAGCAACCAGGACATTACCCCAAAAGGTTGGCGCCTCCTATTTCTCATCCTGGGAACGGGTAATAAACGGACCCGGTGCTATGCCTTACGCTTCGTGATCATCTCTAGGTTGATCGCATCTTTCCAGTCGTATTTTCTTTCGTCCCTACCGGGACTGTCGCGATGATTGTGCGCATACCCAGCCTTGAAAGGCTGGGCTATTGTCTGCCGTCCCTACCGGGACTAAGAGCACAGTGCCATCGAGCAACCAGGACATTACCCCAAAAGGTTGGCGCCTCCTATTTCTCATCCTGGGAACGGGTAATAAACGGATCCGGTGCTATGCCTTACGCTTCGTGATCATCTCTAGATTGATCGCATCTTTCCAGCCGTATTTTCTTTCGTCCCTACCGGGACTGTCGCGATGATTGTGCGCATACCCAGCCTTGAAAGGCTGGGCTATTGTCTGCCGTCCCTACCGGGACTAAGAGCACAGTGCCATCGAGCAACCAGGACATTACCCCAAAAGGTTGGCGCCTCCTATTTCTCATCCTGGGAACGGGTAATAAACGGATCCGGTGCTATGCCTTACGCTTCGTGATCATCTCTAGGTTGATCGCATCTTTCCAGTCGTATTTTCTTTCGTCCCTACCGGGACTGACTCGATGATTGTGCGCATACCCAGCCTTGAAAGGCTGGGCTATTGTCTGCCGTCCCTACCGGGACTAAGAGCACAGTGCCATCGGGCAATCAGGACGTTACCCGAAGGTGGGCGCCTCCTATTTCTCATCCTGGGAACGAGTAATAAACGGATCCTGTGCTATGCCTTACGCTTCGTGATCATCTCTAGGTTGATCGCATCTTTCCAGTCGTATTTTCTTTCGTCCCTACCGGGACTGTCGCGATGATTGTGCGCATACCCAGCCTTGAAAGGCTGGGCTATTGTCTGCCGTCCCTACCGGGACTAAGAGCACAGTGCCATCGAGCAGCCAGGACATTACCCCAAAAGGTTGGCGCCTCCTATTTCTCATCCTGGGAACGGGTAATAAACGGACCCGGTGCTATGCCTTACGCTTCGTGATCATCTCTAGGTTGATCGCATCTTTCCAGCCGTATTTTCTTTCGTCCCTACCGGGACTCAGAGCACAGTGCCATCGAGCAATCAGGACGTTACCCGAACGTGGGCGCCTCCTATTCTTCATCATTCTGCCTCCGCGCATCTCCGCAATCTCCGCGGTTGATCCCTCTCCTCCCCGCTAGTTTAGTGCTCCACCTACGACTAATCGCTCTCGTTGTCTGGGTATGCAATCGGTGATGGTCAACCGCGGATGATGCGGAGGATCGCGGAGTGGGGCCCGTGTTGTTGGTGACAATGCGTAACTTTTTAAAGCGATTGTTAAACGCCTCGATGAGGTCGGTGCCTGATATTCCATGAGCGAATTGTAGGAGGGAGAGAACCCCTAGGACCTAGACCGCATTTTTATTGGCTCATTTCATCGATTGCATATCAACCCAAGGTTAACAGCAAAAATGAGTCCAACGTACAGAGAGCAAACATGGACATTGTTGGAATGTAAAGTGCAGCGTCTTGAGAAAGCAGGAACACTAATCTCCACTCATTCGCACTGATCAAGAACCGCGACCATCTTGCTGCGATTCCTTATTAGTGGTGATTAGTGACGATTAGTGTTCGGTTCCCATGCAATCTCAGGAATCGATTGGGCTGCTCGCAACCATTGATCGCGAGCATGTCGATGAAGCCCTTCTAGTGGTTGCGCCGCACGTTACTTGAAAAGAGCCCACGGGGTTCTTTACGCCTGGACAGGTGACCATTTTTCTGGTGGGTATGCAGAGGCAGGGACCGGCCTCAAGCTGAAGTCGGAATTTGGCAAGTACCACGACATCAGGAGAGTTCGCGATCGAGATCCATTTTCCTTCTCCGGAATCGAATGGCGCCGATGCAGGTGCATCCCAAAGCGACTAGTAACGCGGCGCCCGGCTCGGGAACGGAGGACAGTCGAAAGCGGATGTTGTCGTAATAGACCGAGTTCGGCGCGACCGGTGTTCCTCCTCGGAATCGGAACGACCGAAAACCTGGCAGATCCGGATCTCGTGTTAGTTGCATCGTGGCGTACCCGAAGTTCGTTCCCCCACCCGGCAAAGAGCCTTGCCAGCCGGCGCTCTCACCCGTCAATCCTGGTCCCACGAACCCTTCGAACACCAAGGAATCGAAATCTCCCCCGAAGTCTCCCGCATCCATGAAAAAGGCCGCGACAGGTCGACTTAGCTCAATCTGGAAATGATCGTCGAGGTACACCCCGTTGTTGCCGTTGAATGGACTTAGGCTTCCATTGAGGAACGGATTCACTCCCGGTGAATCGATATCGAATGTCGCACCCGAGGTTCTCGTGATCGTGATCGTCAATTCGGGCTTCACGTACGTCAGTGATGTGACTCCTGCAATCCCCTGCTTGTCCTCAAAGTCGAAGGGAAGTCCGCCCGGATCAAGGAAGATTTGCCAAGCAGTAGAAGCCACATAGCTGCGGCGACGAGCAATGTCTTGTTCATTTCTTGGTGAAGCTTGTGGGGATGAGACTTCGAACTCAGGTTGGTCTGGCGACAGACCGGAGTTCTCGTCTGGAGGGGATGGATGGGGTTGATCGACTCAACCCCTCGCCGTACTTCCGATGACCAAAATGTCGACATTCTACACCGCGATGCGATTGGTCTGGCATCATGGTAAAGTCTCACCCACCCAATTGCGAACAAAAAAGGACCATGATTGCGGAGTCAATTCGTATGCTCCACTCAGGCTCATTGCGGCGTTTGCGATGGATCGCCACTCGGTCGAGCGATCATCGCGATTTGCATGTATGGGAGCTTGATTCAAGCCATACGATCGATCGAGGATTGCGCTGAGTGCGCAATAGGGATCGCGGCTGGGAAGTGGCAAACCGCATGGTCATCCTCGCGGATTTCCATTGCGCGCAAGGGCTTGCGCCATCGGTGTCTTGCTAAGGGGGAGAGCTTGGGCTTAGCGGTGAAGGTGTGCGGCCGCAGCGGCGACACGGAGGCACGCGAGGAGGGCGAGGGCGGACTCTTCTCCTTTGTTGCCGACATTGCCGCCACTTCGTTGGATGGCTTGTTCCAAGCTATTCACGGTGAGGAGGCCGAACGCGACGGGTTTGTTGTGGTCCAAGGAGAGTTGCATGAGTGCCATGCTCACGGCTCGGTTGATGTGTTGGTCATGGGTCGTTTCCCCGCGAATGACAGCGCCGAGGGCGATGGCGCCGCGGCAGGTCCGCTCGCCGAGGAGTTGCTGGACTCCGAAGGGGAGTTCCCATGCTCCTGGCACCGGGACGATCAAGATGTCTTCATCTTTGATTCCCGCTTCCAGGAGGGTGCTGACGGCTCCGTCTCTCAGTTTGCCGGTAATGTGATCGTTGTATTCAGAAACGACGATGGCGATGCGATGCGCTTCGATGCCTTGGGTGTTCACGCTATGTGCGAGATCAAGTGTTTGTGGCATAGCTTGGACTCAGGGTTCGATAGATACGAATGGGGGGAGGGATTTACGGGCGAATACCGAGCAGGAACTCTGCGTTGGATTTCGTCTTTTGCATCTTCTGAACGAGTTGCTCCATCGCATCGGTCGGGCTTAATTGCGAGAGGGTTTTTCTCAAGAGGGAGACTCGCTGGTACTCTTCCGGGTCGAGCAACGCTTCTTCCCTTCGCGTTCCGGATGCGTTGATATCGATTGCAGGCCAAACGCGCCGATCGACTAAGGCGCGATCGAGAACGATTTCCATGTTCCCGGTTCCTTTGAACTCTTCAAAGATGACATCGTCCATCTTGCTACCGGTTCCGACCAGCGCGGTAGCGATGATGGTCAAGGAGCCACCTTCTTCCACTTTGCGAGCCGCTCCAAAAAACGACTTGGGTTTTTGCATGGCATTGGCATCCAAGCCGCCGCTGAGGAGTTTACCGCTTTGCGAACATTCGCCGTTCCAGGCGCGTGCAAGGCGTGTGATCGAGTCGAGGAAGATCACCACATCGATGCCATCTTCCACCAATCGCTTTGCCTTCTCGAGGACCATCTGGCTGACTTGGATGTGTCGGGAGCCGGGCTCGTCGAAGGTGCTGCTAACGACTTCGCATTTCGGGCCACGGACTTCGCGTTGCATATCGGTGACTTCCTCCGGCCGCTCATCGATCAAAAGGATGATGACGTAGGCGTTCGGATAATTCGCCAGGACGGCTTTGGAGAGCTTTTGAAGCAGGACCGTTTTGCCCGCGCGCGGCGGGGAGACGATCAAGCCGCGTTGTCCAAAGCCGATGGGGGCGATGAGATCGACGACGCGAGTCTCGATTATTTCAGGCGTGGTTTCCAGAACGATCCGCTTGTTCGGATGCAATGGGGTGAGCGAGTCGAAGGGTTTGCGGGATTTGGCTTCGTTGGGATTGCGATGGTTGATGGCTTCCACGCGGAGCAACGCGAAGTAGCGTTCGTTCTCTTTAGGAGGACGAATCTGACCGGAAATTGTCATCCCGGTGCTCAGGCCAAAGCGTCGAATCTGAGAAGGGGATATGTAGATATCGTCGGTGCAAGAGACGTAATGGTGGCTCGAAGATCGCAAGAATCCGAACCCATCGTTGAGGATCTCCAGGGTACCTTCACCATAGAGGATGCCGGAGGAGAGGAGTTTTGCCTTGAGGACTTGATAAATCAATTCCTGTCGATCGAGCGATTCGGGGTTGCCGAGTTTCTCGCTTCGAGCCAAATCGAGGATGGCCTCGGTCGGCATCTGTTGCAAGGTTGCAAAATCGATAGCGGACTGGGATCCGCTGCTGGGCTGCGCGTGTCTTCGGTCTTTGTACAGTTCCTCGGAAAGGGACAAAGGCTCCGCATCCCGTGGGGAGGAAGTAGAGCGCAGGGGAACCGACCTGGGAGAAGGGGTTCCGTTTTGATCGTGACCGTTCATGAAAAGTTAAACGAGGTCCGCTTGGTTCAACAACAGGCCGCACTCGGGGAGCGAATGGAGCAAAGCGACTGAACGCCAGCAGATGGACGATGGGAGGGGAGGTAAGAAGAGAGAGTAGAGCGAACCGCTCGACCGCCTGATTATAGGTCTAGCGATGTCGTTTGATCAACGGAACAAGCCCGAAAACCTCAGGCATTCCGGAGCGAAATCCCAAGGTTTTTCGAATGTTGCCTCCGAGGAAATCGGTGGCGTTCCGCATTGTCATTGCCGCAAAACGGCAGAACGTCCCGTTGCGGCGGTGTAAGGCGATGTTACGGGGCCTTGATCGTCTTCGCCACTGAATCGCCAGAGGGTTGGATAAATTTCGGGCCCGAGATACGCCGGTGGGACTGGTGGGTAACCTCGAGATCCTCGAGTGAATCCCGTATTTCGGAGAGACCTTTGACACCATCCCGCCTCATCATTTGGAGGCCGCCGGACACGGTTCGTGTTTGGGGCCAATTGTCTTCCAGCCGTTTGCCCCAATCGTGCAGTCGTTGAAGGAGTTGTTGGTCGACGCGTCGCACGCGCGTCGCGGCTCTCGCGATGACAAGTTGTTCGTCTTTGCGCAGCTTCCAAAGGTGCAAAACCTCTTCGAGGTCGATCGGCTCGTACGATTGGTGGAGGAAGATGAATTCGCCGCGAGCTCGGTGCAGGACCGATTCGGACCCTTGCACCGGCCCGACGACCGATTGCTTTCGCACCACTTCCAGTTGCGGGTAGCGCCGACGCAATTCGTCCAGGATCTCGGGGGTAGCGTCGGTCGATGCGTCGTCGACGGCGATCAATTGCACGTCTCGGCTCAGTTCGCATAGCCATTCCAGAAGTCGCTCGATCTGGGATTGGATTTCACTCTGACGATCTTTGACTGGGAAAATGATGCTCAGAGAGTCTCTCATGCAACTATCAATTCTCAAGAGGGATGGCGACGGGGGAACCGGGTGCGGCGACTCGTCGGATCATCGGATTGAAAGCATTCGCAAGTGGAAGGGCCGCGAAGGAATTCTGTTTATGCCGGATGTAGCAATTGTCCCGGTTTGTTCTGCAGGCCCACCTCCGGAAACCGAGAAATGGAGATGCGTGTTCGGGGCTGCGACCTAACAGATAGTAGCGATCGTCGCCCATCGCACAGCTATCAGCCCCTTACGCGAGACGTTGTTATGAGTGCATTTGCCATTCGCCCTACCCGGTCGTTTGTCCCGGTTCTGCTCCACATGCTGGACTCGATTCTTCTTTGCATCTCCCTGCCATTGGTTCAGTGGCTGACAAACAAACCGATCAATGAGCTCACGGCGATTGTCAGTCTGGTATCGTGCATCGCCTTGTTCGTGATCGGCGAGTTATGCGGTTACTATCGCCGGAGCGGTGGTCAGTCCGCAAACAGCGAAGTGGCGTTAGGGACCATCGCATGGATTATCACGTTCGTCTCCATCCTATTGGTTGGCGTCTT
This sequence comes from Pirellula sp. SH-Sr6A, assembly GCF_001610875.1. Classification (NCBI taxonomy): domain Bacteria; kingdom Pseudomonadati; phylum Planctomycetota; class Planctomycetia; order Pirellulales; family Pirellulaceae; genus Pirellula; species Pirellula sp. SH-Sr6A. The sequence continues at coordinate 2,600,204 of NZ_CP011272.1, read as the reverse complement.
CACCAAGCAGATCGACACCTTTGCTCGTTCCAGCATGGTTGCTTGGTTCTTTGTCGGGGGTCTTCTGTTGCTGTGCAGCCATATGGTCGTGCGAGCAGCCATGGAGTATTTGTGTAAACTCGGAGTTGGCGTTCGGCGGACAGCCATCATCGGGGCGAATCGATTGGGATATGACATTGCGCGCAATGCCATACGATCGGCTGATAGCGGATTGCGGATCGTAGGTTTCTATGACGATCGGGGTGCGGAGCGACGGCAAGACCACGAGCAGGATTTGCCCGACTATTGCGGTACGACAGCCGAATTGATGGCGAGTACCCAGCGTGGCGAAATCGATGTCGTGTTGATTGCATTGCCCATGCGCGCCGAGAAACGGATTCAAGATCTGCTCGATGTCTTTGGAAACACCACTGCGTCGGTCTATATCGTGCCCGACTTTTTTGTTTTCGAATTGCTCCACTCGCGCTGGACCCAAGTCGGCGGATTGCCCGTAGTCAGTGTTTTTGAGACCCCCATGTATGGGGTAGACGGGTGGGTCAAGCGAGCGCTCGATTTGAGTGTGAGTTTGATCGGTGTCATTCTGATTTCTCCCATTCTCTTGATCTGTGCCTTGCTGGTTCGCTTTACCTCCCAGGGGCCTGTCTTCTTTCGTCAGAAGCGGTACGGTCTGGATGGCAAGGAAATACTGGTGTGGAAGTTTCGATCGATGTTTACTTGTGACAACGGTTCGGTGGTGAAGCAGGCGACGAAAGATGACCCTCGTGTCACTCCGGTCGGTCGCATCCTGCGACGCACGTCGCTCGACGAATTGCCACAGTTATTCAATGTGATCGATGGCTCGATGTCTTTGGTCGGGCCTAGACCCCACGCCAATGCGCACAATGAGCACTACAGAAAGCTGATTCGCGGCTATATGATGCGACACAAGGTCAAGCCAGGAATCACCGGCTTGGCGCAGGTCGAAGGGAGTCGCGGAGAGACCGACACCATTGAAAAGATGGAGGCTCGCATCGCGTTGGATCACCGCTACATTCGCGAGTGGTCACTTTGGCTGGACATCAAATTGATCTTAAAAACTTTTCGAGTCGTACTGCGACAGGATGCTTATTGAACATGTCGTTGCACCCACGCGACCAACACGGGCCTTGGCAAATCATTGCACGGCATGCTGTTTACCAGGATCCTTGGATGTCCGTGCGCAAGGACGACGTTATACGCCCCGACGGGTTGCTGGGGACTTATTCCACGGTCCGTATCAAGCCGGGTGTGTGTGTGATACCCATGGATCGCGATGGCTCGATTTACTTGACCCAAGAATTCCATTACGCCGTCGGTCGGGACACGATCGAAGGGATTAGTGGTGGGATCGAAGACGGGGAGTCGGCCGAGGAGGCCGCATTGCGGGAGCTTCAAGAAGAAGTGGGAGTGCAAGCCGAGCGATTGCAGCACTTGGGCTGGGTGGATCCTTTGACATCCGCCTTGTCCTCCCCGACGCAGCTTTTTTGCGCGACGGAGCTCCGAATGGTGGAGGCTTCACCGGAGGGTACCGAGCAAATCCAGCGAATTCAAGTCTCGTTGGAGCGAGGAATTCAGATGGTGATGGAGAGCGAGATCACCCACGGTCCGACTTGCACGGCCATTTTAAAAATGGCGATGTTGCGAAATTCAGGAGCGATCCCAGCAGGTTGATTCGGAGCGTCGACTGGAATCTCGCGTCGTAGGCAACCAATTGGTAGGATGCTCGCTGGTTTCCAGCAATCGATTCTGAAGGCGCAAAGGGATCCATGATGGCGATGGAATCGGAATCTAGTCTGAACCCACCGGAATCCTCGGCGAAGATGCGTCTCGCGGAGGGGCAAGAAGTGAATCTCGGCTGCGGCACGTTGATTCTAATCGCATTGATCGTCTTGATATTCAGTCGGAGCAAGACGGGAGATTTGGAGCGAGAGATCGAAGGGTTGCGAACGGAAATCCGCGAACTCAAGACGGCCGTCGAGGGTCAAAGTGTTCGGCTTCAAGAGTTGCAGAACACGCTGACCAAGCCGAAGGCCGAATAGTCCATTGGATCGATCGACGCGAGGCATCCTTTGGGGATCGAAATCGAGAGGAAGGAATCCATGACCTCGTTTCTGTGTGCCCTCCTTCACCGACCGCGGGGGCTTTTGGTTTTGGATGCTGTGGGGGCGTTGAACACGTCTTTGGCAACCTACTTTTTGCTCGGCGCCGAGCGATGGAAGACGGGGCTGCCGATTGGGATCCTGACTGCGATGTCATTGGCTGCGTTGGGATTCGCAATCTGGGATATGGTTTCGCTCCTGGGGGTTATTGAGGCCCGTGTTGGGCTACGTGTTATTTCCGGCGCGAACCTCCTTTACTGCTTCATGGCGGTTGTGCTGTTGGTGATTTACCGGAGCGACGTCACGTGGGAGGGCGTGGGGTATTTCGGATTGGAAATTGCGGTGATTTTGCCATTAGCGGTATGGGAGTGGATTGTCGCGGGGCGGAAAACGGCGACCGCCTCGGACTGTGGCATTAGTTTTTTTCATTCGACGGAAGGGTAGTCTGTACGGGGATTTGTTAGGTGCATGCAAAAGGGTTACAATTCGGCCGTTCGGGCATAGACCTTAGGGTGAGTGCTCGGCAGCCTTTGTCCTCTTATTGCTCGAGCCCATCGGAGTTTCCCCGTGCAAGTCAACGTTTCCGCTCGTCATGGTCACCTCAAAGCAGAAGATCAAGCGATCATTGTCGAGAAGGTGGAGAAGGTTCGGCGCCTCTTCGACCGCATCAACGCGATCGAAGTCACCGTCGACTTGGAGCATTTGGACAAGCCGTCGGTCGAAATCAACGTTTCCGCAGAACATGCACCTGATTTCGTCGCTTCCGCACAATCTCAAACGATTTTGGCCGCTTTGGACTTGACGATTGGCAAGGTGGAACAGCAAATTCGGAAACACAAAGAAAAGGTGACGGAGCACAAAGCCACTGGAGTCAAGCACTCCAATGGCGAGACCGTCTAACACCAGCTCGTTCGATCCCCGGTCGCGAGGAAAGCCGATTGGCGATGCCTCGCGGTTGGAATATTTATAGTTTCGTATTTTTGGCCAGCTCCCTTCGGAGTTGTGTGAGCGATTGAAGGATTTCTAGGTCCATGAAGTTTTCTGCATTTATTTCCCCCAAGGCCATTCGGGCTCAGCTCTCGGCGACAAGCAAAGAAGGGGTGATCTCCGAGTTGGTCGACGCGTTGGTCGAAGCGGGTGAGATCAAAGAAGCGGATCGAGGCGATATCGTCAAAGCGATCATGAAGCGCGAGGAGTTGGGGAGCACTGGGATCGGTCGCGGCGTGGCCGTCCCTCACACGAAGCATGCCAGTGTGGAGAAGTTGGTTGGGACGGTCGGTGTCAGCGAGACCGGTCTCGACTTCGAGTCGCTCGATGGCCACGACGCATCCTTGTTCTTTTTGCTCGTTTCCCCTCCGGATCGTCCTGGAGATCACTTGCGAGCTCTCGAGAACATCTCGCGTCAATTGCGCGATGACACCTTTTGTCGGTTTCTTCGTCAATCGAAGAGACCTGAAGACATTCTTCAGTTGCTCGAAGAGGCGGACAGTAACCAGTTCGGTACTTGATAGCCATGAGTGCGGCGATTCAACATTGCGTAGTAGTTGTTAAAAACCCCGAAGGGCTGCATATGCGTCCTGCGGATAAACTGGTGCGCACGGCGGCTTCCTTTCAGTGTCAAATCGAGCTGGAGCGGGCTGGGCAAGTCGCGGACTGCCGGAGCATTCTCAGTCTTCTCACGTTGGCAGCAACGCAGGGTAGCGAGTTGATTCTGCGTGCTCAGGGGCCCGATGCGGATCAAGCCGTGCAGGCGATCAGTCATCTCTTTGAATCCCAATTCGACGAACCATCTGCTGCACCAGGCTAATGTGCTTCGTCGGTCCTGAAACCATCCATGCGATAAGGCGTTGCGTCTGCGAGAAATGACTTTTCTCTTGGTCCATTCCAACACACGAGCGGCACAGAATGCTTGAACTGCAAGGTATCGCTGTATCGCCTGGCGTTGCCTTCGGGCGTGCGTTGGTTTTCGACCGAGAGGGATATCGCATCACCCGATGCTTGGTGAAGCCAGGGGAGTACGAGTCCGAATGGAATCGTCTCATCGAAGCGGTCCGGGTGGCCAAGACCAAATTGGAATCCAATCAGCTGTCGACCGCCGCGACCTTGGGCGATCATCTCGGCGGAATTTTCTCGGCCCAGCAGCAGATTCTTCTCGATCCTCACCTCCAATCGGAGCTGGAGAATCTCATTCGGAAGAAGTCTTACTCCGCCGAATATGCAGTGAGCGAGGTTTTCACTCGGTACGCGGCTGCCTTTCGCAAATCTCCCAGCAGTTTTCTCGCCGAGCGCGCCAATGACGTGCGGGATGTCGAGCGTCTTTTGTTGGAGCATTTGACGGGTCAGCCGATGGCCACCTTAACGCAGTTGCCGCACGAGGCGATCGTCGTCAGTCACGACTTGACTCCAGGGGAAACGGCAGCCTTCGATCGCTCTAAAGTTCTTGGTATTTGCACCGAGGCGGGGGGGCCAGGGGGGCATACGGCGATCGTGGCGCGAGGGATGGAAATTCCCGCGGTCGTCGGGGTAGGCAATTTCCTGCACAACATTCGAAGCGGCGATGAAGTCATCATTGATGGGCACTTGGGACGCATCATCGTGTCGCCCGATGCCTCGACCCGCGATCGGTATCTCGAACGACGGTTGTTTCGGCAGTCGATCGCGACCCAGTTGGAAGAAATCCGAGACTTGCCCGCCAGCACCAGCGATGGAGTGCGTATTGAGTTGATGGCGAACGTGGAGTTCCCTCATGAGGCAGCAGCGTGCATCGCGCGCGGCGCCGATGGGGTGGGTCTCTATCGAACCGAGTTCCTCTACTTGGGGCACTCCAATGAACCGAGTGAAGAGGAGCATTACCAAGCGTATGCACGCGTCGTGCGCGATATGCAAAATCGTCCCGTCGTCATTCGCACCCTCGACCTGGGTGCGGACAAGATGGGGATGACTCATTTGACAGAGCCCGAGAACAATCCGTTCTTGGGATTGCGAAGCATTCGTTTGAGCCTTCGAAATCCAGCCCTCTTCCGGATTCAGGCCAGGGCGATTCTTCGGGCTGCTTGTTTGGGAGACGTGCGAGTCATGTTTCCCATGATCACGACGCTCGATGAATTGCGAAGCGCTCGCTTTCTGTTGCGTTCGGTCGCCGAGGACTTAGCGTCCGAAGGCGACTATATCCCTTGTGCCGTGCAAGTCGGGATGATGGTCGAAGTCCCAGCGGCAGTACTGATGTTGGACCGGTTCATCGAAGAGATCGACTTTGTCAGCATCGGAACCAATGACTTGACCCAGTACACCCTCGCGGTAGATCGAAGCAATGAATCGGTTGCAGACCTCTACCAAGCATGCGATCCCGCCGTGCTTCGACTGATTCAGCGAACGCAGCAAATCGCATCCGAGAACCATAAATCGACGAGTGTTTGCGGTGAAATGAGCAATAACCCTGCTTACGCACTGCTCCTCGCCGGAATGGGAATTCGCACGTTGAGCATCGCCCCTGCGGCGATTCCCATCCTCAAGAAAGCGATCCGATCGGTGACGATCGGGCAATGCGAAGCGATGGCATGGAGAGCATTGCGTCTCTCCACGGCGCGCGAAGTAGACGCTTTCTTAATGAATCAATTAGCCGGGCTCGTGCCCGAAATCGTTTTGCAAGCCTAACGATCCAAGTACAACCATTTGAAATTTGACGCTTCGATGTCGCTCCTCCATAAGCGATCGACAAGACGCCGAGGACAAGAATCCAACTGGATACACTCGCGATGCTCTTTTCAAGGACGAAGCGATGGAAAGGAACCAAGCCTCGATGAAAAAGGAAATGCTGATCAATGTCTCCCAAATGGAGGAGTGCCGCATTGCCCTGCTGGAAGACGGAGTTCTGGAAGAACTCTACACCGAACGGACCAGCCAAAACAATTGGGTAGGGAACATCTACAAAGGGAAAATCGTCAATATCGAACCGAGCATCCAAGCTGCCTTCGTCGACTTCGGCGTCGGACGCAACGGATTCCTCCATATCAGCGATATCGAACCGCAATACTTCCGCCAAGCTGGCTACGATCCCGATGAGATCATGGATGGCCATTATCCGGGCGTGGACGATGAACAGGACGAAGAAGCCGAAGAAGAATCGTCCGAACAAGGAAAACGGAACGGACGTCATTCGCGACAGCGCGGCGGAAAACTCCGCAGCGGTCGACCTCGGTTCAAGCCGCCGATCCAAGAAATCTTCAAACGAGGTGACGAGGTTCTGGTGCAAGTCATCAAAGAGGGGATCGGCACCAAAGGCCCTACTCTCTCGACCTACATCAGTATCCCAGGCCGTTATCTCGTTCTGATGCCCGCCCTCGGGCGAGTCGGCGTCAGCCGCAAGATCGAAGACGAAGACGAGCGACGCAAGCTGCGAAGCATGATGCTCGAACTGCAACTCCCCAAGGGGGTCGGCTTCATCGTACGCACCGCCGGCCAAGAACGGACTCGCAAAGAATTGTCCCGAGACGTTGCGTACCTCCTCCGATTGTGGAAGGTGATTGTCAAGCGGATCAAGAGCACGCCAGCTCCCTGCGATGTCTACGAAGAAAGCGACATCATGATCCGAACGATTCGCGATACCTTCACCGATGACATCGACACATTGATCATCGACGAAGAAAACGCGTACAACCGAGCCAAAGAGTTTCTGGAGCTTGTCATGCCCCGCTTTGCCGATCGTCTTCAGAAGTACGATCGCAAAGAACCTCTCTTCCACCATTACAAATTGGAGCAGGAGATCGCTCGGATCCACCAGCGTGTGGTTCCGCTCAAGGGTGGTGGCTCGATCGTGATCGACCAAACCGAAGCGCTCGTCGCGGTCGACGTGAACAGCGGTAATTTCCGTGGAGGAGAGGAGAACGCGGAGGAAAACGCGTACCACCTCAACGTCGCGGCTGCCAAGGAAATCGCGAGACAGTTGCGTCTCCGCGACTTGGGGGGGGTCATCGTCAATGACTTCATCGATATGCGAAGAGAAAGCCATCGGCGCAAAGTGGAGAAGACGTTGCGCGACGCGATGAAACGCGATCGAGCGAGGACCAAGATCCTACGCACCAGTCCGTTTGGATTGATCGAGATGACACGGCAACGTATTCGCCCCAGTTTCAAGCGAAGCGTTTACGAGGATTGTCCTTGCTGCCGAGGCCGATCGCTGGTGAAGACAGCCGAAAGCATGTCGATCGAAGTAACTCGGTTGATCATGATGGCTTGCCAGATGTCGAATGCTGCCCGGGTGGTCGTCAAAGTCAGTGAGAACGTTGCCGCGTATCTCAACAACCGGAAGCGTAGAGACTTGATCAAGCTCGAGGAATCGACCGGCGTGAATATCTTGATTCTCGGTAGCGATACATTGTTCCCCGAGCATCTGGATCTCGAGTGTCGCGATAGAGACGGGACCTTGATCCCACTGCCGTTCTTAAGCGAACGGGCGTAGGGTCGGCAACCGGCTGTCCACTGCAGGCAGCGATCGGCTGACCCATCAGTCCTTCGCGCGCTCGCATTCGGTTATAGGCTGACAGGGTCGCAGGAGATCATCTTGCGACCTTTTTCTATTGTAGGGAGACCCATGAATTCCGCTGCCAGGAAGGGTGACAAACGATGAAGTGCTTCACGATCGGCCACCATACAATCCCCTCCGATCGCATGTTGCTGATCGCAGGTCCATGCGTCCTGCAATCGCTCGATCTGTGTCTGCAGATCGCAGAGCAAGTGCAGGCGATGTGCGACGCGATGGATATTGCATACGTCTTTAAGGGTTCGTTTGACAAAGCGAATCGAACCAGCGCCAAGGCGGATCGAGGACCGGGGATCGATGCGGGGTTGGAAATCCTCGCGAGGGTGAAGGACCGGATCGGTTGCCCCGTCACCACGGACGTACATTTGCCCGATCAAGCAGCCGGGGTCGCGGAGGTTTGCGATCTGCTTCAGATCCCGGCGTTTCTCGCCAGGCAGACCGACCTCATCGTGGCTTGCTCGGCTACCGGTCGCCCGCTCAACGTCAAGAAGGGGCAGTTCATGGCACCCTCGGACATGCAATACGTCGTGGAGAAGGCCTTGAGCAGTGGCGCGCCGGGCCTGGCGCTTTGCGAGCGTGGAACGTTTTTTGGCTATGGCCGGTTGGTCAATGATATGACAGGACTCCCGGCGATGCGTGCACTGGGCGTTCCGGTCCTTTTCGACGCCACCCATTCGGTGCAACAGCCAGGTGGGCTCGGAGGAGCGACCGGTGGAAATCGAGCGATGGTGGAGCCATTGGCCCGTGCGGCGGCTGCGGTTGGGGTCGACGGCCTCTTTTTTGAAACGCATCCCGATCCGAGTCAAAGCCCTAGCGATGGCCCTAATATGGTCCCGCTCGACGCCTTCGAAGGGGTGCTGGGTCGGGTCCATACCATTTGGCGAACCACGAAACCTTGGTTAACGTAATACGCAGTTCCGCCACACCTTCTCATCCTCGCCGCTCCTAAGCTTATGACACGACGATTCGTAACAAACTCTGTTTTCGCGGGATGTCTGGCGGTCGCATCCCTGCTCATAACTGGATGTGAAAACAAGAATCAGCGAGAGCTGCAGCAGATTCAGGCGGCTAAGACATTGTCGCAGGAACGGAAGGATACGATTCGCGAAGCCTTTCGATACCTGCCTCAATTGATTCGACTGGATCGAATCGCTGCGCTGAAGGAGATTCGCTACCAACTCAACACGTGGTCCAAGAGCATTCAGAATCCTCCGGAATGGAAGTCTCCGGAGTTGCTCAATTCAATTGCTCCCAGCCTTCTCACGATCGACTTTTCGAAACGGATGAAGGACATCGAATTCGGCGAACCGGAATGCGAATACTTGCTGCAGTGCCAGATGCTCAGCCAAGTCGCCCGGTGGGTTCTCGAGCAGCCGTACCGGGACGGCCTTTTCCTGGACTGGCTCGCGGCCCAGCAAAAGACACTCCCACCGGAAGAAGGGCTGCGGTTGGAGACGGCACTCAAGCTCTTTGATTGGACGATTTGCAATGTGGCGATGGAGGGTGCACCCAAAGACGTCGAGCAATTGCTGACGAATCCGGATCTTCCCATCTCGGACAACGCGCTGATCTATCGGCAGCTGCCGTGGCAGACAATGATGTTCGCTCGCGGGGATCGCTGGCAGCGGGGGCGGGTGTTCACGCAGTTGCTTTTTTCGCAGGGAATCGATTGTGTGGTGCTGGCGTTGCCCAGTCCTTCTGGCGCCGTCGAGAACGCCTCGGTGAGACCCTGGTGCATCGGGGTACCGATCGGCGAGGAGCTCTACCTATTCGAACCGCAGTGGGGAATGCCCATTCCCAGTCAGTCGGGGGATGGGATTGCGACCCTTCGAGAAGCCAAAAGCAATCCGCAGGTTTTGCGACGCGCGAAGATCGCGGGGTTCTTCGAATATCCCGTAGAGCAAGCGGACTTGAGCAAGCTGATTGCGATGATCGACTGCGAACCGTTCGCTGTTTTTCGTTCGATGTTCACGCTCCAACGTTCTCTCGCGGGTGATAATCGAATTCGGATCAGCATGGATGCCGATGCCTTGGAACAGCGAATTCAAAAGCTGGATGAAACGCTTTCCATTCGGCTCTGGAATGTCCCGTGGCTGAGTCACGTTTATAACATCTCGCTGCGCCAAAGATTGGACGAGCAATCGCCATTTTCGATGCAGTATATGGATCAGCATGGTGTGTTCATTATGGACACTCCCATCAGTCGCGCGCGGCAATTGCATTTCAATGGGCAATTTGAAAGCACGGTGGAAGCGGATGGTGCGCTGCGGACTTACATGGACTTTCGCGTCGACGAGCAAACGCTGAAAGAATTGATGACCGATCGAGCGATCCAGCAAGAGCTTGGAATCGTCCGTAGCCCCTACGAGCCGATCGAACGATTTGAGATGCGGTTGCTCCAAGCGCAGGGTTTCTTTCGTCGATCCAAGTTCGATATCGGGATCTTTGCCGCCATGGCAAATGGCGATTTGAACAAACCGGAGACTGCGATCGACTGGTTGCAGAAGCGAACGCTCGATGTCGAAGGAACGCAGAAGTGGCATGCCCATGCCCACTACTTGCTAGGTCGCATGTACGAGCGAACCGGGCAACCGAAGCAGGCCGAAGCAGAATATAAATTCGAGGCGTCGCCTCAGGCGGCTGGGAATCGCATTCGCATTCGCAAGCTACGACAGAAATTCTCCGCGGAGTTGGGCGAAGAGTAGGTTCCGTTGGCCGTGGATGGCTTAGGCCGCGATCCGGATCGGGGATGGGGACAGAGAAGCGGACTGTTTGTTCCTCTCCATTGCGTCGAGGATTTCACGAGCGACGCTGAGGGCGGCCGTGCCGGCGTGGCCGGAGACGGTAACCGGCTCACCGGTGCGCATCGATTGGATGAACTCTGAATGCTCAAGTCCGATCGCGTTGTGAGCAGCGGGTTGGATTTCGGTCCGATGCAACCAGGATTCGAAGAGCTCATCCTTCACCTTGGATCGCGCATCGGGAGGGAGCGCATCGGCGAGTCGTTCTCCCCGTTTCACTTCGTCTCGAGCTTCGATCGCAATGATATGGCTGGAACCGAAGTCGATGTGTTGGACGCCATCCTCACTGTAGAGGCTCATTGCCCGCTTGGGCGACTCTGCGATTCGCGAAGCGCGGAGTTGCGCCATGGCGCCATTGCGGAACCGGAGTTGCGCGACGGCAAAGTCCTCGTGCTGTCCGAGCACTTGCCATCCGTACGCTTGGACTTGTTCGACAGGCGATTGGATCAGGCTGAGGATCAGATCGATGTCATGGATCATGAGATCCATCACGATACCGATATCGGTACTGCGTCCTGAGTAGACTCCTTCGCGCACGGCTTCGATGTAACGCACCGACTCACTTCGGGTGGTGGAGCAAACGGCTTTCCAAGCGGGATTGAATCGTTCGACATGTCCGACTTGTAGCGTGGCATGGTTTTCGTAAGCCAAGACCACCAGTTCATGGGCTTGTTCGGTCGAAGCTGCGATCGGTTTTTCCATGAACACATGGACACCCCGTTCCAGGCACCAACGACCGATTTCATGGTGCAGAAACGTGGGAGCTGCGATGACCGCGCCATCGATATGGTGTTCGAGATCGCGGTAATCTTCCACTGTGGGCAGTTTCAACGTCGATTGAACCAGTTCTCGGGAAGCTGCGGATGGATCGGCGACTGCAACGAAGTGACATTGGTCGTTCGTCGCGAGGAGCTTCGCGTGGATCCGTCCGAGGTGACCGCCACCGATAACAGCGATACGTGGTAGCTTCCCTGCGATACTCATTTGGAGTGGAATTCGTTAGAGGTGGTTCAGCAGAAACTATGCAGCGGCAGCGCTCGCGCCGCCCGAGCTCGAGGAGCTTCGACGGTCCCGTCCGCGACCATGCTTGCCCAAGTTGGACTCGTCGATGAAGGCGAAGAGAGTTTCCAGTTCGGGCATCAACCCACCATCGCCTTGCAGGATTTCACGAGCATGCTTGACACCGACTTTGGATCGGTAAAGCAGCTTGTGCGCTTCGCTAATGGCGCGAATGGACGCGGTCGAAAAGTTCTTTCGCTTCAGGGCGACGACGTTGACACAACGAGGTCGCGCCGGGAATCCTTCTGCGAGCATGAAAGGGGGAATGTCTTGTAGGACTCGAGACAGCCCGCTGACAAAGGCGTAACAGCCGATCGAAGCAAAATGATGCACCGCGACTCCGCCGCTCAGGGTAGCATCGTGCTCGACCTTCACATGCCCGCCCAGCATGACCGTATTGGCCATGATAACACGATCCTCGACCAAGCAATCGTGGGCAATGTGCGAGTTGGCCATCAGATAGCAGTTGTGGCCGATGCGAGTGATTCCTTCATCTTTCTCAGTACCGCGATTCACGGTGACGCATTCGCGGAAGACATTGCCGTCTCCGATGATGACTTGCGTCGGCGATCCTTGGTAGGACAAATCCTGAGGTTCGCCGCCGATCACGCATCCGGGAAAGAAGCGGTTGTCTCGGCCAATGGTGGAATGACCGGTGATCGTGACATTGTTTTCGAGACGTGTGCCACGCCCGATCTTGGCATTGGCGCCGATGACACAATGATGTCCGATGCGAACATCGTCATCGAGTTCGGCGCGAGGATCTACCACAGCGGTGTGGGCTATGATTGTTGGCATGGTTCACTTCCCAGACTAAGCGTCAATCTAGTGCGAAAAACGTGATGATGCGTTGGAAGGCGGATCAAGCTGCGTTCCTCGCGACATGAGTTTTATGATTTAGGGACGATTGGAACTGTTGAGCGCGTCCCGTCTCGAACAATGCTGCGGCGAGCATGCCGTTCAATCGGTGTCCGCTCCGATGCGCGATGACTTTTCCTTGGATTCTCCACCCGCAAAGGGCCAAATCGCCGACCACGTCCAGCAATTTGTGGCGCGAGCATTCGTCGTCGAAGCGAAGCGAATTATCGATCGGCCCGTCGGAACCGAAGACAACAAGGTCTTGATAAGTAACGTGGGAGGCGATCCCCTTTGTTTGAAGCATCTTGGCTTCATGCTCCTCGAGGAACGTTCGCGCGGGGGCGATGTGCCGAGTGAAGGTAGATCGGTCGACCGGGAGGGTCGATTCGGATTTGGGAATGCTGCTCGAGTGGCCGTAGTCCAATTCGTAGCGGATGGTCATTCCGGGATCTGCAGATGGGATCGCCATGATCCACTGCTGATCATCCCCGAGTTTGATAGTCTCTTCGATCACCACCGAGTGGGTGGGCTCGAATTGGCATCGCACACCCGCTTGTTCGATCGCCAGGGCAAAGGCGAGCGAACTGCCGTCCATGCCAGGCATTTCGGGAGCGTCGCACTCGACGATGCAATTGTCGATGTCGAGCGCGTAGAGTGCGGCGAGCACGTGCTCGACCATTTCAACGTGCGCGCCGGATTGCTCGAGCGTGGTTCGCAATTGGGTTTCGCGACGGCGGGCTGCATGGGCTTCGATCGTCGGATGGCCCGGCAAGTCATTACGCCGAAAGACGATTCCCGTTCCTGCCGGTGCCGGCTGGAAGGTCAACGTATTGGCACGTCCGGACCAATAGCCACGCCCGCTGACGCGGGTGACGTGCTCAATTGTTTGTTGGAATCGTAGTGGCTGCATGCGAGGCCGAAATCCGTTTCGAACCTTAGGGGTAACGACTTGTTTGGAAAGCAGAGCGACATCTTGTTGCTCGCAATGGGCTTGATTGGACGCTACAGGATGGAACTCCTGCAGCAGGTCCTATCCGTCGAACGATGGAGTCCATTCGACGGTCTTTACGCGACGGAAGACTACCGTTGCGGTCCGACACCGGGTCGGCTCGCGGTTTGAGGTACAGCAGGTTTGGCGGTGCCCGCGGACGCCTGGACATTGGTACGCAGAACGTACAAAACGTAGTCGGTTACATCCATTCCTGGTGCTTGGTAAATCACATCGCGTTGGATTCCGAAGTCCACAGTGCGTGGCTTCTTGTAGTCCATTTCGTTTTGTTCTTTGCTAAATCGCAAAACCAGATCGTATTTGTATGCACCGGCAACTGTGCTGATCGCCGTGGTGATGTCTTGATAGGACTTGTAAACCACGCCAGCTTGCTTTTCTGCAAATTCCTTTTCTTTGCCCATGAAGTCGACGCGAAGCTTGCTTTCGGCGTTGAGCAGTTCTTCTTGCTTTTGCTTGAATTCGGGGCTTGAGGATTCGAGGTTCTTGCCAATCGCTTCGCTTTGGGTAAGAAGTTCTTTGCGGCGAGCTTCGATTTGGTCTTGGGCTGCTTGCATCTCCGCTTTGATCTTGTCCAACTCCGCAGTCATCGTGGGATGATTTTTCAAGAGGAAGCCGACATCGACCAAGGCTACCGAGCATGCGCCCGTCTTCGGAGGTTGGGAGGGCGGAACGTTCGCGGCGGGTGCTTGTGCCATTGCGGAGGCTGAGCAAATCCCCATCAGAGCGACGGTCGCGAGAGAAATTCGAAAATGCACTTTCGAGCACTCCTTGCTAAGTGGTTGTGAATGTTCACTAACGTTTTTTCAAACGACAATCGATCCGTCGATCGCCGGTGCGGATGTTAGGGTCACTATGATTTACCCAGTCCACCCGCGATTCTGACAATTGTTACAAATGGCGTAAATAGCGATCTATTCGGGAACAGTCACTTTCAACTGAACTTTCTCGCCACTCCGATCTACCTCGATGACCGTTTCTTTTCCGCGTGCGAGCGATCGCAGGGCGCGGTCGACATCTGCTCGCTCCGCGACAGGTGTGTCGCCAATCCGGATCAGTCGATCTCCCTCGCGAATGCTAGCTTTTTCAGCCAGTGAGCCGGGAAGAATTCTTTCGACCAAGGTTTCATTCAAACGGACGCCGAGTCGAATGCCTCGTTGGCGGTTAGCTTGGGGATTCGCACTGCCACGCACCTTCACGAAGGAGGGTTTGGCCGGGTTGAACGCGATCTCTTCTGCCAATTGTGAAACCATATCGGTTATGCGATCGATTCCGATGAGGTTGATTTTGTCGAAATCATCAGTTGGTCGGTGGTAGTCGTCATGAAGTCCGGTGAAAAAGTGAAGAACTGGAATGTTTTTCATAAAGAAGGATTGGTGGTCGCTCGGTCCCATTCCTTCCGGCAATTTCTCCAACCGGAAAGCTAGCGATTCGTTGGTTTTCGTGATCATGGCATCGAACTCCACTGCGGTTCCAGTTCCGTAGATGGTGAGTTCGTCGTTTTGCAGTCGTCCGACCATATCCATATTCAGCATGGCAACGGTCTTCTCCAATGCGAAGCGTGGATGATTGCAGTAGTAGATGCTCCCCAGAAGTCCGCGTTCTTCACCTGAAAAACCGATGAACAAAATGTTGCGCCGAGGTCGGTCTCCGGCTTGATCGTAAGCGTTCTTCATCCGCAGCGCAGTCTCGAGCAGCGCGACAGTTCCGGAAGCGTTGTCGTCAGCGCCGTTGTGCACGGCGATGGTCCCTGGTGCGAGAGAGCCGGGCCCGCCCATGCCAACATGGTCGTAATGGGCACCGATGACGATGTATTCGTCCGCCAAATCGCCTTGCCCGGGAAGGAGTCCGAGCACATTGAAGGATGGGATCTTTGCCTTTTCGATGGCGACTTCGCCGGAGATGTTCAGGTCTGGGAAGGCGAAGGAGCGGGGTTTTAGGTCTTGGTCGATCCCCTTTTCCGTCTCTTCGAGCGATTTGCCTGCTTGGGAAAACCACTTTGCGAGGAAGGAGCGTTTCATGAACAGCGTGGGGACTTGGTCTTTGATCAATCCTCCACCTGTTCCGAGGGGGAAGATCGAGTCGGGGGCATCGCGATCGCTCGCTGCGTCGTTGACGAGAATGACGGCGGCGGCACCGTGCTTAGCCGCGTTGATTTCTTTGGTGGTGAAAAGAGCGTGCTGGGATGGCTCGGTACCATCGAATGGGCTTTTGGGGTCGTTCCCTTGCGGCTCCTTTCGAAGGATGACGACCACTTTGCCGTTCACGTCGATTCCGTCGTAATCGTCGTAGAGGACTTCTTCGGTCGAGGTAATGCCGTAGCCGACGAAGACGACTGGGGCGTCAAAGGATCCGTTCTTACCAAGGGTCTGAGGCTGATAATCTCTACCGAGTTGCAAGGAATAGGAGGGTTCCTTTTCGGAGCGGATCTCGATTCGATTTTTTTCGGGTGGAGTTTGGAGGGGACCGTCGAGGGAGAAATTCTGGAAGGGAGTTCCCTCGAAGAGATCGGTTTTGAGGCCAAGCTTGGAGAACCGTTCCGCCAGGAAGTCCGCGGCTTCGCGAAGGCCCGTTGTTTCGGCTGCGCGGCCTTGGCGTTCGTCTGCAGCCAGGTAGGCAATATCGGCTTGAAGCCTGGATAAAGAGCCTTTCACCGTCTCGCTCGAGGGTTCTTTCGCGTGGCCACGGGGGGAAAGGGGCGCGACAAAGCCTCCGGCGGCGAGCGCGATCCCGATGGAAATCGCTGCGAGAATTCGGATCGATCGAAGCGACGCGAGATGCATAAATGCTCTTCCCTGTATGTGATGCCTCAAACCCAACGCAATCTGCCGAGCTTGCCATTCTCCAGTCGGGATCTTGTGGGGCAAGACGTCCAGTCTGGACTTGTGACTATTTTTTTCTCCCCGTAAACTGCGTGGTTTCTATCAAATCTGGACCTTCCTCGAGAGGCAATCCCCCCCAATGGGTCGTTTCGTACCTTCGATCATCGCCGTGAGCTTGGTGCTTGGGGTCGTTCCTGTGGACGAACTTCGAGCCCTTTCGCTTTTAGCGGCGACTCAAGAAGGTAGCAGCCAACCGGCGGATACACCTTCGACCGCACCGGGATCTCCTGCATTGCAGGCTCCGACAATCTCCTCTGCTCCTGCTGCGACGAGCCAGGGCAACGGGGAGGCGGGAGCAGGCGAAGTGGAAAGCGGTGCGGTTGCGGAGCGCGAGCTTGGGTCCGCGGCTACGGGAAATGGGAAACCAACTCCGGGATTCATGGATGGATTTTTCAACAATCCGTTGAATCTCATCCTGTTGATGTTTGTTGCGTTGTATGTCGTTTTATTGCTGGTTCCGAAACCAGGAAAGAAAGCGCAGAAAGCGTTGCAGGAACGTCTGGCCAATTTGAAGAAAAACGATCGCGTGGTTTTGAGCTCAGGCATCCACGGGGTCATAGCGAATATCAATGCCGAGGCTGGGACGGTTACTGTGAGAGTTGACGAAAGTACCAACACACGACTTACAGTTGACCGTGCATCCATCCGAAGCGTCGAAGCGTAGCGACTGAGACGAGCTTACCCTACAAGTCGATTCCATTTGGCACGGACCCTTCAATGCTTGATCAACTGTTCTATCTAGCTCAATCGTCAGCCCCAACCCTTGGGGATGGGACCGCGAGCGTTTCCGATTGGAAATCGGGCGCGTTCAATTTGGTTCTTTTCGTCCTCGCGCTCGGAATTCCGTTCCTCGCCGGCCGGACGCTTGCCAAAGCCCTTCGCATGCCAACCCACACGGGTGGTTTCACCGCGATCAGCTTTGTGGTGCTGCTCACAGTCCTCGTGTTGGTTATGCCTACGTTTGTCGACGATGCGCCGAAACTGCTGTTTGGTCCGGACATCGTCGGTGGAACGAACTTGATCTACGAAGTGGATCGCTCGGCGGAGGATAGATCTTCGGCAACGAAGGTGACGGCCCAGGATTTCCGCTTTCCTTTGATGAATCGCCTCAATCCCTCCGGGACGCTCGAAATCAACATTCGGGCTAACGGCGACGACAAGATTGAAATCACGATTCCCGCCGTGGATGAGTCCCAAATCGCAGAGATTGAGCGATTGATTACCGAGGCTGGGATTTTGCAGTTCCGGATCGTCGCCAACATGAACGATCACAAAGACATCATCGATCGCGCGATCGCGCAGGCCGATTCGGAAGACCAAAACGTACGGCTCAGTCGAGAAGTCAAGTTGGTGAACAAAACGTCCGGTGAAGAAGAAGTCGCCGGGGTGTGGCGACGTCTTGGGGCCCAAAAGGATGACGCGGGCGTTCGCCAGTTCGATGGATATCAGTATGGCGACGTTGTTCGCAACAGTTTGACCGGCCGCATTGTGAACCCACCTCCGAGCCAGCGGCCCGGCGACCTTTCCGCATGGCTTGAATCGCAAAAGATCGACAGCATCGACGTCCTGCTCGCGCTGCAGCGAGCCGGAAAGCCCTATCAAATCGTCGATGGGGTCGATCTCGAGCGAGCGACCAAGACTTTTGGACAGCGAGGTGGCTACGAAGTCGCCTTTACGATGTCGACTGGTGGAGCGAGCAAGATGCTCAAGCTGACCGGAGCGAATTTGCCCGACGCCAGCCGCGACTTCAAACGCCGTATGGCCATTTTGCTCGACGGCAACGTCCTCTCGGCTCCGAACCTGAACGATACGATCAGTTCCAATGGGGTTATCCAAGGGAATTTCTCGGAGACCGACGTCCAGCGTTTGGTTGACATCCTCAACGCGGGTGCCCTACCCGGCGTGCTTTCCCGCCAACCGGTCAGTAAGAACGTGATCGGGGCGAGCATGGGTCAAGTTGCGATCGCCAAGGGTGGATACTCCAGCGCGATTGCCCTTGCGACCACAATTCTTCTGGTTGTGGCGTACTACCGATTCAGCGGATTGATTGCGACACTCGCGCTGCTCTTGAACTTGGCGATGATCCTGGCGGTGATGATTTTGATCCGACAGCCTTTGACTCTATCTGGCTTGGCTGGTTTGGTTCTCTCCGTCGGTATGAGCGTCGACGCGAACGTCCTGGTTTTCGAGCGGATCCGAGAAGAGCGGGAACGCAAAGCGACGCCGAGATTGGCGATTCGCAATGGTTTCGATCGCGCTTGGACGACGATTTTCGACTCCAACTTGACGACATTGATCACGGCGTTGGTCCTGTATTGGGTCGGTACCGAGCAGATCAAGGGGTTCGCGGTAACGTTGATCATCGGCTTGGTCATCAGCTTGTTCACCGCGGTTTACTTCACGCACAAACTCTTTGAGATTTGTGAACGAACCGGCTTCTTGTGGCTCGGGATGGCGGACTACGTCAACTCGGCGAAGCGCGCCGTTTTCGGGATTGGCGATGTCGATTTCATGAAACAGCGATACGTGGCCTACGCGGTATCGGCTGTTTTGATTGTGATCGGTTTGGTCGCGACGTTCCTTCGGGGCAGTCAGATTTTGGATATCGATTTCAACGGTGGAACTTCGATCGTTTTCTCCCTCGACAAGGGAGTGGATGCCGATGATGTGCGAGACGTCGTAAACAAGACGTTTGACGTCGATTCCGATGGTCTTCCTATCCAGAGCACGCTGATCAATGTGGCAATGGAGGGAGTTCCGAAGGACTCTGTCTACAAGCTCGATGTTTCGCTAAAGGATCAAAAGGAAGTCGCGGATCGATTGCTCAAGGGATTCTCGGAGGGAGGTCCTGCTCGGTTGGTGACCTACGATGTGGACATCAATGTCTCCAACGCGCAGTCTTCCTTGGGATTGCTTCGAAACGGAAAACTGGTAACGCTCCAAGAGCCCGCGACCGGTGCGACGGCAACGCCTGCCCAGGACGCGACGAATGCGAACAATCCGTCGGCCGACAACGGTGTTCCGAAACAAGATCCTGCACCCGAGTCGCCTGTTCCACCCGCCACCGTGACCCCTGCTGAGGCAACTCCTGCTGCTCCGGCAGCCAATGCGGATGCTCCTGCGGTTCGCAGCAAGCTTTCGTTGCTGTTCCACACCAGCACGTCCGACGGCGAAGCCAAGATCAACGCCAGCCAGGTGCGCGAGGCATTGATTCGGGCAGCCCAAGCAGTCAACACTACGTTGGTGGAGCCACAGATTGAGTTGTTTGCAAACGGTGTGGAAAACTGGACTCCCGAGTCGTCGGTTCCCGTCAAGGACTGGACGGTTTACCTGCCTTTTGATGCGAGCACCACGCAAGCCATCGGGGATAAATTGCGAGAGCAAATCCGTTCCCAGCCTGTTTGGCAATCGATCAGCAAGATCGAGGGAAGTGTTGCGACCGAGATGCAGCAGCGAGCTTGGGCCGGTTTATTCCTGAGTTTGGTGTTTATTGCCGCATACATTTGGTTCCGATTCCAAAAGTTGGCGTATGGTATCGCTGCGGTTATCGGTCTGGTCCACGACGTGTTGATTACCTTGTGCTTCGTGGCGGTTAGCCATTGGCTCTTCCGTCCGCTCGGTTTCCTGCTGATCGAGGATTTCAAAATCTCCCTTACGATCGTGGCTGCGTTTTTGACGATCATCGGTTATTCGCTGAACGACACGATCGTTGTGTTCGACCGTATTCGGGAAGTGAAGGGGAAGAGTCCACGCTTGACCAAGGCGATGATCAACCAGAGCGTGACACAAACCTTGAGCCGAACGTTGTTGACCTCGTCGACAACCATCGTTGCGATTTTGTTGATGTACATTTTCGGCGGGGAAGGAATCCACGGATTCGCTTTCTGCTTGCTCGTCGGCATCATCGTCGGTACCTACAGCTCGATTTTCGTCGCGGCTCCGATCCTGCTGTACTTCGTCGAACGCGAGCAAAACGCGAAGACCAAGGGACCAGGCAAAGCGGCGGCTTAGTTTTCCACGGCGAGCGGGCGAATCGGTAATTCCGGTTCGCCCCGGTCGTACCGTGGCGGGAATCCTACTCCCCAATTCAACCAAAAGCCCATCGATGCGGCGAGCTCGATGGGCTTTTCTCATTGAGCCGACCTTCGTTTTTCCCTTCCGCCTTGGAATCCCGGCTATTTTGCACAGCATTTGATGCAAATAAACCGCTCGTCATGTTGAAACTGAGTCTCAGTTAAGATATCTTTTGAGGCTTAACAGCACTTGGGTAGCAGCTGGGAGCGATCAGATGATGGGAGCGGTGGTTGGTGCAATCATGACAGATCCGGTGGAGCCGTTCGTTGCCGATGGGGAAGTTGCAGGGGGAGCGAGCCAGCAATTGGAGGCGGAGCGGATGGAAAAAGGTGCCGCGCGGTGTCCCCAGCATCGTCCCGGGACCATTTTGAATCCCGTTTCCTTTGATGTCTTGTCCGAGAGAGCGGACGAACTGTGGATTGAATTGGAAGGTCAGTTGTATCGGCTGCGAAAAACCAAGCAGGGAAAGCTAATCCTCACGAAATGAGGTTCGACATTTGAGCTTCGTTGGTTACTATGCGATCTCCTAGGCGGTTTACCTTCGTAACTCCAACATCCAATCCCCGACGATGCCGCTGTTCGAAATCGAAACCGATTCTCATATTTTCATCACTTGGGCCGACGATGAGGCCGCCGCGCGCGACACATTGGCCGACGCCTACCCGCACGATCAAGTCGTGAGGATGACCAAACGGCCTCGCAATTCTTGGGTGATCTCGAAATCGGTGTTGGGAGTCCCCGGACGCCGCGTCGACATTTGCTCGATCGCCCGCGATTGCCTGTCGAAGTCCTCGGGAGACAAACTGCATGCCATCCGTTTGTACATGGCTGAGACAGGTTCGGATCTGGAGAAAGCACGCCGGATCATTGAGTCCAACATGGTGATGGGCTGGTAGGGGGTGATGGGCTGGTAGGGTTTGTATTAAACGACATGGAATGGAGACGAGCGTGAGTCGCGAGAAAAGTGTTCGAGCATTTGAACGGGCTCGGCAATTGATTCCCGGTGGTGTGAACTCTCCTGCCCGAGCTTTCGGAGCCGTGGGTGGAGTTCCGCTCTTCATCGATCACGCATCGGGACAACACCTCTATGATGTCGACGGCAATCGCTATCTCGACTACATCGGTTCTTGGGGCCCAATGATCCTCGGACATGCCCATCCGGAAGTCCTTGCTGCGATCGCGGAAGCAGCTTCCAAAGGAACTTCCTTCGGTGCACCGACGGAGCGAGAATCCCACTTGGCCGAACTGATCCTAGCTGCCGTACCGAGCATGGAGCGCGTTCGATTGGTGAGCAGCGGGACCGAAGCCACCATGAGCGCGATCCGGGTCGCCCGGGGTGCAACAGGTCGTTCGAAGATTATCAAGTTCGCAGGCTGCTATCACGGTCACGTCGATTCATTGCTCGTTTCGGCGGGGTCTGCGGCGGCTACCCTCGGTGTACCCGATTCGCCGGGGGTCACGGCTGGTACTTCGCAGGACACGATTGTTTTGAACTACAACGATGTCGCGGCCCTCGAGAATGTTTTTGCAGAGCATCCGCATACGATCGCTGCGGTGATTTTGGAGCCTGTCGTCGGGAACATGGGGACAGTGATTCCTACCCCTTCTTTCTTGCAGGCCCTTCGCACTCTAACCAAATCGGATGGCGCGGTTCTGATCTTCGATGAAGTGATGACTGGATTTCGGGTGGCGTACGGCGGAGCGCAGTCTCTCTTTGGCATCGATCCCGATATAACGACGCTCGGTAAGATCGTGGGAGGGGGCATGCCTCTCGCAGCTTATGGCGGCAAAGCATCGATCATGGATAACGTCATGCCTGCGGGGAAGGTCTATCAAGCCGGTACGTTGGCAGGGAATCCGCTCGCGACCGCAGCAGGTGCGAAGACGTTGGAATTGCTTCGCGACAATCCCCCTTATGATCATTTGGAAAAGATCTGTTCGACGCTTGGACAAGGCCTGCAATCGGCTGCCAAGGCGCACGGGATCCCCACGCAGTTACAGCGTGTCGGAAGCATGATGACGCTCTTCTTCAACGAGTCTCCCGTGATCGATTGGCCCAGCGCGGACCGATCCGATCGCAAACGTTTTGCCCGCTACTTCTGGAGCTTGATCGACCAAGGCATCTATATGCCTTGCAGTCAGTTCGAAGCGCTTTTTGTCAGCGCTACCCACACCATGAGCGACATCGAACAAACTATCGACGCAGCATCGCGATTCTTCCAAACCGAAACATAGCTCTCCGTATTGGCCTCGCCCCGGTGGCCATGGCCGGGCGGCACACATCGGCCTTGCACCATCTTTGTCATGGACAATCCATTGACGGTTCCAAGCCACGATGCGCTCACATGATGCCGTCAAGTGTCCAGAACCGGGCCGTCAAGTGTCCAGAAACGGTCGAGAACGACCGTTGAGACCAGAGTTTGGAAAGAGCCGCGAGGTTTATGGAGACGCGGCAGATGTAGATTAAACGCGTGTTGAGAGTAACGGCCGATCTAGCGGAACGGCCAGTCTAGAGTAACGGTGAACGCCCGTGGGTTACTTCAAATGCGAGAGGGTGAGGAGGGAGTAGCCGGTCACCAAGTTAGGGTCCCCTTCCATCCAGCGGACGGATTCGTTCACCCAAGAACCATCGCTTCGCTGGGTCTTCGCCAGTTGCTTCACCAGATCGGACTTCCAGTCCTTGGGGCCGTCTGCAGTTTCGAAGGTGTCATCTCCCACAGCGTTTAGCGCTTTGGCCATCGTCTGCAGATAGTAGTAAAGTCCTGTCTCTCCCATACCTGGGTTGCTGGAGACTGTGTAATTCTTTGTCAAGAAACTCTTGACCGCCTTCACACGAACATCCTCCTTGTTCACACCCGCGAAGATCATGCTCTTTAATCCTGCATACGACATCGAACCATACGATCGGAGCGCTCCCGTTCCCTCTTCGACTCCCGCCATCGACTCGCCACCGTTGGCGGGAGTGTAGTAGAAGCCACCGTCATTGGACTTCGACGCGAACGGGGTGCTGTTATTGGGTGATTCCAAATTTTGGCATCGGGAAACAAAAGCGAGCGCTCGTTGGATCGCTGGGTCGTCTTCTGCAACTCCCGATTCGCGAAGTGCTTCGATCAAAAATGCAGTGTTGGAAAGATCGGGACGCGATTTGCTTCCATAGCCAGCCCCCCCGAATCGGACATCGCTCGACTCGAGGCCTTCTGTTTCGTCCCACTGTTCTTTCTTCAAGAACGCTTGAGCATTCGCTATCAGTTTGTCGTACTTGCCACCTTCATTGAGTCGACTGAAAGCAGAGAGAGCCAAGCAAGTTTCGTAGTTCGCGTGCTTCGATCCTTCGGCAAAGAGTCCCCCGTTATCACGCCGCGTACTGAGGAGATACTTCACGCATTTGTCGACTGTTGGATCCCCTTCTTGGAGACCTGAGGCAGCAAGGCTGCTGAGAACCAACCCTGTGATGCCAGGCCCCGACTTGGAGCTGTAGGAGCCATCTTCGGATTGAGCCTTTCTCAGGTATTCGACCCCTTGGGCGACCAGTTTGGCTCGCACTGCTTCGCGATCTTGGACTGGAGCTACCGCTTCGGAGGCAAGAACTCCAGTGGGACTCGCAAGGGGCAAGGCGACGCCGGAAACAAGAGCTGCCGAACCAAAAAGGAATGGGAGTGCAAATCGCTTGCGCATAGGTGCCTCAAATCGCGAAGGAGGAATGGGATTTCGAGGAGGAAAACTCCATCCCATGATCCCCCGTTGCAATTGAAAAACAAGCGATGGGCGAAATTTGTCCAGCTAGATCAAGAAAATCGTCTGCTCGCGATCCGGTCCCACTGACAGAACGCCAACCGGCACGGAAATCAGTTCCGAAATACGATCGATGTATTTGCGGGCGTTGGCTGGAAACTCTTCCAGTTTACGAACTCCCGAAACATCTGTATTCCAGCCCGGCAGAGTCTCGTAAATCGGCTTGCAGCGGCGAAGCACTTCGGCTGAGCAAGGAAACTTGGTCACGCGTTCGCCGTCGACATCGTAGGCCACGCAGACTTGGATTTCATCGAAGTGGCTGAGGACATCCATCATCATCAAGGAGAGATAATGCACGCCGCTCAATCGCGCGGTGTAGCGAACGGCGACCGCATCGAACCAACCGCATCGGCGCGGTCTACCGGTGGTTGTTCCGTATTCGCGTCCGAGATCCCGAATTTTCTGTCCGGTCGCATCGAGCAATTCCGTCGGGAAAGGTCCTCCGCCGACGCGGGTCGAGTAGGCCTTTGCTACTCCGATGACATTGGTAATCCAGCGGGCAGGGACACCTGAACCGGAAGAGACGCCGACGCCGGACGCGTTGCTGCTGGTCACAAACGGATAGGTGCCGTGGTCGATGTCCAGCAACGAGCCTTGCGCGCCCTCCATGAGTAGTTTTTTCCCTTCATCCACGGCATCGAGCAAGTAATTCGTGGTGTCGGCGGAAAGAGGGCCGAGAATTGCGTTCCATGCCTTGCACTGCTCGATGATCTTATCGGCTACCAAGGTTTCCAGGTCGGCGGGATCGGCGATCGGCTCCAGCATCGCTCGCTTGGCGGCGACGGTTTCGCGAACCTTCGTTTCCATTTGATCGCTGAGAAGATCGGCTAACCGAAACGCATGGGTGCGGCCCACTTTGTCTCGATAGCAAGGTCCGATGCCTCGATTGGTCGTGCCGATGCTCTCGCCGGAGACCACCGCCTTGTTCGTTGCCTTGTCCTCGACGAAGTGCCAGGGCATCACGACGTGTGCCCGTTCGCTGATCATCAGATTCTTGCGAGGGTTCACGCCGCGCGCCTCGAGTCCTTCGATTTCGCGAATCAGCATGTTTGGCTCAATCACTACCCCGGGAGCGATTACATTCATGATCCCTTCGGAAAGGATCCCGGACGGGACGTGGTGCAGCTTGTAGACCTCTTTCCCGCAAACGACGGTGTGCCCTGCGTTCGCTCCCCCTTGGTAGCGCACGACGATATCGTTGCGAGGTGCCAAAAGGTCAACCAATTTCCCTTTAGCTTCATCCCCCCACTGGAGTCCGATCACGCAGGTTGCAGGCACTAGAAACTTCCTTTGGTCAAATAGGCGATTGCAAAGGGGTAGAGTCTCGGCGGAAAGACCGATTTGGTCAAGATGCGGGGGGGCCGGGTAGATGCGAACCCTCGCTCGTCAACCGCTAGCTCGCGAAGCGCCGCGGCTCAGTTTCCGGGCCGGGAGAGGGGGCGGAATCCTTGGATTCGCCCTCGCGGTGCGATCCCTTCGACTTGAATCGGGATATCCAAGGTCGACGACGTGACGTTTCCCGCCAAATCGACGGTTTCCATCTTCAGGTAGATTGTTGGGGGCAGGTTTGGATTGGAAGGCCATACAAATCTGCCTTGATTGCGAATCCCCCTCGAGATGACTTGCCAGGGGCCCGTAGGCGATTCGGCATAAAACAATGAAATCGGGCGTTCTCCCAGGTACTCGTCCTGGGCGCGGTACTCGATGACGAGGGAGCCTACTTCTTTTCCCGTCCCGTACAGCGCGCTGGACAAACGGGCTTGAGGGGGAGCGGTATCGACCAAGATCCAAGTGTCTGCTTTATCCCCAGGGCGCGGACGGTTGGAAGCGAGACCATTCGCTCCAACGATCACCATTCGGAAGCCGAAGAGACCATCGTTCTCGACTTCGATATCAAAGGGGCTGGTGCGATCGGGGTCGAGTCCCCAAACTTCCCACGTTTGGCCTTCGTCGATGGTCCCCCACAATTCGACTTCCGTGATCGGTGCTCCGGGATCGTTTTCAATCCGATAGTCCAAGCTGAAGGCCCGAGTGTTGGCATACAACGGCTCTTGCTCGAGCGGTTTGCGAGTGGGGGATTGCGGTGCCCCGAGAGTCGGCAGGGAGGGAAGCGATGCAGCGTTCGCATTGGGAGGCGCAGCACCCATGGTTCGGTTGTTGGTTTCGAGACCCATCGACTCACCAACGAAGGAGCTTGGCTCTCTCGCCAACAGAGATTGGGAGTTCTTGGTGTTGGCCAAGATGGTCGCATCCCCTCCGCGTATCGATTCGAGCTCTGAGTCGGTGAGCTCTCGAACGGGGAGCCCTGTCGGTGGGGCGCGACGAGGAACAGGTCCCAAGACAATATCGGGGCTTGTTTGGGGAGAAAGACCTTTGGGCTGGCTGGCCAATTGCATTCCCATGCCATGGACGGCGGTCTTTGGCAGTTGAGGTAACCGGGTCACTTCGGTCGCGTTGCCTGCCAGATCTTTCGCGATCAATCGAACGACCAATTGCTTGGCGTTATCGGGTAATGACCAAGTGCCATAACCAGAGACTTCACCTGGGGTCGTGCTCTGGTTCAACTGAAACGAGATCGGCACCCAACGCCCAGTCGATTCGGTTTGGTACTCGAGTGAAATGTTGGCTGCGTCCAAAGCGCTGTCGCTGGCTAAAAACTCTGCCAGCATTTCTCCACGCGGGTCGATATCGATAATCAAGCTCGCATTCGGTTTACTCGTGTCAACCGCGATCCGCAGAGGCTCTCCCGGATTGATAAACCTTCTCCCTGCCGCGTCGACCGACTTCAAGCGAAAGATATAAGTGCCATCTCGAGCCGCTCGGTATTGAAATTGGCGGGTGCGCGTATCCCCGCGTGAGCACATGCTCCAGTTCTGCCCACCATCCTCGGAGACCTCCAGCAAAACTTCTTGAGGAGACTGGCCATTGCTGTCGATCTGGAATGGAATCACGAAGTCCAGTCGTGGCCAGTGGATCAGGTTCTGCTGTCCCCAAGCCGGAGAGCCTATCCCAAGCCCTGCGGCGGCGAACAGATAGTTGCACCAAAGTCTGGCGTGGCGCATATGCCGGCGATTGCGATGCGGACGGTCGACAGGGGCCGATTCGATGGGTCGGCGAGATCGATGGCTTTTCATGATTGACGTGATCGCAGTGAGTCGTTGCGGAAGGCCTACTGAGCGGCTTGACTATCGCACGGGCGAACCATCTGGCTGGGAGGCAACGCGTTCTGGTTCGGTACCCGATTGCATCAATTGGCTATAGTAGGATTCATTGCGACGAAACTCATCGCAGTGTTCTTGGGTCGCGAAGAGGAAGACGCGTCCCGTGTCGGCTTGGAAGCATCCGAATTCGCATTTGCCGTCGACCAACTGTTGGGTTTTGATGTAGTGAATCAAGTCGTAGCAGCTGAGGCAGGGAGCGTAGAGGTCCGGCGCTCGCAAGAACTCTTGGCGATAGGCATCCGAAGCGCATAGATAGATGCGGCCTCGATGCTTGACTGCAAATTTTGGCGAACCTTCGGTCCATAC
This sequence comes from Pirellula sp. SH-Sr6A, assembly GCF_001610875.1. Lineage (NCBI taxonomy): Bacteria > Pseudomonadati > Planctomycetota > Planctomycetia > Pirellulales > Pirellulaceae > Pirellula > Pirellula sp. SH-Sr6A. Next base: position 2,572,549 of record NZ_CP011272.1, on the reverse strand, counting down.
TGTTCGATTCGGATCGGTCGATTTCGCACCGTGATAAAGGGAGACGGGGCAGAAGCCATCGAGGCCGACCGAGGGCTCGGGCTGAGCAGGCGTTCGTGCTGCGATCGTTGTGGCGGGCACGCCGGCGATCTTGGCCTCAGGGGCCGATGGCGTGCTGGGAGTGGGCTGGGCGAGAGCGGATGTCGCCGCAGCAGGTGGGACGACGAGCGGTCCGGCGGCCAAGTGCGGATTGGAGATGACGCGATGGTCGGCGACGGACTGCGGAATCTGTTGCGGTGCGGATGTGGGTGGAACGGCGTGCATCGGCTGGGACGCGAGCATCGGTTGGACAGTGGCCGGTGCGGGGCTGGCCAATGAAGGGCTGGCCGTCGCAGGGCTGGCCGCCGCAGGGCTGGCTAAGGTGGGACTAGCCAAGGCCGTGGGCGCAGAAGCCTGGCGAGAATTCATGACGGGGTGGCTCCCCGAGGATGCGATCGAGGAGGTCGGGGTGGGGCGGCGGTCCATAGCGATTTGCGTCGAGGTTCTATTGGCGAGGCGATGTTCGTTCGCTTGCGCCGCGGCGATCTCACCCGCTTTCCAATCTCGATGCCGGAGTGCGACTCGATCGATCATTTGGCCGTAGACAGACGGATCTTGCGGACTCACGGTCCGGTAGACTTCTTCGCCGTTGGGTAGCACGTAGACATCGGTGGGCCACCGAGTGACTTGGTAGCGATCCCGAAGTTCTTTTTGTTTTTCGCCGTTGATTCGAACTGCGACGACTTGCCCGTTGATCTTGCTGATGAGTTCGGGGTCGCGGAATGCCTTCTTTTCAAGGAGCCGACAGGGTGGGCAGTTGTCCCCGTAGAAGTGGAGCATCAAGGGCAGGTTGTTGCTCGTCGCATATCGGATCGCCGTTGGGAAGTCCTCGATCCATTGGATTTGTTGCGAGTTCGGCTGGGCCTGCGCGAGAGCTAGGGTGGTGAACGCAACCGCCAAGCTGGCCACGCAAGCCATAGAGCGAATGACGAAGGATGGAAACATGCTCGGACCTCGCGATAGGGTCGTGACGGAGTAGCTTCGCCGAAAAGCGGTGAAGGCGCACTTCGGATGGCATCGGAGGATCGGCTATGACGAGTTGAATCGATTTGTCGGATTGGGATGATTTTTCTGTCCGGCATCGCAATCCTTCGAGAGCCCTGCTCGCATTGCCAGATTCCGTAGAAGATTGCTGGCAAAAGAAATAGCCTTGACGCAACTCTCGCGTCCCCGCTATTTCTTCCGACTCTCGAGGCTTATCGACCCAAAAACTTTAGGAACGGAACTCCGAACTATGAAACGAATTCTCTGGGCTCCAGTTGCTCTTTCGTTGGCATTCACCGTGGGATGCGGAGGTGGTGGCAACCAAACTGCCGACGCGCCAGTCGCTGCCAATACACCTGTCGCACAAGGTGGAGTCGCTGGACTTCCTGCAGCGGGCACCAACATCGTTACCCCGACCGACCCGAAGGACATTGTCCGCGTTTTCTTGGACGCCATGCGAGCTGGAAATGCAGAACAGCTCTCCGCCCTTTTCTCCAGTGCTGCTCGGGAAGAGATTGCGCGACAAGGAATCCAGATCGCACCGCCAGGATCGGCCCAAGCCACCTTTCAAATCCAAGACGCCGTTCCGCAGGGAGAAGCGATTTTGGTGACTTCGAAGTGGATTGAACCACCGACCGCCGCAGGGGAACAACCGCAGGAGATGGAAGTCCTATGGGTTCTTCGCAAAGAAGCCGCGGGATGGCGCGTCTGTGAGATGGCTGTCGATCCCGGGACTGGGGAAGAATACGAAGTCGTGAACTTCGAAAAATTGGACGAGCCGGGCACATCGCCAGCCGCACAAACTCCAGAAGCCCCTGCGACCCGAGTCGCGGCATTGCCAGGAGCTCCAGGCAGCTTGCCACCTTCGAGCCCAGCGGGAGCACTCCCAACGAGTGGTCTTCCTGCTGGTGGTCTTCCTGCTGGTGGTCTTCCTGCTGGTGGTCTTCCTGCTGGTGGTCTTCCTGCTGGTGGTCTTCCTGCTGGCCAGCCATTGCCAACCGGCTATGTAGGTGGAACGAATCTCCCTGGAGCGGGATTGCCCGGTGGTTTGCCACAATCTGCCTCTTCGGGTAACACAACGGGCGGTGTATTGCCGGGAGCATTGCCCGGATTGCCTCCTGCTTCGCTCCCGCAATAACGCGGAATACTGCTGGGAATTGTCCTAAACGAGGACGGATGGAATGTGTTCGAAAACACCCATTCGGTCCCGAAATAGAATGCGACCAAGCCATCTTTAGCGGATGGCTTGGTTTTTTGTGTGCGTCAGGCATGACGCGGAGCGTCATTGACTGACGCTCGCAACTGGCAAGCGAAAGTGAACCAGGAAGTAACTTGTCGGGTGCAAGTCCCGATGGAGGCCTTGATGACAGGAACTCCTAGTCGACTGCAAGGGTGTCAGGGGCAACTCTGAATCTGAAGGAAGCAGCAGGCAAACTCTCGGTTCGAGGTACACGAACCGTATACGAGGCGACGACCCGGTGGGCGAGAAGGCACGAAGATTCAAAGCCCAATGTCATTCGGACCGAGTCGGCGTATATGCGGCGAATATACGAGAGGAAAGTTACGCGTCTTACCCTGAGAGATCTACGGGGATGCTGCAAAGCTAGTTGCCTCGCAAGAGGTTACGATGTCACCGTAGAAGTCAGCAGAGGCCATAGTAGTCGGAGGCTTTAGCTGACGAAGGGCCGAACAAGTTTAACCGTTTGGTGCAAAGTATTCGTGATGTGAGGTAGACGCAGAGATGACGGCTGAGAAGCCTGAGCGGCGAACAAGAGTATGCGGCGGAACCGCTGAGGGTAATTCGTACGCGCGTCAAACACTTCCGGCATGCAATGAGAACACTGAACATTCAGTCACCGTCACGATGGAGGAGGTGCTAAGCCGCAGCAATATGTTGCAGGCGTTGAGCCGTGTTGTCGGTAATAAAGGAGCCGCAGGCGTTGATGGGGTGACCGTCGATGAACTGCCAGGCTACTGCCGAGAGCATTGGGAACGCCACCGGGAAGAACTGTTCAGCGGAACGTATCGTCCGAGCCCTGTGCGAAAGGTAGAAATACCTAAACCCGGTGGCAAAGGGATGCGCATGCTGGGCATACCGACAGTGCTAGATCGCTTGATCCAGCAAGCTTTACTGCAAGTGCTCACGAGGCTCTACGATCCAATGTTTTCGGATTCTAGCTTTGGGTTTCGCCCAGGCCGGAGTACGCATCAGGCGTTGGATCGTGCCAAGGAACACATTGCTTCAGGGCATCGCTGGGTTGTCGACATGGACTTGGAAAAGTTCTTCGATCGCGTCAATCACGACATCCTGATGAGTCGCCTTGCACGTCAGATCCAAGACAAACGCATCCTGAAACTGATCCGCTTGTATCTGCAAGCTGGCATCATGGAAGGCGGCATCGTGAGTCCACGCAGCGAGGGAACGCCGCAAGGCGGTCCCTTATCACCGCTTCTGTCCAACGTCCTGCTCGATGAGCTGGACAAGGAGCTGGAACGCCGAGGCCACAAATTCGTTCGCTACGCTGATGACTGTAACATTTACGTTCGCAGTCACCGCGCCGGTGAGCGAGTGCTTAATGGTGTCGAACGCTTCCTGAGCGAGAAACTGCGACTGACAGTGAATCGAGCCAAGAGTGCCGTGGACCGCCCCTGGAACCGCAAGTTCCTGGGCTATACGTTCACGCACCATCACCAACCGAAGTTTAAGGTGTCTCCTGAATCGGTCAAACGCTTCAAGGGTCGCCTACGCGAGGAACTCCGCAAGGCACGAGGTCGCAATGTGCGTACGGTGCTTGCTCAGTTGCAGCCGGTCCTGATCGGTTGGGTGTCGTACTACCGGAAGAGTGAAGTGAAGAAAACGTTCGAGGAACTTGATAGCTGGTTACGCAGGAAGTTACGCGCCATCTACTGGCGCCAATGGAAGCGTCCGCCCAAACGAGCCCGCGAACTGACTCGCCTTGGCATTGACCGCGTGCGAGCGTGGGTCTGTGCTGGCAATGGTCATGGCCCCTGGTGGAATGCTGGCGCTAGCCACATGAATCAGGCCCTGCCTACTCGCCACCTCACGCAACTTGGGCTGATAAGCCTCGTCCAGAAAGGCACTGAGCTGAATCGTCGTTAGACCTGAACCGCCGTATACGGAACCGTACGTACGGTGGTGTGGGAGGACGGCGGGAGTAATCCCGCCTCCTACCCGATTGGTGCAAAAGTTCTGGTTTCGCCACGGTTCTAGGCCCTTCATGGCTTGACCTATTTTGCTAGAATCCGTTACTTTCTGCCTCGCCACAATTGCTGGCTCTGCGAAGGACCGCTCATCAGGCGGATTCGAGCAGGTTAACTATTCGTCAACTTCTGATTACAAAAAACTGCTGAGGGGAGCACCCTGTTATGGCATCGATTGAGGAACGAGTCATCGATATTGTCGCGGAGCAACTGGGCGTCGAAAAGGACAAGATTGGTCGCGATACGCACTTTGTGAATGACCTCGGCGCGGACTCGTTGGACACCGTCGAATTGGTGATGGAACTTGAAGAAGAGTTCGACATCAGCATCCCCGAGGATGCCGCCGAGAAGATTCAGCGCGTTGGCGAAGCTGTTGACTACATCGAAAAGCAGCAAGCCTAATTTTTCGAGCAAGCCACTCACGTTCTGGAGCGAGTCACTCGCGTTCTTGGGATCTGAATGAAACGTCGTGTCGTTGTAACCGGGCTTGGATGCGTCACCCCCCTAGCCTGCGATATTGCCAACCTCTGGCGATCGATCTTGGATGGAAAGAGCGGTATCCACCCTCTTTCCGTCATCGACACGTCGCATCATAAGGTGAAGTTTGGAGGAGACGTCCAGAACTTCGATCCCGGTGCATCGGTAGAGCCGAAGGAAGTGAAACGACTCGATCGCTTCACCTTGTTTGCCATGGCAGCGGCCTATCAAGCCGTAGGAGACTCCGGATTGGATTTTTCGAAAGAAGATCCGTTTCGCTGTGGCGCTATCCTCGGATCCGGAATCGGCGGGCTCAATGAGATTGAAGAGCAGATGTTTCGGCTCTTCAGCAAGGGACCTGATCGGGTTAGCCCGTTCACCATTCCCAAGATGATGCTCAACGCGGCGGGGGGGAACATCGCGATCCAGTACGGGTTGCGAGGTCCCAACTTCGCCGTCGCGACGGCTTGCGCGAGCAGCAACAACGCGATGGGTGACGCGTTGAAAGCCATTCAATACGACGAAGCCGATGTGATGGTGACGGGTGGAACCGAAGCGGCGATCACGTCCATGGGTGTCGCCGGCTTTGCGAACATGAAAGCGTTATCGACGCGAAACGATGCTCCAGAAAAAGCGAGTCGACCTTTTGATGCCGATCGCGACGGATTCGTTCTGAGCGAAGGATGCGGTGTTCTCATTTTCGAAGAACTGGAGCATGCCAAGCGTCGCGGTGCCACGATCTACAGCGAGATTCTCGGGTATGGTGGATCCTGCGATGCAGGGCACATCACGGCCCCAGATGAACAAGGTCGCGGAGCGGGACGCGCTATGTTCAATGCGCTGCGCGATGCGAAGATCAACCCAGAAGAGGTTGACTATATCAACGCGCACGGGACCAGCACTCCTCTCGGGGACAAGGCAGAGACGGTCGCGGTGAAGAGTGTATTCGGAGACGCAGCCTACAAGGTCGCCATTTCGAGCACCAAAGGTCATTTGGGTCACGCTCTGGGAGCCAGCGGCAGTATCGAGATGATCCTGTCGATCCTCGCTTGTTATCACGGCGTGATTCCACCGACAATCAATCTGGATACCCCTGATCCCAGCTGCGATCTCGATTACACTCCGAACCAAGCCCGAGAGTGCAAGGTTCGTATCGCGATGAACAACAGCTTCGGCTTTGGTGGCCACAACGCGACCCTCATCTGCGGCAGAGTGTAATCGCCCAGCCGTCTCGAAACGGCGCGTTCGATGGACAGAGCTGTTGCATTACGCAGCTGCATTACACACTTGGACTAGCTGATCGTTAGGTGCAATCGTTCGAAGGCGACGGCCTATAAGCCTAGAATCGATTGCGACGACTCAAGAGATACTCGGTAATGGCTTTGTCGTAGGGCATGCTGGTATCGAGCGGCACATAGTCGATCTTCGACTCATTGCAGCCTTTCTTTAGCTGGTCTCGGAACCGCTGGATGTTCTCGCGATACTCGTTTCCGATGTCGTCGGCATTGACGCTCATGGAATCCCCCGTCTCGGGATCTTCCAATTGCACCAAGCCTTGAAAGGGAAATGCCACTTCGGCTTCATCGAGGACGTGAAACACAATCACGTCATGCCCTGCATGTTTTAGCACTCGGATGGCTTCGAGAGTCGGGTCAACGTCGGCCAACAGATCGCTCATCAACATGATCAGCGATCGGTGCCGGAGCATCGAAGCCAATTGCAGCAACGGAGCCTTTAACTCTGTTTCCCCTGCTACTTTGAGTTTGGTGAGCTGACTCAAGATGGCAGCGAACTGGCTTCGTTTCGATTTGGGCTGTAGGTTCGCTCGAATCTTCTTGTCAAAGGTTACCAAACCGACCGGATCCTGCTGCATCAACATGAGATAGCTCAGGGCAGCGGCTAAGCAGACGCAGTAATCGAACTTGGTGAGCTTCTGTCGATACGTATAGTCCATCGACTGGCTCAGATCCATCACGATGTAGCCCGTGATGTTGGTCTCGGCTTCGAACTTCTTGACGTAATAGCGTTCCGTCTTCGCGTAGGCTTGCCAGTCGATGTCCTTGGGATCATCGCCTGGCGTGTAAAGACGATGCTCGCTGAATTCGACGGAGAATCCGTGGAAGGGACTGGAGTGCATTCCTTGCAAAAAGCCTTTGACGACCATCTGCGCGCGGAGATCCAGTCGTTTGATTTGGGCTGCAAGCTCGGGTTTGAGATATTGTTCGACGGCGACCACGGTCCCTTGGGCTCTCTAAAGGGGAATCGATGCGATTACAACGATTCTACGACGCTCGTTCGGTACGCGGAAATCGCAGGGATCAAACCGGCGAGAATTCCAATGAAAATCATCCCCGGAACCAACCAAAGCTCCTGAGATGAGACCGTGCTCCAAATGTCGACGGTGGCTCCTGTCGTATTTTTTGTCCAAGCGTTACTAATAGGACCGACCAAGTGTCCGATCAACCAGCCAGCCACCCCTCCGATTACCGCGATCATAGTCGATTCGAGCAGGATGATGGCCGTGACGTGGTCGCGTGATGCGCCCAGCGCTCGCATGACTGCAATGTCTCTCTTGCGTTCGCTCATGCTGTTGTAAATGCTGACGAGAATCCCAATGGCACTGACGACGCAAACCAAACTCGTCAAAATAAATAGACCGAATTTCACCGGCTTGACGAAGAACTCCAGCAGTTGGTTCAGAACGCTGATCGGCGAGACTGCGATCGCAAACGCCGATTTGTTGACTTGCTTTTGCATTCCAATTCCTGCGGGGCCTCCGAGCCGCACCAGGATCGCGGTCACTTCTCGCTTGTCGATGGGCAATCGGACTTTGGACAACCGTCCTTCGCGTTCCGGAGCCACTGCCGTGCCTCGCTTTTCGATACCGCTGATCAAATCTCGATCGGGGGCGACGTGCCCTTCAAGCAGGTAGAATCCTTCAATGTTGACGAACGCGCCTCGGTCGTTTGGAGTTCCTGTTGGTTTGAGGATACCGACAATCTTAAACCCGTCGTCGTGCGTCTCGCCACCTTCGACGCCATGGGACGCAAAGATATCGTCCCCAAGTTTGAGTTGCATCTCGGCGGCAACTTGGCTGCCAATGACCGCTTCAAAGTATCCATTCTCCTCCGAGTAATCGACAAAATTGCGACCTTGTGCGAACTCGTATGGCAAGTTTCCTTCGTTGCCGTGTTTCAAGGTATTGAAGTACTCTGGGGTTGTTCCAATGCAACGAAAAGGGCCGACATAATCCCCCATACAGATGGGGATTGCGAACCCCCCTTTCGTGAACGAGGAGTAATAGCCCTTTCGTTCGGGTTCCGCGAGCACCCCGCCGATTCTCTCGTACTCCTTTCGGCGAGCGTCATCACCGGGAAGATATTCCATGTAATAAGAGTAAGGGACATTCTCCACCGGCTCGCTCAGGAAGAGAACCGTGTTGAAGACCAATTGAACGGAACTCCCCTTGGCTCCCACGATCAAGTTGTACCCGACATTACCGGTTTGCTCGAACGTCCGTTCTATCTGCCCTGAAATCGTTAGGACCAACACGACTAACGCAACGCCGAGCGACATGGAGAACATCGTCAAGAACGTCGGAAATTTGCGATACCACAAGTTCCTGATTGCAATGCGCAAGAGACTCATGTTCTTTACAGCTCGCTTTCCGGTGCAGTCGTTTGTTTACTGACCAAGTTCAATGCTTCGAATCGCTCGACGCGTGCGAACTGTTTGGCCACGTCGTCGCTGTGAGTCACCAAGAGAATGGCGACTGCTTCATCCGTGCAGACGTCTCGAATAAGTTGGATGATACGAGATTGATTCGCTGGATCGACATTGGCGGTCGGTTCATCGGCGAGGAGTAATCGGGGCTTGTTCGCCAATGCGCGCGCCACGGCCACTCGCTGTTGTTGGCCCACAGAGAGCTGTTTGGGAAGATAGTGAAGGCGATCTTTGAGACCCACCTTTTCCAAGAGCTCGACAGCGCGGGCCGTGTCGACCGATTTGCGAGAGAAAGTCATCCCTAGCTTGACGTTCTCAAACGCTGTGAAGGCCGGCAGCAGATTGAAGGTTTGGAAAACGTAGCCTAGTTTCGCGGCTCGAATCCGGTCGCGGGCAGATTCTGAAAAACGCGTAAGTTCGACACCGTCCAGTTGGATAGATCCGGAATCGATCCTTACAAGTCCTGAAATGGTGTGTAGCAACGTCGTCTTGCCGCAGCCGCTTTCGCCCCGCAATACGACTTGTTCCCCCGCCGTCATTCGAAAGCTGGGGATGTGAAGAATATCGACACGGGCGCCGGAGGGTTCCGCAAAGGACTTTTTGAGATCGGTAATTTCTAGCATGGTTTCCAGTACGCATCGTTGCAGGGCGGGTTCGACCTTGGGGTAAGGCTGTCATGAGCCTGCTATCGCTCCATGCGTTTGCCTCGCATGGCCCGTTCGATGTCTCGCTGGGAATCCTTCTTTTTGAGGGTTTCCCGTTTGTCGTGCAGCTTCTTTCCTTTGCAAAGCCCCATAACGCACTTGGCGATACCGCGTTCAGTGAAATAGACACGCAGGGGGACCAGAGTCAGCCCTCGTTCTTTAGAACGACCCGCGAACTTCAAAAGCTCTTGCTTACGAAGAAGGAGCTTGCGAGTCCGTTTTGTAGGGTGATTCCAAAATGTGGCTTGCCGATATTCATCGATTTCGCAGTTCACGAGCCACAGCTCTCCGTTTTGGAGACGTCCGTACGCTTCTTCGATCGAGCACTTGCCATTGCGAAGACTCTTTACCTCGCTGCCGTGCAGCATGATCCCGCACTCCATGGAGTCGAGAATTTCGTATTGAAACTTGGCTTTCCGATTCTCCGTGACGGATTTGAAGACAGGCGACTTCTCCTTCTCTTTCGGTTTGGGCGCAGAAGGTTTGCTGCTCGTCGGCTGTGCAGGTTTGCTGGTCTTCTTACTCATGGTGAGGGAGTCTTTGAGGACGCGAGGTCCGTGGGGGCTTCCAGGACAACGAAGTACGGGTTTTGTTCAGGAGCTAAAGGGTAAAGCTGTTTCCAGGCCGGGATTGTCTGGCCCTCGACTCGTAAATCGAGCAGGATGTAGCGGATGCCATAACTGGCAATCAGTTCTTTCAGTTTGGTTTCGTCGTTCGGTAGAAGGCGTTTTAGTTCATCATAGCGATAGGCGGCTTGGATGCGTTCATTCCATAGTACGACGGCGCTGGCATTTTGGGGCATGTCTTTCCATGATGCTAATTCAGGCCGTTGGGCTCGCCATTTGAATGTCTGTTGGCGTCGCGGTGTAAGCCAAAGACCCTCGCGCGGCGTGTGGGTTCGGATCCATTCGCAGACGGCTAGCCAGTGGGCGAACTGCTCTCGTTGGACTTCGTGCGAATCTTCCTTGAGACTGAAGCTTTGCTTGTCTCCCGCCGGTATGACCTCCGCCGCATGCGATCGCACTCGTTCGTTGATCAAACCGAGCGAGAAGGCCAATGCGGAAAGCGACACGATCCGAACCAGAGCTTCACCGGACAAGCCGAGAAGTCGCTCTCCCCGTGGCAAGCTCAATTGCCGGGTTGCAATTGCCAATGCCAGGATCGCAATCGCGAGCGGCCAAGTCACTTCGTTCCATCGGAACCAATAGTAGCGAAGAATGGAGGCGGCTAGTTTCGGCGACCAAGGACTCAGTAGCAGATCGATCGCCAGCCCCATCATGGCGACGAGGAAGGCGATCGCAGCAATGGCCAACAACCAACGTGTTCGCTCCGGTGCATCGTAAATCAAACGGCGGAACGAACTCGCCGCTTTCGGTGCATCGGATAGCTTAGAAGCGGACCAGCGGCATCGATGCGCCAGCAGCAAGACGGCGGAGGAGACTGCGAGTAAAGCTGCGAAACCTCGCCATCGCGATTCGCTAAAGCGAGTCGGCGAAAGGTGGTGACCGAGTCGCGTGTAGACCTGCGCCACCGCCGCCTGCGACTTCGCATCCGAGCCCGTTTGCAGATCCATCTGTATGGCAGGGATGGCGCCTGCGATGAAGCCGGACGCTCCGAGAACCCAACCGAGGACGTGGACTCGAATCCATTTCTGGAAAGGAATGTTGTCCGCTAGGAGCTGCAACCAAATCGACGCGAGCCCGACGGTAGCAATGACCCAAAGGCCGGTAACAACATGAAAAAGGCTGCCCAGCCCGATCATTCCCCAGCCCAGCGTCCACCGAGAACGGCACATTGCACCGAGTCCGAAGAAAAAGAAGGCATATGCGATTCCTTTGGATTCGCAGCCACCCACGACCCACTCCCCAGCCCAATTCCCCCAGTGCATCCCGGCGAGCCACACCGGAGCTGCTAGCGCGGCCAAGATCTTTGGGCCTGCAGAGACCGCGTTGCTGTGAGAGCCTGCCGATGCTCGGCGAAAGACCCCGTGAAGAAGATAGGTCCACGATCCAGCCAGGGCCAGCCAAGTAAAAAACCTTCCAGCTCCAATTGCACTTTGGATCGGCAGAACGGTCGTAAGCCAGCCGAAGGTGGCGAAGAAGGCCCAGTGGGCGTCCCCTGATTCGAGGAAGAGATCTCCCTTTCCGATCGAAGGATTCCAGAAGTGGGCCGCTTTGCTCCAGTAATGCGGCTCGTTGACGTCTGGAATCTGATTCCCGGCATATAGCCAAAAAACAACAAAGGTGGCAAGGAAATCGATCCAAAACCACCCGCTGCTCCGAACCCGCACGTCCCTCCCGGATTCCATTGAATGATCGGGTTGCATCGTCATAGCGGTAGGGGTTGTGAGGGTGCGGGAAGGGTGGGACGGGCCGCAGATTGGTACAAGCGACAATTTTTTAATGAAAATCCGCTTGACATTCCTCCCTTTTTCTTGACTAGCGCAACGTTGCACCTAGAGTTGAAGGATATTGGAGCGTAGGTGGACCGCCCGAAGGAGGGAGGTACGGTTCTGCCTTCTAAAGATTCACAGGATACAGGAGATGGGTATTTTGCCCAAGGATTCGAGGAAGGGAAGTCATGTTAGTATTATCTCGCAAAAAGAACGAGAGCATCGTCATCAATAACGAGATTACGATTGTCGTAGTCGAGATTCGCGGTGACAAGGTTCGGTTGGGGGTAGAAGCCCCCCGCGAAGTGCCTGTGCACCGCCGTGAAGTATACGATGCTATCCAGAGGAACCACGAAGGCAAAGAGACGGAAGCTGCCGACGAGTAGTGGTAGGGTTCAGAGGTTTTTGGATTGGATATTGGACGATTGATCTGGGGTTTTGGCCCGATCGATGATAGGTCCTTTTCCAAGAGTGCAACGCCGGGAACTGTGCTCGCGAAAACTTTCTTGCAACGCCCATCTCCGATTTGATCTTTCGTATTGACAGTTGGAGCAGTGTTCGTAAACTTCTCCGCACCTCAGCGATTCGTCGCTTTGACGGCCCCGTCGTCTAGAGGCCTAGGACATCGCCCTTTCACGGCGGTAACACGGGTTCGACTCCCGTCGGGGTCATTGGGTAGGCTATCACAGCCCCTCCCGAGACATCTAAACCCAGCAACTCGCTGGGTTTTTTTGTGCGCTGATTTCCAACGATGGGCCCCGAATGCTTCGCGATGGGGGAACCGGTGGGGGAACCAAAACGGGTCGCTTCTCCCCAATGCTCCTCGGTCACTTGTAGGTAATGCTTCTCGGCCACCTTCCCCGAATGTCCCATCCATCGATTCACGACGTGATCCGGGAATTTTTCTTGCAACTCGGTCCGCCTTGTCGATCGCAGATTCACGAACAGCTTGGGCCATGGCTTCACGTCGGCCACCTTGAGAATCCTCCCAAACTGAGTCCGCAGGTTTTGCTCCCCCGATCGATACCTATTCACGCAGTAAATCAACTCGGGATCGAACGCGTCTTTCAGGGCCGATCGGATCTCGGGGAATAGGGGGCAGTAACGAACGCCCGTTTTCGGGGAATCGACTCGGAACCTCCCTTTCTCCCAATCGACGTCCGACCACTTGAGAGCCAACACTTCCGAGGGGCATCGCAGACCTCCCCACCGAGCTAACGAAAAGATCACTCGCCAATCGGCATCCGGGCAAGCATTCAAGATCGCTTTGGAAACGTCGGCAGTCACAAGAAAATGCCGCGACTCATTCGACTCCTTGCCACCTTTCAGAACAGCGAACGGGCTCGATACCAACAGCCGATCCTTCACCGCCTCTCCAAACATCGTTTTCGCTCGCTTGCAATGCTTGGAAACGGTCGCGATCGCCATGGGGCGGACCAACATCCATCGACGCCACCGCTCAGCATCGGCCGCAGTGATGCTCTTTAACACTTTCGACGCACCGAAGTATTCAACCAACAGCCGCCGAGTTTGCTTGTAGTTGATTTCGGTAGTGCGTTTCAGGTCCGACCGGCTCGCAACGTAAGCATCTAGGAAGGGAGCCAACAAACGCCCCTCATCACAAATCAGCTTCTCACTCACGGGATCCGCCAGTCCCCACGCCACCAAACTCTCCCGAATGCTCCCCTCAGTTCCGTTCGCCCACTTCACGGCATCGGGTGAGGGTGACACGTTGTTTGCCCTCGCCTTGCTCAACTCCTCGCAATGCTGCGCCACAATGTTCGCTTGTCGTTCCGCTTTCTTTGTTGTCTCGGGAATGTAAAGCTCTCGACGTTTCCCATCGACATAAAACCGGATCCGAAAACCTAGTCGGCCACCTTGGGCCTTGCGCGTTACGCTCGCCATCAGATCAACTCCCATTTGTTGAATCACAGAACCCATAAAGAAAACACCACGGCAACCGCTATGGGTGGCGGCTTTCGGCTTCGAATTTCCTAGCCGTGATGCACCCACAGAATACCGCCCCCACGATCCGAGGGCCAGATAATTCCCCAGCCCTACAATTTCAGATCCCCAACGTCGAACCGAACCAACGATTCCCCGAGCCACCACCACGCGAGCCGATCGCACCTCACGCAACGCCAGCCCATGTAAACATCCTCGAACCGATCGCCACGACAGAACGGACAAAAAACGCCCCCGATGGGATCCATCCCAGGGGCATCTCGATGTTCAATCGCTGCGATCAACTCCGATCGATAGGCCTTCATCTCCTCGATCAGTTCCGCCGATAAAACACCCTCGGGAGCATCGAACGCCAAGCCATCTCCCTCGATGGTCAATTCGACCCCGAGGGCTCGCAATCGCTCGATCAGCATCATCAGATCACTCCCCGAACTCGACCACCCGAGGGCTCAGGGATCCCGTTTTTTTCTATTCCCCCTAAGTCGGCACTGTCAAAACTGACAGAACTCTCCTCAGGTCGGGTTTCGTCGGTTTTGTCAGTTCGTGTTTTGAGAGTTTCGAAAAACTGAGCCGCTCGCGGGTGGAGCAAATAGTTCGTCGTCGGCCGACCGGATTCGGGCCGAACGGCAACAGCTCGAACCCATCCAGCATCGGCCAACATCTCCAGTCCTTGAGCCACTACTTCCTCATCATCCAAACCGCTCCAGCAATGTCGAACGATGTCGCGAACTCGGATCGGCTTAGTCTCGGGCCATGCGATCAGCTTCCTCAATAGTTGTTTCGCCAAACGACGCTCGGGAGCCATCGCGATCGAATACAACCGGGCCGCATGGCTCTCCAAATATTCAGCCCATTTCAACGCCATCTCTACCGACATGGCATCCACTGGGCCACGCCGCCACTTCACAAGATGGACGATCAGAGCAATCGATGGGATCAGTGAAGCATACTTGCTCAAATGACTCTCAAACGACTCGGGCAGATCACCCGCTCGGATCCGGTTTTGCGTCTCAACGTCCCATCGATCGAACACGGATTGAGCATCGGCATCAAACCGAACCCACGGAATGCCGCTCCCATCGTCGAACTCTTCACGCTCAGCAAATGACTCAACGTCCAAGTCGGCCAAGCTCTCGAATACCGATACTAATCGATCTCGGGCCACCGAATTAGGCCATCGGTCCACTTGTCGATACTCGCGGGGGGAATCAGGCCAAACCAAAACTTGCAACCGTTGAATCAATCCGTCGTCACCTCGGCCACCACGCAGCGCCGCCGCCACATAATCACCGATCCCGCCAGGGGTGGCGCAGCCAAACACCGACAAGCATGGATGCTCAACGACCGTTTCACCTCGGCCGACTCGATCGATGTTCAACCTCCCTTGGCCATTCCATAGCGTCAGGAATTGTTGCCGAACCCCAGCCATATCATGACGATCCAGCCCTCGCATCCATCCCACCAGTTCATCCACCCACAGAAGCATCCCATGGGGATATTTGTTCAACATCTCCCCCAGCTTCTCAATGGTTGAATCCGTCGTGATGATCCGCCTTGGGGTGGGTGGCGATGCTTCCTCCATCGCTTGGATTTCGAGAGCCAATCGACGGGCCTCCTCGCGGTTATCAGCATTCACAGCCTTCTCGATCGCCTTCTTAGCCGCTTTGATGTCAGCCTCGCAGAGGATCGCATCAACTCCAAACGCCGCCACATCGTCGGCGATTTTTTCTCGCTCCCGGGCCTCCAATGCTCGGATCCGCTTTTCTGCGTGGCCAATAGCGGGAGACTTCTTGAGGGAGGGACGGCCAACGACGCATCCCCATAGATTCGGAACTACAAGCCAATCATCGAACCGTCTGGGCCTTATACCGACCCGGCAACCGATCACCGCAGCCAACGCCACCAGCATCGATGCGGCCGGAAAATCGGGTGGGCATTGCATCCGATCCGCGATGTCATCCACCACATCACCGACCTCTCGCGGGAGTAGGTCGGCACTGTACGCCATTACGCTTGGCAATGGATCCGGCAGGGGATCAGGATCATCCCACGCCGACTCGCTGGATCCATCCCCGGCCGGTAGATTCTCGCGATCGATCACCAGCAGCCGACGTCGAATGTCGGCCACCGGGATCGCTGGGCAATCTTGATGAATAGCCTCAGCCAACCGATCTCGATCGGTATCGCTCCACAGATCGCACACTCCCGCCCACAGCTCGCGATCATCGACCGACGCAACGATACGGGCTCGACCATCGGGGGCCTTGGATGCTCTCAGGCTCAACGTTTTGTTTTGCTCACCCATGGTTCACCTCCCCCATAACGATCGATCGCACCGGAGCAGAATCAGCCATCGACTCGATCGCCGCTCGATCCGCTCCACCGACCACCCACGCCCGAGCATCCTTCACCCCCTCGGGAGGGGTCGCAACTCGCACAGGGGCCACGATCACCAGGGCATCGGCCAGCCGCTCCGCTCCTCGCCGACCAGCATCATCCCGATCGGCCACGATCACCACCTCGCCGGGCCGAACTCGCCGAGCCAACGCCACCAGCAGATCAGCACCCCCACCGGCCGACGGAACGCCGACCGCACTCAACCCCACGGACAGCAACGCCGCCGTATCGGTTGGGCCCTCCACGCACCACAGCCGCTCAGGCCGCTCGATCGCCAGCATGGTCGGGCAATAGAACAGGCCAGCAGCCGAGCCACGCACAGCCCATTTCTGGGTCGTTTGCGGGCATCGCAACCGGATCCCGATCACGATTCCCTCGCCATCTCGCATCGGCCAGCTTGTTGCTCGATGTTCTGGGCTCCAGCCGACTCCCAACCGAACCAACGGCTCGATCGGTAGGCCGAGCATCGCAGCAGCCTTTTCAAGCCACTCGGGCCGCATGTTTCGGGCCCATACCTCAGCCGCCAACGCAAACCGCTTTCGATCGATCTCCCGAGGGATCGAGATCGATTGAACAATCTCACGCACCCGAGGAGCAGCATGGCCACATCCGAGATAAAGGCCGAGCCATTCAGTCGCCGCAGTCAGGCTCACACCGAGCCACCACCGCAACGTCGCCAACCCATCACCCGCTCGGGGATCGGTATCACCGTTGAAACAATGTCGGCACAACACAGCCCCACGCATCGCGAGATCTCGCATCGTGCCGAACCGATCGGAGCCACCACACCGAGGGCATGGCATCCCTCGCCGACTCTCTAGCAGTTCCGAGGGAATCCCGGCCGCCGACAGGATTTCCACCCATCGGCCACTCGCTCGATGCTTCACCTCATCGATGTTAAAATGAACAGGTCGTTTCACCTGGGGGGATCTTCGATGTTTACGCATCACATGGTCCCCCTTTCGCATTAAGGGCCAGCAGATCGGCTCGACGATACCGCCGCAGCCTTCCGATCCTCACCGATGGGATCGAACCGTCGCGAGTCCGACGCTCAATCGTCGGCACCGAGCACCCGAGCAGTTCCGCCGCTCCATGGACATCCAAGATCTCATTGGATTGGGATAGTCGGCCACCAAGGGCCTCAATGATCCGATCCGCGATGCGATCGATGTCGTGGTCACTTAGCATGTTTCACCTCCTCGCCGCAGATCACAGATTGCCGACTCGGCTCGAACGACGTGTCACGCTCGACGCCCAATCCACGCATCACCTCCAACTCGGCCAGCTCCGATAGATCGACCGTTCCGATCTCTCCATTGCAAATCGCTTCACCGGGGGCAACGACATAGGACAATCCGATCAGGCTCTCGCGGTCCAGGGCCAGCAGCCACCAACTCCAACCGCGCACCGTGAAGAATCGGACATAGGCCATAGGATCGCTCGCCGATGTCACTTCGTCGGCCATCAGTGAAGGGATCGGCTTGGCCAGCTTTTCATTGAGGAGCAGCATCCCGGCTCCCTTTCGATTTCGCAGGGTCCTCATGCGTCACCCCCTTTTCGATCCATCCATCGCTCAGCATCGCGCAGCCGACGGGCATCATCGGAACACCCCGGGGGCATCTTGTTGAGGGCCGTTAGATTGCTCCTCCATTCCTCGGCCGACTCCTCATCCCATTGGGTCATCACCCAATCCGCCGCCCATCGGAACTTTCCCGATTCTGCCACAAAAAACTCATGCGATCCGACCCGCAACCAACGGTTTTTTGGGTAGCTCATTGATCACCCCCTTTCGATGCTTGGGGGCTCGACGTTTTCGGGCAGCCGCTTTGAATCCATTGATCGACCGCCAATCGATCCCATCGCAAGGAACCACCCAGCCGAACCGGGGGAGGCATCAGACCGTCGTTCATCAGTCGGTACACTTGCCGACCGGAAACGCCTAGCAGTTCCGCCAGTTCTGTGATCCCAATCAATCTTGCTTTGCTCATGATCAAACCTCACATTCAAAAGAATCACGCCGCGACAGCCGCAACGCATGTGAGGTTTTGTAAGTGCGGAAACGGACGGAATTCTAATTCGTCCGTCGGCACGCAAAGAATTCTTTCGCTCGACCAATTCAGACAAGCGAAAACAGGCATCGACAATTCAAGAAAATTCTTCCACCCAGAACGGACGGAATTCTAATTCGTCTATTTCGTCCGTTCCTCAGCCCTTTTTCGACGCTTCCGTAGGGCATCTAGCAATTTTTTCGTCTCGCCCCAGTCAACCCCCCGATGCTCATCCAGATCATTCAGAGTAAGAAACCGCCCGCTCTTCCATAGATCCCTGATCTCTTTCTCCTCCTTCGTCAGTTCCTTCGGTTTCCTCCCCGGAGATCGCATCTTTGCGGGGCTCTTCTTATTCAACCCAGCGGCATTCGATTGTTTCAGTTCCGCCGACGGAATAGGCTCCGAGGGGATAGCATCTCTCATCGAATCCTCGATCCATCGCCGCAGCCAGTCCAGCGCTAGCTCCGAATCCCTCAGGAATGGTTTCAGTTCTTGCTCGCAATACATAACCTCGGGAGGATCGCCGATGAATAGTTCATCGGCTTCGGTGATGCTCGCAAATGGTTCACATCGCCCGAAACATTGCCAATCCTCCGCCTTACGCTTTTTCCACATCTCGACGCTTACCGATTGCACCATTCGTTCGAATGATGGACTCAAACGGGGATTGCCATCGGCATCAGGATTGAAGTAAACCCAGCCGATCTCGACACTCCATTTCGGCTTGGACATCGTCGCATCAGCATCGGGCAGCTCGCCGACCATCAGAGCAATGTCGGGCCAACAGCAGTCGTTAAATGTTGTGTCACGACCGTAAAACAACGCCCGATAGATGATAGACTTCCGTCCATTCACCCAGGCATTCGCTCGCTTAATCACATCGCGGCTTTCCTTAGCATGATCGCCCGATAGATGGATCTCATGCCAACTACTCCAACCGGAGCTAAGCACCAGCGACTCACCCACCGAATTGACAAACGGAACGCCCGTTTGTCTCGCGTAGTGAGTCTGAGCGGATTCCATTTCAGAGTATGTCGATGGTTTAATATCACCCAACTCCACGCCCAAGCCACCCATCCAGTGGCTCGGATGCGGTTTGAAGTTTCGCCTTGCTAGCCCGATAGTACTCGCAACCGGTTTCGCAATTGGGGATAGGCTCCACATCGCCTCTCGGTCGGTCCTCACTGTACCTTTAGCACTTGCTAGCCTCAGGGTTTTGAAGTCGTCAACCAACGCATCGATCTCACGAAGCACTTGCTTTGCGTCAATATCACAGCCCGCCATCTCAGACGTCCTATCTTATTGTAGATGGGCCGCCGATGGGCCAGGAATGGATAGGACCCCATCCCCAGCCGATCGGCGCTTAGCGAATGATCAGTTCGCTCACCCCTTCGCCGCGATGGTTAGTCGCGGCTGATTCACTCACAGGGAACCACCCCCGAGCATCATTGGAACGGCTCGGGCCATTAATGTCTAACGAAACGTTTTGACCCAAAGTTTCTTGCACGCGGGAACGAGCGGTCGCTAGGCTCATTCCGCCCAGATTTTGACTACCCCCGGGCACTCAGTATCCCACCCACTTGTATTGTGCGACTCGTTTGGCCACCTTCCCCAACCCCCTAGAAAAACAACAAAAAACATGCGAATGCGGGGGCGAGCGGTCGCTGACTACCATCTCGGTAGGTTTCATCCCCCCCTAGGAAATCTCAATTTTGGGGACAGGCTCCGTGGGGATTCACTGGGTCGATGCTCTCGCTCAGCCCTGGATTTCCACCCAGGGGGGAGGGGCCTTTAGGGGTCCTCCGAACGCATCAATTCGGAATGGGGTAGCGAAGGCCCTCATGTTTCACGCACACAGTCCGGGCCTTCCTTTCATAACGGCAGGATATAGCAGTTTTGTGATCGATTACCGAAACGCATAGAATAGAACCGCCCCTACCAACCGGGGTCCCAATCGCATTGGGCCATCAGCCTCGGCGGGATCGTCGCCCAACAGCGCCATTGAAAATTAGTTAGGACTCCCGTCGCTTGGGGGATGGGGGAGCTACACGCACACCGCCCCCAAGCCCCCACGGCTCGCCACCGGACGGATTTTTCGAAACGGATTCGGGCCGTTTTAACGTCGCGATGGAATCGCAGGATCGGCAAAGGACCCGATCGATAGGGGGCCGACTCACTCATTCTCAGCCACGCCCCTCGATGAAGCAACGTCGGCCAACCCCCGAGCCACCGCCAGCAGGTCCCGACGGGCCGACTCATCCAATCGATCCCACAATTGATGCAACTCCCTCAGATCGCTTGTGATGGGGCTCGACGGGGGAACCGGTAGGGGAACCAAGTCGGCTTTTTGCGATTTCCCTTGGGAATGGTGGGCATGTTCTAATCCCGTCGGGGTCATTGGGTAGGGTATCATAGCCCCTCCCGAGACATCTAAACCCAGCAACTCGCTGGGTTTTTTTACGCCCTCATCTTTCTTGATGGGCCTGGTTGGGCCATGGAAGAGGAGTCGTTCGAGGATATTCTCATTTTTGAAATCGAAGAGCACTTCCCTGAATGGGGTGCATTCAGCAGGTGGCGTTCGTTTGACGCCACCGCCCAAGTGCTTTCTGCCAATCGGCGATCCGAAAGGAAGCAGAAACATTTGACAGGTTCCTGCCAAATCGCCACGCTTGGGTAGTTAAGTCTCGCGATTGCGATCTTCAGCGGGTTAGTCGGCCGGATGCCTAGCGTGTGCACCGAAAGAATTGCACGTCTTTAGTTACATCGTTTTCATGACTGGTGGAGGAAGCTCCGAATGGCCAACTTAACGGACCCTCGCATCATCTCATAGAAGGGTTTTTTATTCTTGCTATTGGGTTTGCTCGCCTCGGCGCTACTCGTTGCACCGCTTTCCGACATTCGGTACGTCGCTCTGCTTGTCATTGCTGTCTGGGGGTTTTGTCGCGCGTACTATTTCGCATTCTATGTCATCGAACACTACGTTGACCCTGAGTTTCGATTTGCCGGACTGTTGCACTTCGCCCGGTATGCGTTACTTGGGCATGAGCCCGATCGAAAGAACCGTAGATAGTATCCGGTGTCGACGTTTGCTGTTGGTATACTTCCCTTCAGTCTTTCCTCTTCTGTCACCTTCATTGACCCTGATGCGCCGCTCAAGCAGCAAAGCGTGAAACGGAGGATGAATGAAGTTTAGAATCCGAACCATGATGGTAGTCGTCGGCGCTCTTTCCATAGGCTTTATGGTTGTGGAGTCTACGACTCGAGTCTACCGAGAACGATGTCGCATCGAAGCGGACTTGCATTCTATGGGCGCGTACTATGTTGGTTTCGACGAAAGCAACACTCCATCGTGGGTTAGCTTCGTTGCACCGATGAGTCTGGAACGGATTGGAGGTTTCGGCTCATTTGAAAGCCTTGACTTTTCGGGTGCCAAAATAACAGACGAGAGCCTGAGCGGGGTGGCAAGTCTCAAACACATTCGAATACTCCACCTCACTCATTGCAAGGTGACAGACACGCAGCTGCAAATTCTCGCTGGCATCGGATCAATCGCAGTATTGCGGCTCAATGGATCGCCTATCACGGACGAAGCGATACCAGCAATCGCGTCCATCCAAGGCCTAATGTCACTCGATGTGTCGGATACCCTCATAACTTCAGCAGGACTCGAGGAGCTAAAAAAACAACGTCCGGATATCGTTGTCTGCAGTCTGTGGTGATGAGGATAAACACGATCAATCAGGGATGCCGTATCCGCGCCGCGGTGAATTGCATTTGAAGGTGTCTCCGGTTCTCAACCGAACTGCACTGTGTCCCACCCCTTCCTTAACCTCCCATGTCTGTCCCCCGTCCAGTTGAGTGTCCCCCGTCCTCGTGAGTGTCCCCCGTCCTCGTGAGTGTCCCCCGTCCTCGTGAGTGTCCCCCGTCCTCGTGAGTGTCCCCCGTCCTCGTGAGTGTCCCCCGTCCTCGTGAGTGTCCCCCAGTCCTCGTGAGTGTCCCCAGTCCTCGTGAGTGTCCCCAGTCCTCGTGAGTGTCCCCAGTCCTCGTGAGTGTCCCCAGTCCTCGTGAGTGTCCCCAGTCCTCGTGAGTGTCCCCAGTCCTCGTGAGTGTCCCCAGTCCTCGTGAGTGTCCCCAGTCCTCGTGAGTGTCCCCAGTCCTCGTGAGTGTCCCCAGTCCTCGTGAGTGTCCCCAGTCCTCGTGAGTGTCCCCAGTCCTCGTGAGTGTCCCCAGTCCTCGTGAGTGTCCCCAGTCCTCGTGAGTGTCCCCAGTACGCGTGAGTGTCCCCAGTACGCGTGAGTGTCCCCAGTACGCGTGAGTGTCCCCAGTTCCGGTGTCCTGAAAAATCTTTTTGGCGCCCCCTTCCCCACTCTTGTATCTGGGGTCTCGAGACGCTCCAATCACTTCTATGCACAGGATCGTGCCCGGCAACCCGAACGAATCGTCCCTTGTTTTGCCGATGTTTTCCCTTTCGCCCAAGGAATGCAGATCATGCGCAGCGCCCGCGCCGATATCTACCGTCCCGACGAAGTCGCTACGGTCCACACCATCGCCACCATTGTTCGCAAGTACTTCTTGCTCGGCGATGATGCTCTCACCCGCAAAGATCACAGCCATCGCGGTCTCTGGATCACCAAGCAGATCGAGGAGCAAGCCCAGTACTTTGGCATCGACGTCCTAGGTCATGCCATCATGAGCAACCACTTCCACTCGGTCTTGCGGTCTCGCCCCGACATTGTCCAAGAGTGGGACGATACCGAAGTGGCCAGGCGCTGGATGTTGATGTGCCCCAAGAGGAAGAACAAAGACAAGACTCCAGCGGAGCCCAACGAAAAGGAGCTCGATGCGATCCGCACCAAGCCCGAGAAGTTGAAAGAGATCCGTTTGCGGCTGAGCGATATCTCGTGGTGGATGCGCATCCTTTGCCAGCGAGTCGCCAAGCGCGCCAACCTGGAGCTCCAAGAGACGGGCCGTCTCTTCAATGGCCGGTTCAAGGCGGTGCGGTTGCTCGATGACGAAGCCATCTTGGCCTGCGTGAGCTATGTGGATTTGAATCCCATCCGCGCCCAGGTAGCCCAGACGCTCGAGGCATCCCAGTACACGTCGGTAGCCCAGCGAATCGCAGCCCTGAAGCAGGAGCTTGCCAAGCCGGAACCGCCCCCGGAGGGAACTCAAACGGAATCGCCGCAGTCCCCAGCGCCCAGCGAAGATCCTGCCTTGCCACAGCGTCTGTTACCAGACGCGTATTTAGCCCCGATAGAGCTGATCGATGAGAGAGGAAGCCAGGGGAGCAAACCGAGCAAGACGAAGAAGCGTTGCAGTGACAAGGGCGTGGTACCGTTGTCATCGATGAACTATATCCAGCTATTGGATGCGACGGCGAGGATTATCCGGGAAGGCAAGAAAGGGTTTACACCCGAGGAGGTGCCTCCGGTGTTGGAGCGGTTGGGATTGGATCCCGAGCGTTGGATCGACTACACGACCCATTTCAGTCGAATGTTCTCATTGGCGGCGGGAAGCGTGCGCAGTATGAAGGAGGCTCGAACGCTGGTCACCCAGCGGCAGATCTACTGTCCGCGATTCCAGCGACCTTCTTAAGAGCTTGTAGCCTTCCAGCCAGCGAGCATCTTCTTCTTTGAGAGTGACCCTTGGAGCGGCACTGGGTTCGCGGCTGCGCGCCTCGAGAGTCAAACGGTCCAAAAACCCGTCTCTGGCCGCCCCTCGGCCCCCATTCCCCTCGAACCACCCCCTCTCTCCCCCCACCTTCGGGGGGCCACTCCCCACCTCCCCACCCCTGGTGAGTGTCCCCAGTGTTGGTGAGTGTCCCTCAAAAAGTGGTGAGTGTCCCCGGTTGGGGTGAGTGTCCCCGGTTGGGGTGAGTGTCCCCGGTTGGGGTGAGTGTCCCCGGTTGGGGGGGCTATGGCGGACCCGCCTTGGGCTTGCTCCCCGCTGTCCCGGTGCTATTCGGTAGGTCCGCGTTGCATGACATTCTTCAGAATATGGATGAATTGCAAAAACGCATTCACTTTCAGGCAATCGGATTCGCCGCCGGCGCCGTAGTAAACGCTAGTGTCACGTACGGCTTTCTTGAGCTTCTGGCGGGATTTCCAGCTCTTTCCTGGATATGGCTCATCCCGGTCCTTGCGAGTTTCTGGGGGATCGGGCTGATGCTCGCAACAAAGAGGTACGCATGAAGAACCGCCTGAGGTTTACGAGAGCCGAACGAGCTTGGTCACAAGCAGTACTCTCCGAGCAATTGATGGCGTCCCGACAAACCTTAGACGCGATCGAAACTGGTAAGTATGACCCCAGTCTGACTCTCGCATTTAAGATCTCTGAGCTCTTCAAGTTACCGATTGAGCAAATCTTTTTCCCTCTCGAAGAAGAAGAATCCTTGCCAAATCACAGTGGGCATTGATGGCCAACTACCGAAACGCTTCCGTGTATTCCTTCGAATCGGATTATTGACGTCCTCAAGCAATGGAGTGCACCTCGAAGTTCATCCTAGGGGTTTTGACTGGCAAGATCGTAGGCAAGCATTCAGTCCCAGTCCCCATCCGGCTGCTTGCTATTTCAAGCAATGGTAAAGCCGAGGGGGAATTCGACCGAA
The DNA here is from genome assembly GCF_001610875.1 of Pirellula sp. SH-Sr6A. Classification (NCBI taxonomy): domain Bacteria; kingdom Pseudomonadati; phylum Planctomycetota; class Planctomycetia; order Pirellulales; family Pirellulaceae; genus Pirellula; species Pirellula sp. SH-Sr6A. The sequence continues at coordinate 2,547,952 of NZ_CP011272.1, read as the reverse complement.
TTGATTGCTCTCCACTTGCGATCGCAACACGCATAGGGCTTGAAGCGATACTCATTGCACGCCGCTAGATCCGTCCACCCTCCTTGTAGAAATACGATTCATCGGGAGTCGTCGGCATAGGGACGATTGGCGATGATTCGCATCTTTGGACTATGGCCTTTGTAGGTATTTCTTTGCCGAGTCGGACATGGTGACCAACGCAGCTCCCATCATGATAGCGTCCTTGAGCACGAGACGCCCCGCTCCGCTGAGATAGGGGAAGCCATGCTGGGCGTCCCCTAAATCTGGGACCCAACACTCCGGCGTTGTCATCAAAAACGAAAGTGTGACAAACGACATGAGGAAGATAAGGAAACTGCCTAAAGCTGCAATGGCCGGAAACCATGGATGGCAACAAAGCATCAATCCAAATAAGACAATCGCTGCACCGAGACCATACGCAAATCGATATGTACCATTCGATTCGTGCCAAGCCCGGTTCTCAGGGACCAGAGCCCCCTCCGGATTCTTGTGGCTCTTATAACCGCCTGGGTCCGAAATCAAAAAGTTCATAAACGGACTGTTTGCCACGAATGGAATAATCCCGTCGGCTTCATATCGCACTGCCTTCAAGCCGCCGATCCATAAGAAGACGATAATCAGTCCTAAGCGTGCCAAGACCACTCCGATTTTGTCCGCTCTCGCTGCCAATTCCATCGCACGACGTATCATCGCTTTCGCTCCCTTCAAAATGGTCGACTCCAGCGACCGTTCTCATTGAACCGTTCTCACCTCCGCTCGGACAATTTCAGTATCGAAGGTGGCGTTCGGAAAGGAAATGGACGATCAGTCCAAAGGCATGGACAGATTGCTACCACCGCGAATCGTCGTTTCGAACTCGCGGAAAAAACTCGGCGCGACCCCTGTCGCCTTCTTAAAGACCCTACTGAAATAAAGCTCATCACCGAATCCAATTTCCAACGCAATCTCTTTGACAGGCTTCAACGTATGGAGCAACTGCCACTTGGCGTGCGTCATGATTCGACGGCGAATCAAGTCGGTGGGAGTTGTTCCCAAATGCTCTCTCACCAATCGACCAAGCGTCTTCGGTGTGACGCAAAGTGCATCGGCGTACTCTGCTGGGGAATGCCAAGTTCGATAACGCTCCTCGATCAACACACTCAGACTCGCCAAAGTTGGATGACGGTGCGAGGCAGCAAGTCCCGCGCAAGAGTCATCGATACGATCCTTGGTCCGTGTCGCCAAGATCAGTAGCAACTTGAGATAAGCGAGCGATGCCTCCATGTACGCCAATCTACGCTCCGATTGTTCACGGGCGATGGATGCGAACAAATCCGCCATCTCGGCAGCGATCTCTACGTCTAGACCGATAACGGGCACCCCGTACGGATCATTGAAGACCCTGCCGGCACAACCCACCTCCGCATGAAATGTCTCAATACAGAGAAAGTTGGCATGGAATTCAATGCGACGGCAGCAAATCGAGTCTTCGCATTGGAACCGTACATACTGATACGGCACGACGCACAAGAGAGACGGAGAGTGGAAAGGGTGGCATGCGTCATCGACCGAGAAGACTCCTGAACCGGCCTCGATAAAGTAAAGTCCAAAGCAGTTCGTCCGAGGGGGCTCGGTCCCCGGTCCGTCCAAGCATACCGTGCACAGCCGTATCGCCTCGCCCCCCTCCCTGGGGTCATACCAGCTTTCTTTCTTTTCAGAAGTATCCATGTGACCCATTCGATATCGAGCCTTCTATCAAGTACCGAGATCGAACACTTTCTCCACCGAAAGCCAACAATAGGTACGCATATGGGCGATGTGCGAGCATCCTTTACAGAACAAATCGAAAGGCACCCGCGGTTCGTGGAATTCAGCAGCCCAATTGGCTTGGATTTTAAAGGGAAGAGCTTCGGTTGTCGATTGCGAGAGGTCGTTGACGAGCCCAGGGAAATCGTGGTATGTTCGGCTGGCGAAGCACAATAGTTAAGCGTGATTTGCTATGGCGCTCTACTGAGAACAACAGAGGAGCGGTGCTTCGACGATGGGTCTGCTGGACACGGTGAAAAAAAGGGTGGGGAATGTCGCGACTTGAAAAGATTCTGGCCATGCTCGAGACGGAGCCGGAGGATACGTTTCTGCGTTACACCTTGGCGATGGAATATCGCAAGCTGGACCAATCCGAAAAGAGCATCGAGTTGCTTAAGGGGCTCATCGAGAAAACGTCCCCCCCTTTCGTCCCCGCGTTTCTGATGGTAGCTCAACAACTGTCCGAAACAGAACAAGTTGAAGAGGCCCGTAGCGTCTTGCGAGTCGGCATCGAGGAGGCTCGCAAGCAAAACGATCTTCATGCAGCCAGCGAGATGGGTGAGTTGCTATCGGAGCTCGGAAAATGAATCTGCGAGAAAGGTTGATCGATCGATTTCTCGCTTATGTTTCGATCGATACCACCGCGAATCCGGACACCGATCGCTATCCCAGCAGCGAGGGCCAGCGAGTGCTCGGAAAACGGCTTCGAGACGAGCTCGCCGCATTGGGGCTGGAAGAAGTCATCCAGGATGAGCACGGATTGGTGTGGGGTTGGTTGCCGGGCAATGTGCCAAACGCCTCACCCATCCTATTGAATGCGCATCTAGACACTTCCCCGGAAGCATCTGGCAAGTGCATTCCGCATCGAATTGATCGATACGATGGCGGTCGCATTGAGCTGGCCAGCGGGGATTGGATAACCCCAGATAACACTCCCGAATTGGGAGCACTGGCTGGTCACACGTTGATCACCACCGACGGAACCTCTCTGCTTGGGGGGGACGATAAAGCAGGGGTCGCGGCAATCATGGAGATCGTCCAGCGGTTTGTTGAGCAACCGAGCTTGCCGCACGGGCCTGTTCAAATCCTGTTTACCTGCGATGAAGAGATCGGTCGAGGTACGTCTCGCATCCAGCGTCAGCAGATCCGTGCGATCGCCGGCTATACCTTGGATGGGGGTGGAGCGGGAACCATTGACGAAGAAACGTTCTCTGCGGATTTAGCCACGGTTCGGTTTCTTGGACGCAATACCCATCCTTCGGTTGGAAAGGGGAAGATGATCAATGCGCTTCGGGGGGCCGCGCAATTCTTGTCCATGATGCCTGCCGCGAGCGACTCTCCTGAATCCACCGAGGGACGAGAAGGATTTATGCACCCGTATCACTTCGATGGCGGTGTCGCGGAGGCCAAAGTACAAGTGCTTCTACGCTCCTTTGATACTGCGATGCTATCGAACTACGCAAATCTACTCAAAGCGCATGGCCAATCCGTCTCGCGGACCATACCCGGATTGTCGGTCCATATCGAGGTTACCGAACAATACCGCAATATGGCGGACGGAATTCGAAGCCGACCGGAGACGGTAAAGCTCGCGGAGAAGGCCTTCGAGAAATGCGGGTATCCATTTCGTCGGGATCGCATACGGGGCGGTACCGATGGAGCGTTGCTCACCGCGATGGGTGTCCCTACGCCCAACCTCTCGGTCGGGCAGTACAATATTCATTCGACACGCGAATTTGCATCGATCGATCAGATCGAGCAAGCGATCGAGCATGGAATTTGTTTGCTGGGGCTGTGGTCGACATGTTCAGAATAGTGATCGGATGGACGTTCTTCCTGGTGTTCGCGTCGATTGCGGGTGCGGAACAGGAAAAGCGTCCCAACATCCTCTTCGCCTTCGCAGATGACTGGGGGAGGTTCGCGAGTATCTATGCCCAAGCCGATGGTCCCGGGACGTTGAACGACTTTGTCAAAACACCCAACATCGACCGCTTGGCCCGCGAGGGAGTATTGTTCCGGAAGGCATTCGTGTCGGCTCCGAGTTGTACTCCTTGCCGAAGCGCACTTTTATCCGGTCAGCATTTTTGGCGCACCGGCCGCGGCGCGATCCTGCGGGGTGCGGTATGGGATCCCGCGATTCCAGCCTATCCCTTGCTCCTGCGAGATAGCGGCTATCACATTGGGGAAACGTACAAAGTGTGGGGCCCCGGAACACCCAACGATGCTCCCTACGGAGCTGGGAAACATGCTTTCGAAAAGGCCGGGGGCAAGATCAATCAGTTCTCGCAAAGTGTCACGAAGGCACTCCAAGAAGGCGTCGCGTTGGCGGACGCCAAGGAGCAGATCCTTCGCCAGGTCGATGCGAACTTCAATGCGTTCTTAAATGCCAGACCTGAAGGTGCACCGTTTTGTTATTGGTTTGGTCCAACTAATGTTCATCGGCAGTGGACTCAAGGATCCGGTAAAGCCTTGTGGGGATTCGACCCGGACCAACTTGAAGGGAAGATGCCCAGCTTTCTTCCCGATGTTCCGATAGTGCGCGAGGATCTATGCGATTACTTCGGTGAGATCGCTGCTTTCGATGCTGCGGTGGGTCGGTTGATCCGAAGGTTGGAGGAAACCGGCGAATTAGACAATACTCTCATTGTCATTTCTGGGGACCATGGGCCACCTGGGTTCCCGCACGGGAAGTGCAATCTTTACGACTTTGGAACCAACGTGTCACTCATCATGCGATGGGGCCAGGCGCCTGCGAATCGCTCGATCGACGATTTGGTGAGTCTCACAGACCTGGCTCCTACCTTCTTAGAAGCAGCCGGAGTGCCGATTCCATCAACGATGACCGGTCGGAGTTTGATGGGCATTTTGCAATCGTCCAAATCTGGCAAATGCGAGCCCGCACGCGACGCAGTATTTGTCGGTCGAGAGAGGCATGTTGAGAATGCGCGGGCGGATTTCAAACCCTATCCGCAACGCGCGATACGAACCGACGACTATCTTTACATCCTCAATTTCGAACCCGATCGTTGGCCACTTGGAGATCCCTATCGGTTGGAGGATGGTCGAGAGCCCACGTTGAAGGAATTGACCGATGTGACGCGTGTAACACTACCAGATGAAGACGCGGGGCCCACCAAGGCATGGTTGGTGCAGCACCGCCATGACCCGGAGTGGCGATCCCATTTTGAGTGGGTATACGGCAAGCGGCCTCAATCGGAGCTGTACGATTTAAATCGAGATCCAAACCAAACCCGCAATGTGGCGGGCGATTCCGATTATGCAAAAGTCCGTGAGCAGTTGCACGCGAGGTTGATGCAAGAGCTAGAGCGAACGGGCGATCCTCGGGTTCAAAACGGCGGGGACTACTTCGAGTCCCCGCCTCTTTCCGGACCTGTTCGGGAATCAGACAAGTAGCTCATCGAGCTCTTGCACCAGTTTGCCGAACTCGGTGAGAGCAATGTCGACTGGCTCAGGTTGGCTCATGTCGACTCCCGCACCACGAAGCAGATCGAGTGGATCCTTCGAGCAGCCTCCCTTGAGGAAACTCATATAGTCATCCAGTTCTTGAGGTCCACCTTGGAGGACCCTCCGGGAGAGGGCGATGGCAGCGGAAAGTCCGGTCGCGTATTTGTAAACATAGAATGCGTTATAGAAGTGTGGAATACGGAAGCATTCCAACGAGAGCTGATCGTCCAGCGCGAAGTCTGGACCAAAGTAGGCTTCTAGGAGTTCGCGATAGGCTTGGCGCATCGAAGCGACAGTGAGAGGCTCGCCCGCCTCAGCCATCTCATGGACGATCTTTTCAAACTCTGCGAACATGGTTTGGCGAACGATCGTGGCACGAATGCTATCGACTTCATGATTGATCAATGCCGCACGCTCTTCCTTCGTGCTCGCTCGATCGATCAGATACTTTGCCAACAATTGCTCATTGAACGTCGAAGCAACTTCCGCAACGAAGATTGTGTAGCTGTAGTAATGAAAGGGTTGATTCTTTGACGAGTAATAGGTGTGCATCGAATGCCCCGCCTCGTGCGTCAAGGTGAACACATCGTTCAAAACCGTCGGCTTGTAGTTCATCAAGATGAACGGATCACTGTCGTACGCTCCGCTGCTAAAGGCACCACTTCGTTTGCCTTTATTCGGGTAGCGATCACACCAACGGCCTCGTAACCCTGCTTCGAGAGTTTTGCCATACTCGGATCCGAGCGGCTGCAGCGAATCCAAAACAACATCGACTGCTTGATCCCAGGTGTAGTGTGTTTGGCGGTCCGCGAGAATAGGGACGTAAGTGTCGTAATGATGGATGTCGGCAAGCCCCATCTTTCTTCGGCGCAGCTCGAAGTAATGATGGACAGCGGGCAAATTCTTCCTAACCGATGCGATGAGGTTGTCGTAGACACTGACGGGAACGTTATCACCGAAGAGGGAGCTCTCGCGAGCGCTCGGATAGTTTCTCGCTTTGGCATAGTAGACGTCTGTATGGACACTGCCAGCTAAGGTGGCTGCGAGCGTATTCTCGTGCGCTTCGAACTCGGCATAGTACTGATGAAACGCGTTGCGGCGGACATCGCGATCGGGGGAAATGAGAAACGAGCTGAATGATGCGTTCGTCAGATCTTGCTCAACCCCTTTCTCGTTTTTGATTTTCCCAAATTTCAAGTCGGCGTCATTGAGTTGGCGGAATGCCTTGCTGGCTGTCTGAGCCATTTCTCCTTGCATGGCCATCAGTCGTTCTTCGGACTGACTGAGGGTGTGGGCACGAAAGCGATTGATTCGTTCGAGAACCAGTTTGAAGGGGGCGAGGGCCGGGTGCTCCAGGAATGAGAGCAATCGATCTTGAGGGATACTCAAGATCTCGGGGCGGATAAAACTCGCAGCTTGTCCGGCTTTCGTCGCGGCCGAGTAGTACCGTGCCAAATAGCCTTGATAGGTACTGTTGGTTTGGTTCTCGCTGGTACGCAGGGAAGCGTAAACGCCGATCCGTTCGGCCAAGTGGTCGACGCGGCAATCGAATTCCAGGCATTGCGCCAACACCTCGGGCGAGCTCCCGAGTCTCCCTGCAAATGGCGCAAAGCCCGGTATAAGTTGTTCGAATTCAGCAAGGGCTGCGTTCCAGGTTTCATCTTTGGGAAACAGGCTACTTAGGTCCCATGTGTCCGCAACGGGAACTTCGGATCGGTTAGGATTGTCCATTTCGCAGTGTCTTTCTGTTCGTAAGTCCTGTCGTCGAGCCACAATTCAAGAGTTTACAGAGTACGTATTTTCTTAGTAGCAGCTCAAGATAGGATCCCTTCACCTTCGCTGCGATCGAAGGCTCTAGGAATTGTGTATTGACATATCGCCAGCTATCGACACATTGATTCGAAGTAAGAAAATGACAAATCCAAGTTCCCAACCACCGATGCCCAGCGTCCCGGGGCCGGTGATCGCCCAGAACAACCGACCCGTCCTTTCTTTGAAGGCATGGCAGCATGCGGCAGAGTGTCTTCGGGTGTTGGCGCACCCGGTGCGTCTCCAGATCGTGCAGTTGCTGCTTACGGAGCGTTGCACCGTTGGGGAGATCGCAGAACGCTGTGGGATTTCCCCCAGCCAAACTTCGGAGCACTTGAAGTTGTTACAGCGGTGCGGTTTTCTGGGCTGCGACAAGGAAGCACGATTTGCGTATTACCGAGTGATCGAACCGGAGTTGGCGAACATCATGTGTTGTATTGAGAACAAATTTCAAGCAAGCGCTTCGTGAGCCTTAAACAAGTTTCTGTGAAGTTGTCGGTCGATCGAGTCCCTCCCGTGGTTCGAAGGATGAGGTAGTTGGATGAAATTGGTGATTGTCGGTGGCGTCGCCGGAGGTGCCTCTGCCGCCGCGCGTGCTCGGAGATTATCCGAAGATGCGCACATTGTTTTAGTCGAACGGGGACGTCACGTATCGTTTGCGAACTGCGGCCTCCCTTACTACATAGGAGACGCGATCCGGCAACGTGAAAAGCTAATCGTTACGACTCCCCAGAGATTGCAAGATCGGTTTCGAATTGATGTTCGAACGGAGACAAACGCGATCGAGATCCTGCGAGATGAAAAGAAAATCAAATTGCAGAATCAAAAGACCGGGGAGATCGTTCTCGAGTCGTACGACAAGTTAATCCTTTCACCGGGAGCGTCACCGATTCGCCCCCCGTTCCCAGGTTCTGAGTTACCCAACGTCTACACCCTGCGAACGCTCGACGACGTTGATGGTATTCGCGGGCTCGTCGATTCCGGTATCCGGGACGCCGTGGTGATCGGGGCCGGATTCATTGGCTTGGAAGTCGTCGAGAATTTGGTGCATCGAGGTGTTCGCACCCACCTTGTTCAATTGACCGATCAAGTTCTCGGGACGATGGACAAGGAGATGACCACGCCGATCGAACGCCAGCTCCAAGAACGCGGAGTGCAGCTTCACTTGGGGACCACTGCGAGTCAGATCAAGCGGAGCGATGCAGGAAAGCTGCATGTTACCCTGCAGAATGGTGGCGAGATCGCCACGGACATGGTGCTGATTGGCATCGGTGTGCGCCCCGAGAATCACTTGGCAGTTCAAGCGGAACTTGAGATCGGAACGCGCGGCGGAATTGTCACGAATGACGTCATGCAAACCTCCGACCCGAATATTTACGCCGTGGGTGACGCCGTCGAAGTCGAAGACTTTGTTCTGAAATCGCGAGCGCAGATCGCGTTAGCAGGGCCTGCCAACCGGCAAGGACGAATTGCTGCGGACCATGCCCTCGGTCGCTCTCTCCGATACCGAGGAACGCAAGGAACGGCCATCGTCCGCGCTTTTCAGTGCGTCGCCGCTGCGACAGGGGCTACCGAACGCACCTTGCTGCGATGCCAACTCCCCTACCAAAAAATCTATCTGCATCCTGCCCATCACGCGGGCTACTACCCGGGTGCGCAGGGCATGTGCATGAAGCTACTTTTTGCACCCGAGACCGGAAAAATACTCGGAGCCCAAATCGTGGGAGGAGAGGGAGTCGATAAGCGAATCGATGTCCTCGCGATGGCCATTCAAGCTGGAATGACGGTGGTCGACCTCGAAGAAGTCGAGTTGGCGTACGCCCCCCAATTCGGATCTGCCAAAGATCCGATCAACATGGCGGGCTTCATCGCAGCCGGTGTTCTTCGAGGAGATCATCCGATCGCTCATTGGTCCGATATTATGCAGGATACGAACGCCTTCGTTGTGGACGTTCGCGATCCCTCGGAATTCGAGCAAGGGCATTACCCTAGTGCGATGCTACTTCCTGTCGACCAGCTGCGAAGTTCGTTGGATCGGCTGCCAAAGGACCAGCCCATTTACGTGTACTGCCGCGTCGGGCAGCGCGGCTACATTGCGACTCGCATCCTTCTGCAACATGGATTCGAGGTTTGCAATCTGTCGGGTGGCTATCTTACCTATCAGCTCGTTGCGCCGAAGTAGTCCTTCGCCAGCGTTACTCGATTACCGGTAATGCGACGGGGAGGGAGTTTCCAAAACGTTCAAAGTCCAGGAACGACCAAACTACTTTTTTGTCCGGACTGACTTCGACGATTTGTGGATTCTCAGGTCCTGCATGGCAGTTAACGATCCAAGTGTTACCCGAAGGAAGTCGTTGGACCATGGTGATCCAAGCGAGCTTTACCCCGGGGAGGTCGTTCTCACCGACTTGCCAAACAATTTCCTTGCTTGGCGAAACTTCGATCGCGCTGTGACCATCTCCCGTTCCAATCAGCGTATTGCCGTTGGCCAGTCGGACAGCCGAATAGGCTTTCTTGCCGACCGGGTATTCCCATACGATCTTGCCATCCCGGTTGTATTCCCGGATCAGCATGTCGGCTTCATGGCAAACGAGGAAAGTGTCTTGGGGGGTATGTCGAACCAATCGTGTATCGCGATGGGGATCCGGTTTGGAAACTTGGAGTGGAATTTTGCTCTTGAGAGAACGATTTTCATCAAGCAAGAGGATTCGTGTGTTTCCGCTTTCGGCGATCATCCACTCTTTGCTTTTAGGCAGATATTGGAATGCGTGGATTTCGACCCGTTCGACTCCTGATTCTGGCTTCGGGGTGTAGACCCATTTCTCTTTGCCCGCTGAGTCGATGCGTCGAACTTCGCCAAAGTGGGTTTGAAGCAACCAATCTCCGCCGGGGAGTGGCTGAGCATCGTGGATATCTCGAATAGGCAGGCTCCACCGAACCGAACCGTCGGCATTGATGACGGCAGCGATTTTCTTTTGATAGTCGGCCGCAAACAGAGCGCGTGGTGCACCTTTTTGTTGCGCGTGTATCGTTTGAAGCCCCAATAGTGGGCTTGAAGCGATCAACCCTAGAGCGAGCAAGAATGGGAGACAGTGTGACAACTTCATGAGAGAGGTCTTTCAAAAAAGAGCAGAGGTTGGATTCAACCGAATGATTTGAGTTTCGTCACCGTGGCATGTCCAGCGAAACATAAGGAAACATCGCTGCCGTCTTGTCTGGGACGAGTCTGGTAATTGCTTTGGTACAGAAATGTCCTAACCGAGTTCCCACCCAACAGCTCTGGATTCGCTGTTTCGTAGGGCGTGAAGTGAAATTGAAGCGGAGAATGTTCTGTATCGCAAAACGAGATAGGAAAGTGTACCGTCCCCACCACTTCTTCCGGGACGATCGCCGGCAAATTCACATTCCAAAACGTACCTTCCACCGGTGGGTCGAGCCACAAGTGTTCTAGGACGCGACGGGCTCGGAATGCGGACTGGGCCCAATCCTTCGCAATATCGCGCCGCATGTACTGGGAGAGGGCTACAGCCGGAATTCCGAGCATGGAGGCTTCGCGGGCCGCCGACACCGTTCCGCTGTAGAGAGTATCGACTCCTAAATTTCCACCGTGGTTGACTCCCGAGAGTACATAATCGGGTTTGAAGTTCAGGCAATGGATCGCCACGCGTACACAATCGGCAGGGGTACCGGAAAGGTCCCACTCTCGTTCTCCATGTTGCCTCAGTTTGAGCGGTTCTGCGTTGGTTACCGAGTGGCTGCAGCAACTGCGTCCTTGATCGGGCGCGACGACCCAGCATTCGTGTTCTACGCGTAGCAATCGAGCCAATTCCTGCAGTCCTTCGGCATCCATTCCATCATCGTTTGTCAGCAGCAGCTTCACGCTTGGAATTCCTTTTCGAGTTCTTCAAACGCATCGATGATCCGCCTCACCGACACCTCCCCCGTCAACGGATCGAGCAAGTGGGCGTGGTGTATCACAATCGTGGACGCCGCAACGCTACCTGACCTCTCCATCGAATCGACCGAACGATACCTTTTTCGTGAACGGCTGGCAAATCCAGGAAAGCCTTTCCCCACTTGGAGAGCTCCCTCCTGCCACTTTGTCAAAATTCGTTCTCGATCCCGATCGATAGCGTCGAAATCGCACAGCATTCCTAGTTTGTAATAAGCTGCTTCAGCATCCATCTCGTCCATGCGAGGCAAACGAAGCCAGTGGAATTTCGAGAGGGTCTGCCAAAGTTGTTGAGCACTCTGCTGGCGGGTACGGTGGTCTGTCGCGAGTCTCTCGCATTGCGGAACAATCGCAGCGGCTTGCAATTCCGACATGGCGAACGCGTCATTACCTTTTTCGCAGAAGCAGGTCATGCGTTGTGCTAACAAATCGTTTGAAGTCAACACTACCCCTCCTCGGCCTGCAGAAACCAGTTTGCTGCCACCGAAGCTGAAGACCGCTAGATCTCCCCAGCTTCCAATCGGACGACCTTGAAGCATCGCTCCCGTGGCTTGACACGCGTCCTCGATCACGGTGATGCCTCGCTGGTGCGCCCAGGGGACGATTCTTTGCACTGGGGCCAATTCACCATGCAAGTGACTGACGATTATCGCTTTTGTCTCAGATGCAACGGATTGTTCTAATACATCGATATCGAGCGACCATTGCAGCGCGGGGGACGGATTGGAGAGTACCACTCGGGCGCCGCTATCCTCCACGGCACGAAAGTTACCAGGATAGTCATAGCCGCATAGAAGGACTTCCTCGTCGGGACGCAAATGCAAACTGCGGAGAGCCAGTTCAATACCGAGGGTTCCCGACGAACAGAAGCGGACATGACGATGGCCGAGCGTGCTACAAAACCACTTGGCCAGTCGTTCCAGGTTGGGACCCGAGTAGCATCGCCATGTTCCACTGGCGATGCATTGGCGAACGGACTCTTCGACCGCTAATGCTGTCAGGGAGCGAGGAGCGGGGGGATGGGTCATTCGAATCGGTGGGGTTTTGGGATCAAACGGTCTCGTTCAGCGCGGACTCGATATCCGATTCTAATTGCTTGGGCGTGGTCATTGAACTGTATCGGCGCAGGACATTGCCCGAGCGTCCCACCAGGAATTTCGTGAAATTCCACTTGATCGACTCCGATCCTAGCAACCCGGGCGCTTGGGATTTGAGGTATTGGAAGATGGGATCAGCATGCGGACCGTTCACATCGACCTTGGAGAACAGATCGAAAGCGACATGGTAATGGAGTTCACAGAATGATTTCACTTCTTCATCGCTACCGGGTTCTTGATTCCCGAACTGATTGCATGGGAATCCGAGAACCGAGAGACCGCGATCCGAATAATTCTGATGAAGCTCCTGCAATGCGTTGTATTGCTTGGTAAAGACGCAGTGGCTAGCGACGTTGACAATGAGGAGGACGCGTCCTCGATAACGATCGAGAGAGATCGGGGATCCGTCGATCCCTTTGGCTTGGAACTGATAAATATCCGTCATGTTCCAACCTAACTAACCAACTCGGGTTCAGGGCGATCTAAGGGACGCATATCACGAATAAACTGCGAGGGCAGACCTAGATCGGGCAAGAGTTGCTTGCAGGTGATCCTCGAGGATTCGTAGATCACAGGCAAGCCGCTCCCAGGGTGAGTGCCACCTCCGACCAAATAGACTCCGTCGAGTTCTTCAAATTTGTTATGCGGGCGGCGGTGGAGCATTTGGCCTAGATTGTGGGCGAGGTTGAACGTGGCACCTTGGTAGACATAGAACTGATCTCTCCAGTCGGCTGGCGTTACGACTTTCTCGTAAACAATCCTTTCCCGAATATCCGGGAAACCGACTTCCTCCATTTTTCGCAGAGTCAGGTGTCGGAAGTATGTGCGTTGCGTATCATCCCAAGGCGTGTTGGGGCTCACGTGCGGGACAGGGACGAGGACATAGAGCGAACTTTTTCCCGCTGGAGCCATGGACGGATCGGTGATGCAGGGATTTTGGATGTAGATCGAGGGATCGCTCGGCAGGACTTTCGACTGTTCGATCTCGTAAAGGTTCTTTTGGTAGTCCTTGGCAATGTGGATCGTGTGGTGCTTTTCGTCGGGATAGGACCCTTCGACGCCGAGATACATCATGAAGGTCGAGCAGGAGAATTTCTTCTTCGCCAGTTTCTCATCCGACCAGCGGCGACGGAGGTGATTGGGAACGAGCTTTTGCATGGCATGGGCAAAATCGGCGTTGATCACAATCGCGTCCGCTTCGTAAATGCCCTCCTGCGTTTCGACTGCGGTGACGCGACGCCCCTTGAAGTGGAGTTTGGTAACGGGTTCGTTGACACGAACATCGCAGCCCTCCTCTTCCGCAATCTCGGCCATTCTCTCGCTCACGCGCCCGCATCCCCCGTAGGGGTGGAAGACGCCGTACTCGTACTCCAAGAACGAGAGGATCGAAAAGAGACTCGGGCATCGAAATGGGGACATTCCGAGGTACTTCGCTTGGAACGAAAATGCGATTACCAATCTCGGATCCTTGAAGAAGCTCTCCAAGTCGTTTCCGAGCGATTTCCAAGGTTTCACATACGGGGCAGCGGCTGCAAGCGAGGGGCGCAGCAAGTCGAGCATGCTATTGAACGGAGATTCCAAAATGGGTCGAAACCGTTCCAATTTGGTCCGATTCTTTTGGATGTAGCGAAATACGGCGCCAGCATCCGCTGGCGAAAGTTCTCGAATCTGCCGATCCATTTCTTGGAGATTTGGAGTGCAGTCCAGCTCCCCGCCGGATCCGAAGCTGATGCGGTATTGCGGATCCAATTTTTTCATTGGAATCTCGTCGTCGATATTCCGCCCGATCGATTCAAAGATTTCCTTGAGAATGCGAGGGTAGAGGTAAAACGTGGGGCCGACGTCGAAGGAGAAGCCTTGGGCTCGGAGGGTGGAGCATCGCCCGCCGACAACATCCCTCGCTTCCAAAATTGTGACTTGTGCACCCGAGTGTGCCAGTTGGAGAGCAGTCGCCAGTCCGCCGGGTCCGGCTCCTATTACCACCACTTTGCGCGTCGTCATGTTCGCTAGTCGCCAATTTCGCTTATGGGTATGATTCTGGTCGATCATTTATAGCGAGTCGACAAGCGGACTTGGGTAGCATCCTTTGCGTCCAACGTCCGCCTTCCTATTCCCTCAATCTCTCACGATTGCCGCGGCGCGTATATGCCAAATTCAAGGTTTGAAGCGGTCCTGGCGATCGCTCGCAACGGCGTGATTGGTGACAAACAGGGGTTGCCATGGAGGCTTCGATCGGACTTGATGCGGTTCCGCAAGATCACGATGGGGCATGCTTTGCTCATGGGGCGGAAGACCTATGAATCGATAGGTCGTCCGCTCCCAGGTCGGCAGACTTGGATTTTAAGTCGCCAAGGGGGACTTCAAGTCCCGGGGTGCCACGTCGTACGGGATTGGAACGACGCGATTGCGAGTTTGCCACCCCAGGGGCGATTGTTTCTGGTGGGCGGAGCGGAGATCTACAGGTTGCTGTTGCCAGAATGTGGGGTTGTCCATTTGACGCGTGTGTTGGCGGATGTGCCCGGGGACACCCGAATGTCCCATCTGGGGCTAGAACAATACACCTGCGCCGAACGGATGTATGTTCCAGCAGATTCCCAAAACGATTGGCCGACGGAATATGAACGATGGGTCTATTCTGCCTGATGGCCCGAGCCGGAATGTCCCGGTGTGACGCCTAGGAACGGTCGGAGCGCCACATGGCTCGCAGGAGCCTCTGTCTTGGAGTACACTGGGTGGCTTCCGGTGGGACGAAACGTCGCATCGGGAGTTCCCTTTTCTCCAAGCAGGCGCGAATCGGCCCGTCGTTTTGCACCGAACGATACCTCCTTTTCTTGCAGCCCTATGCCAATCATTTCAACCAGGAATCTTCGCAAGCAGTTTGGGACAGGGGATGTCGCTGTCGAAGTACTGCGTGGCGTGGACCTCTCGATCGAAAGCGGGGAATTTGTCGCGCTGATGGGGCCTTCCGGATCAGGGAAGAGCACTCTCCTCAGCATTCTCGGTGGAATCGAACCTCCCTCTAGCGGCGAGGTCATCTTGGACGGGGTCGATATTGCGAATTTGTCGGATGACGAACGGACCTTGCTCCGTCGCCGCAAAATCGGGTTCGTATTCCAGGCCTTCAATCTGATTCCCACGCTCACCGCCTTAGAGAACGTGTCGCTCCCGTTGGAATTGGACGGTGTAGACGCCAAGGAGGCGAAGCGGCGTGCCATGGAGTCACTAGAACGTGTGGAACTCGGGCATCGAGCCGACCACATCCCGTCCAAAATGTCAGGGGGGGAGCAACAGCGAGTCGCGGTCGCCCGAGCTTTGGCAATTCAGCCGGCGATTTTGCTGGCGGACGAACCCACCGGGAACTTGGACTCCCGTCAGAGCGCTCGGGTCACGGCTCTTCTTCATAGCCTGGCCGCCGACCACAAGCAGACGATCATCATGGTCACGCACGATGCAAACGTCGCGAAATCTGCATTCCGATTGCTGATGTTCCGCGATGGGAACATTGAGAGGGACCTTTCCCAAGCCGAATTCGCCGCCACTTTTCCATCCGTCCCTACCCCTGCCGGGTCAGGATCTTCGTCGCACGCCCCTCAAACCTCGGCAAGTGATGCGATCCTCTCGGAGGGAAATCGCTAATGCCTCTTGGAAAGCTCTCCAGACGCGAAATCCAGAGTAGACCGCTGCGCAGCCTCCTGACCTTGCTTAGTGTTGTCATCGGGGTCAGCGCGATCGTCGCAACCTCGCTAGCCTCGAATTCGGCCCGGCTGGCCCAGGAGGCGATGGTTCAGTCCGTAACTGGAAAAGCATCCCTCGAAATCGAGGGGGTTGGCGGAGCCTCCTTTGACGGCAAACCTTTGGAATTCGTCGCAAAACTCGATGCTGTCCAAGTTGCATCGCCGATCCTAAGACGCTTTTCCAATATGCAGGTTGTGCCCGCCAAAGAGCCAGGAAAAGAGGCCGAAAAATCTGCGGACTCCAGCGAATCGAAGAAACCGATTTCCTATCGTGTTCAGCTTTTAGGAGTCATGCCCGATTTGGACAAACAAGTTCGCGGCTACACGGTTGTCGAGGGAAAAGAGCTCACCTACGAAGAAAGCGATCGACAATCGGTCCTGATCGATGCTGGGTTCGCGCAGTCGGCAAAGATCAAGGTAGGGTCGCAGCTCCGGCTCCTCACACGATCGTTCGGCCAAAACGCGACCGTTGTCGGCTTGATCAAGGCGAATGATGCGAGCGCAGGATTGCAGTCGGGGTTGGTGGTCGGGCAGTTGCGAACCATTCAGCGCTGGTCGCAAGCCAACGGAAAGCTGGATGCGGTTCAGGTCGTGCTCAAGCCGAAAGCGGACGCGGCGGAGGTAATGGCTGCGATTTCCAGCCAGCTTCCGGAAGGAATGAAAGTGCGCGAGCCTGCTCTGCGGAGTCAAGTTGCCGGGGAGAGCACCATCGCGATGCAGCAAGGTCTGCGTCTGGCCACGGCCTTTGCACTCTTGATCTCTGCCTTCATCATCTACAACACGTTTCAGATGAATGTCGGAGAACGCCGACGGCAGTTGGGGATTCTCCGATCGATGGGGGCGCTCCGTGGGCAACTGCTTTGGATGATTGTTCGCGAAGGGCTCTGGTTGGGAGCGATCGGAATTGTGCTCGGGTGCATCGTCGGCTACTTCGGTGCATCCCTCCTGAATCAATCTACGTCGAAACTCCTTCAGATTTCGATCCCGCAAAGTCCGTGGTCGATCTGGCCCTATTTGAGCGCAGCGATTGCGGGTCTGGTCGTCGCGTTTTTGGGGGCATTTTTCCCAGCCTTCCGAGCGTCACAGCTTTCACCGGCCGAAGCGATGCGCGTCGTCGCAACGGGTGAGTTCGGCTCCTCTCGAATCGGTTGGCTCGTCTTCGGAACAACTATGATCACCGTCGGTGGTTTGACCCAGTTTCTATCTGTCTCTGGAATGATCGACGAGAGCCACGCCATAACCGGCGCTGTCGTGATGATCGTGGGAATGATTTTCCTGCTCCCAGGCATCATCAGCGATTTGACCGATTGGGTCGCCAAGCTCATCTCACCCATTCTGAAAACCGAAGCCCAGCTTGCTCGTCGACAGATCCTTCGCCACCGTGGCCGAAGTTCCTTGACGATCGGGATAGTCTTTATCGCGATGAGTACCGGTCTGGGAATGGCCAGCACTATTCTCGACAATATCGGAAACGTCGAAGGGTGGTATCAACGTTCTATCATCGGAGATTTTTTCATCCGCGCCGCGATGCCCGACATGAACAGCGGGCAATCGGCCGATATGCCAGACGGTCTAACCGAACAAGTGGCTGCGATGCCAGGTGTCGATGTTGTGGATACGCTCCGATTTGTCCGGGCTCGGTCCGGCGAAAATTCCGTCGTCGTCGTCGTTCGCAAGTTTAACTCAACCTCCCAGGACTATTTCGATCTCGTGGAAGGGGAGGAGAAAGAGGTTATGGACGGAGTTCAGAAAGGGAAAGTGGTCCTCGGATCCGTTCTCTCACAACGACTCAATCTCCATCGCGGCGATACGATTCCTCTCGAGACCAACGATGGTTCTTCCGATCTAGAAATCGTGGGTGTGACCAATGAATACATCGCGGGAGGACTGACCCTCTATCTCGAATCCGATAACGCAAAGCGATTGCTAAACGTTGAAGGAACCGATGTGATTGTGGTGAAATCGAAGCCAGAAGCTTTGAAGTCGCTAGAAGCGAGGTTGAGGAGCTTGTGCGATGAAACGGGTCTGATGTTCCAGTCGTACGCCGATTTGGTAAAGGTGATTCGCGATACGCTCAACGGAGTGGTAGGCGGATTGTGGGCGGTGTTGATCCTGGGCTCGATTATCGCAGCCTTTGGATTGATCAATACACTAGCGATGAACATCCTCGAGCAAACCCGTGAAATCGGGATGCTGCGTGTCGTCGCCATGACACGCCGGCAAGTGCGTCGCATGATCTTTGCCCAAGCTCTCATTATGGGACTTATCGGGATCGTCCCCGGAGTGCTTACGGGGGTCTGGATTTCCTACTTGATCAACCTCACGACCATGCAAGTGACGGGTCACGATGTTGCCTTCAAAATCTACCCATGGTTGCTGGGAGGCGGTCTGCTCTTTGAACTCCTCGTTGTCATCGTGGCCTCCTGGATCCCCGCAGAACGCGCTGCGCGAATCAACCTTTCGAAGGCTCTTCAATACGAGTAGATCGCACGTCTAACGACCAAATCGTGCGGCAAACTCATTCCGGCGCTTCGCTCCCTTGAAGTTGAGCAATCCGGATTCGACGGTCCATGGTTCGGGGCAAATCACGATCTTGGAAAACAGATTTCTAAACTCCTGACTGCACCGAACGAGAACTTGCTTTTCCAAGTCCACTAATTGGTCCGAACCGATCGATTCCTTCCTGCCCGAAACGCAGATTCGCCAAGTGCCGTTGGACGCGGGAATCACGACGGAATTTTCCAAATACGGAATCTTGCTCAACTGAGCCTCGATCGCAAGCGGATGAAGTTTGTAGCCATTTGCCAGCACGATCGTATCGTCGCATCGACCTAGAATCTCGAGCGATGGGGTCCCTTCGATGCGTCTTGCCAAGTCGCCTGTGTGAAACCAATCCCCTTCGTGCGGACCGTCGAATCTTCTCCAGCGTCGATTCGTCTCCTCAGGATCGTCCCAGTAGCCCATCATGACGTTGAGCCCTCGCACCCAGAGATTCGAGTCCGTGTCGAGCATCACTTCCGTTCCCTCAACCGGTGGACCGACACCATCTAAACAAGTGGGTGCGCCGGAGTCCGGATGGATATTCGAGCAGACGACGGGGCTCGTTTCCGTGAGCCCGTACCCTTGATAGATGGGCATTCCCGCGTCCTGGAAGCAGGTTCGTAGGGCGTAGTGCAATGGGGCTCCACCGCTGGCCAGCTGTCGGATCCGACCACCTAGAGCCGCCCGAAGATTCGCCTCAGTGGACGCTGGGTGTCGCGCGAGCAAGGCCTCGTAGACAGAAGGAACCGCGTTGATCAAAGTCGGTCGTGCGAAGGGAAGCCTGGAAAAGAAGTCATCGAGCCCGCGCGCGACCTCCATGGAGGAACCGCTGATCAACCAGGTGGTCAGTTCGCAAGTACGGGCATAAGCGTGCGCGAATGGAAGGAGATTGACTCGATGGTCGGTTGGGAACTGAGGCATCGCTTTGAGCTTGGCCAAAGCATTGGAGATCAAGTTTCCATGCGAAAGCATCACCCCTTTGGGGGTGTTGGATGTCCCTGACGTAAACAGTATGGTCGCCGGCTGTGATGCGTCCCCAATGGTTGCATCCTTAAGCCTCGAATCGAGCCAACTTGGATCGCCGCCGGTAGGTAGCGACCTCCAGTTAGGGAGGGGGAGGCCAGCTACGCGTTCCCGATGCAGGGGATCTAGAAACGTGGCTCGAGGTGAAACTCGATCGACAATGTCGCGAACGGTTTGATCTGGGAGACGGGGATCCAACGGAATCGAAGTCGCGCCGAGAGCATTGCAGGCCCAATCCGTGAGGATCCAATCCAATGAATTGAATCCCCAAAGGACAACGCGATCCTGGCGACGAATTCCCGTACGCGACAGCTCATGAGCAAAGCTTTGAACTAGTCCTGTGAGCTGGCTCCAAGATATCTGCAGGGGTGGCTTATGAAGGTCCGCAGATCGCTCGATCCAAGCGACCGAATCGGGCTTGGACCGAGCATGCTTTGCAAGATAGATCAACGCCGAGGGGGGGGGATCTCCACCTCGCTGGACGCCGTTTCTTAGTTCAAATGCGCCTGGAGCCATCCTTCATCCACTACGATCGAAGCCAAACGAAGCCCCTGCAGATCGGCAGGAAGTTTTTCGTCGATGCGAAGTGGTTTGTCCAGCAATTCGGGCTTGAAGACGTCGTCGAACTTCTTTTTCAAGAAGCTGCGGAGGGAAACGGCACGGACCCCGCGCTGTTGGCGTCCGTAGAATTCGATGCGAACTTCACCGTCCCGGACCAATTGAAGGGCACCGTCGACCAAGATCGGTGTGTACGACGCCTCGATGGTCGCGGGTTGATCAAGGGCTTGATCTCCACGATCGAGCTTCGTCGTTCGAATACGGAAGATAA
This sequence comes from Pirellula sp. SH-Sr6A, assembly GCF_001610875.1. Taxonomy (NCBI): domain Bacteria; kingdom Pseudomonadati; phylum Planctomycetota; class Planctomycetia; order Pirellulales; family Pirellulaceae; genus Pirellula; species Pirellula sp. SH-Sr6A. The sequence goes on along the minus strand of NZ_CP011272.1, from coordinate 2,527,696 downwards.
TCTTCGAGTCTTCGAACTGCACTTCCACGGGTTGGCTTCCAGCCATGGTGATTGCCCAAGGCTCATCGTTTTCACGGCGGACAGCTCCTGCCGCGAGTTCGCCGAACTGCTGACGATACATCTCGGCCTCTTCGCTGTTCAAGATCCGACCCGCCAATACTGGGTCCAACAAATTGGCGATGGCCGACTCGTGGATCTGCAACGCGATACCCGTCGTTGGAACGACGTGAGGGCAGGACGATGACGCAGCGAGCTGAACATCTTGCTGCACCTTCCAGAGCATCGCCATATAGTGGTCACTGCTCCACGATGATCGCATGGGTTTGCTAAGTCCCAAACGGACCAATTCCACGATCGAGGGATTGCCGATTTTCTCGTTGGACTCCGAAAGTTGAGTCACGAGCTGTTGGTGGAATTGATTGCGGATTCGCATCTCCATGCGACCTTCAGCGATCGCATCGGCTTGTGGCTTCTGCTTGGCAGCGACCTTCGCGGCAACCTTCTCAATGATCTTCAGCTTGGCGTCGATTGCGTGGATATTGGTGGTTAGATTTGCATCGGTATTGGTATCACCGAGCGCCATGAATCCGTTTGGTCCGAGCGAAATCGTCTCGCTGGCCGATACGAAAGCCGAACCGGTTGTGTAGAGTTTGACACCTCGGTTGTAGCCAATATTGTTACTGGAGAAATCCCCGTGCAGCTGCAGTCGTACCATGGCCTGCGATGAGTTCGGAAGCAATCGGGGAGTCACCGCTCCGCTGAGAATACTGTTACCGAAAATACGCGTACCCAAGATCTCTTCACATACGGGATTCGGTTCGCAAACACCGCGGCCGAATCGATTATTCACGTAGTCTGCAGTCAGGAGGACCCGGGCATTGGGCCGCGAAAAGGACCCTTGGATCTCGCGAATCAGTTCGGGGGTTTGATTGGCTTGGTCCAAGTATGAAACGGTCAACGCAGCATCGCGTCGAGCGTTGATATCTTTGGAAAGATCGGACTTTTGGATCAAATCGGCCAATTGCGTCAATCGATTGCTCAGGATCTCCACCGACTTGCCAGGGTCAGAGCCGAAACGCAACGCGACCAAATAATCGTGGATAGCGGCTCGGACGCTGGTGAAGGGGCTGAGTTCTAATCCGTTGAAGTTCTGGCGGAAACGTTTCTCGAGTTGCAACAAACTGTCTTGATCGGGCTGCTCTTTAGCAAGCTCGGCACGCAGCTGACCCCAGCGAAGGAATTCCTTCCACTGGTCGCGATTGTCGGGAGTTCGGTCCAAATAGGATTCGAACGCCGCGACGGCTTGGTCTAGCCGTTCGCGAGCCGACTGCGTCGAAGGAAAGGATTTTGCATCCAAGCGCTCCTGCGCTGCTTGGATCGCTGGTAGCCATCGCAACTGCGGGGAGTCTGGAGATGGTGTCACCGCGGCTGCCGGAGCAGGGACGGCTGCCGGCGAAGCCTCTTCGGACTCCTGTCCGAAGGCCGCTAGGGCCGCAAACGGGCCCGCCGCAACTGGGGCACTGAAAACTGCCGTTAGGGATAGCCAAAGGCGAAATCCTGCGCGACGTTGTTGAATCGAATGTATTGGCATTTAAAACCTCCTTGATGCTCCTCTGAGTGGCGTCGTACGAAGCCGAAATTGTAACGGTCGTCAGGGCTGGATCCTAGCACCTATTTTCTCCAACTCGCCCAATCCTACTATTCCCCAGTTCTGTTTCGATGTGCCTCGGGATTTGGCCCGCACTGGATATGGGTAGGAAAACGAGGGTTTTTGTGTAAGATCGGGGACCCTGTCGTCTCAATTTCCCGGTTCCATCAGCGGTAGCTCCATGTCGAAAATCCTCCAGTCCCTCCCCGTTGGCAAAAACGTTGGTATCGCCTTCTCTGGAGGTCTCGACACGAGCGCTGCGATCTTCTGGATGCGACAGAAGGGAGCGGTCCCCTATTGCTACACAGCCAACCTCGGCCAACCCGACGAATCGAATTACGACGATATCCCCAAAAGAGCCCTCGAATGCGGCGCGGAGAAAGCCCGGCTCATCGACTGCCGTGAACAGCTGGTGCATGAAGGGCTCGCGGCGTTGCAGTGCGGTGCTTTTCATATCACCACCGCAGGACTGCCCTATTTCAACACCACACCGATTGGGCGTGCCGTGACGGGCACCATGCTAGTCCAAGCGATGAAGGAGGATGGGGTCAACATTTGGGGGGACGGGAGCACGTATAAAGGGAACGATATCGAGCGATTCTACCGCTATGGCTTGCTAGCCAATCCAGAACTCCAGATCTACAAACCTTGGTTGGACGAAACTTTTAATAAGGAGCTCGGGGGCCGAAAAGAAATGTCCGAATTGCTCGAGAAAGCGGGCCTCGGTTATCGCATGAGCAAGGAAAAAGCGTACTCGACCGACTCGAACATCTGGGGTGCGACGCACGAAGCGAAGGATCTCGAAAATCTTGATACGGGCATCAAAATCGTGGATCCCATCATGGGAGTTCCTTTCTGGAAGTCCGATTGCATCGTTACCCCGGAAGTCGTCACCGTCACCTTCGAAGCGGGATTGCCCGTCGCACTGAACGGCCAATCCTTCAAATCCCAAGTCGATTTGGTCCTCGAAGCCAATGCCATCGGCGGCCGGCACGGTTTGGGAATGTCCGACCAGATCGAAAACCGAATCATCGAGGCCAAGAGTCGAGGCATCTACGAAGCCCCTGGAATGGCTTTGCTCTTCATCGCTTACGAACGGCTGATCAGCGGTATTCACAACGAAGGGACCATGGAACAGTACCGGGATATGGGGCGCCGCTTGGGACGCCTGTTGTACGAAGGGCGATGGTTTGACTCCCAAGCTCTGATGCTCCGCGAAGCCATCCAGCATTGGGTCGCTCGCGCGATCACCGGAGAAGTCACTCTCGAGCTCCGCCGGGGTAACGACTACTCCCTGCTCGATACCAAGAGCCCCAACCTGACCTACAAACCCGAACGATTAACGATGGAGAGCGGGCAAGGGGAGTTCACGCCAACCGATCGGATTGGTCAACTCACCATGCGAAACTTGGATATCACGGACTCTCGTGAAAAGCTGACCGTCTATCGCAGCGTCGGACTGCTCGCAGGTGGTAATAACGATTCCATCAAACTGCTCGAAGAATAGACGAAGAGTCTCGGCTGCCGGCAAATCTTGCCCAACCCTCGCGTCGCAACGGATTCGATTGCGGGGTTGCACGGACCGAGGCAGTTGGCTGCACGACGCATTCGTCACGGTCCGAAATTCGATGCATGGTCGTTGAAATCGCTCGCGATGAAAGGAGTCAGCGCATGCGTCGTTGCTACCGCATTTTCGGATTGGGGTTCGCTCTGCTCGGTGTCGAGTTGGGGGCATCCGAATGCCGAGCTCAGTTCGGCAACGGCACGAATTATCCCGTGCTAACCTACTTGGGGCGATACCACGGAATCGGATACGGCCAGGGTTACCACGCATGCAATTCGGGAAGCTGTTCCCCTGTGTCGCAATTGCATCGCGCTGCTTCGGTACCCGTCTCTTTCGCACGTCCCCTTGCTCCCACCCCAACTCCAGCGACCCGCGATCCATGGCCCGATTTGGGCGGCAGCAATTGGAGCCAGTATCAGTCGATGGAGCAGTCTTCGTCCCTCGGATACTCGCTGTACGCTTCGCCGGATCAGGGCAGCTCCGCGACCGCACCGCCGACATCAACTTTTTTGACGCCGAAGCCGGCCCCCATCTCTCCCATGCCGACTCGACCTGCTCCTCTCGCGTCTCCGAGCGATGCGAATCCGAGGTTACGATCGCCTGGGGGCGCCGAACCATTGCCTGCACCGAAGATGTCCCAGCCATCCGTACCCACGACAAGTCAACGGCTATATCCGGCTCCTACCAGATTCCCATTTCGGTAAGCTGACGAACCGCTTGCCCCTCCCAGTCCCGATTGGCGACAGGAGATGCGGGACTCGGGTGCAGTATTCTGCTCACAGGAATTCCGTTGGCTTCGCCTAGAACACGCTTCAAGCAGCTCTCGGCGTAGGCTCCAACTCCGATTGCGATGGATGGTTTCATGATCGCGAGCGAGTCAGCGAGGAACCGATCGCAGCATGCTTCGAGCATTTTGCTGTCCTCCCGATGAAGTTTGTCCGGCGTGATATTGCGTCCGCTTTCGTTCATGAACACCAGAGGGCAATAGTTCGACACGAAATGGTTCTGGAAGAACATATCCGGCGAAGGAAAGCGTTTGGCGAAAAGCCCCCAAAACCGACGGCCCGATACCTCGGATTTCTTGCATGCGAATCCCTCGATAGGGCGTTTCGGATGCTCCTTTTCAGGACGACCGACCGGAGCCACGATCCCTAGGTAATCACGGACTAGTGCAATTTCTCCAAACGGTATACCAATCTGCGCCATTCCAAATGGCCCTGGATTCATACCGAGAAAGACAGCGCGGCCTTGACGGCCCCCGTAGCGACGCAGATATTCCCGGTGGGGTTCCCATGCGTATTGCAAGGGATTGTAGACCCACTCTACCGGGGCCCGAAAAGACAGAGACGAAACATCATGGCAAAACTGCGAGGTCAACTCGGTCAATGCATTGGAAATTGATTTCGGCATATCCATCCGCTCCTCGATTACGAGACCTCGTCGTCCAATCCCTCCGGGCCGATTCTATTGTTACCAAGACCTAGGACAGGGGCTTTAAAATCTTTCTCGCTAAGGAGGGGTTGTAAGGGGTCCAGGTATCTCGCGTGCGATCGGCCTCGATCATTCCGCGAATCGAACTCAACTTTGCATCCATCTCATCGATGTAATGAAATGCCATCGACTCCATGGTCATCGGTACCTTTGGGCTGCCATGTTCCAAGCATCCATGATGGCTCACAATGATGTGCTTGAGGTGCAGCAACTTGTTCGGGTCCAGGTCGCACCCTTCGCGTACGAGATCCGCGGCTTTACGTTCGACCATTCCGACGCCTTGCACCAGATGTCCGATCAATTGCCCCGCGTCGGTGTAAGTCAGTTCACCGTCGAAAGCGAGTTCCTCTAGCTTTCCAATGTCATGCAAAAAGGCACCTGCGAGCAAGATATCTCGATCGAGGTAAGCGTAATGGGAGGCCAGCGCGGAAGCGAGCTTTACCAAAGATACAATGTGCTCCAGCAATCCACCCGGGTAGGCGTGATGGGTCTTGATTCCAGCAGGCGCTATTTTGAGGGCGACTTCGATTTCAGGATCGGTAACAAACGACTGCGCGATCGCCCGCAGCGTGGGATCCTGAATCGAGTCCAGCAAACTACGTAGTTCGTTCCAAAGCGAAGGCACGTCGACGCGCGTCGCGCTTTCAAAGTCTTCTGGCTCGATTTGGCCCTCCTCCACCCCCTGCATTTGATGGACAATTAGTTGCAATACGCCGTTGTGAAGCTGCGATGCGGCTTGCACACGCACATAGGCTCCTCGTTGAAATTTGTCGGCTATGCGTTCATCTGCATTCCATCGCATTCCCGAAATCGTCCCTGTCCGGTCTTGCAACTGAAGCAGCAAATAGTGTCCCCCCTGTCGATTGGCTCGCAATTGCCGATCCGCGATACGAAAGACCTCGTCGATCTGCATCTGCGGCTGAATATCGCTGATAAAGGTACGAGGCATCGGCAAAACCTTTCAAAAGTGAAGAGGAGATCAGGGCTGGCGGACGTTAGGCTGCTAAACGGCAAGCCAAGGGCGTGAATGGGTGTCAGCTGCTCGCGCTGGAGTAGCTGCGAAGGGCCCGTCGAAAAATCCAACGGCTTGCTAAAAGGGAAACCACAGTTGCAAACAAAGCAAAGATTCCCAACCCCCATTCCCACGGCTCGCGCGGCGACAGTGGCTGAGCCAAGATCCTGGCCGGCACATTCACCACGACGAGAACAGGGACAACAAACGTAAAGAGGAGCCAGAGCGGATAGCCCCATCCTCCCTCGTAAATCTCCATGGGATATCGAGAGAAGTTCGTAATGTAAAACCAAAAGTCGTAAAGACTCTGATTCCTTCCGAGCCAAACGCTGGTCGCGGCCAAGCAAATCATGAGGCTATAAAGGAGGAATACTCCACAACCGACATAGAACCAAAAGAGCGCAAATGAAATCCAGCTCCATTCCCATGCAGGTGAGGCCCTGCCCTGCAACTGCAGCAGACCATACACGAGAATAATCAAGCCGAGAACGAAGTTGCTAAGGGAGGACCACTCGACTCGACGAAACGAGATGAGGAATTGCGTATCCATAGGCTTGAGCAGCACATAATCGAGTCCGCCGGTGCGAATCAACTCGCTGAACTCTTGTGCGTTGGGCATCAAGAAGGCTTGCACGATCGAATTGATGAGCCAAGTTGTTGCTAGAAAGACAAAGAACTCGTTCCGGCCCCACCCGGTCTCGACACCGATTGAACGCACGTGAAAAAAGACGAGAAGATAAAAACCGAGATTCATCAAGAGCCAGGAGAGACTCGACACGCAATCGAGCAGGAAATTGCCACGAAAGGTCATGTCCCGTATCAGGCTGTTCCTAGCCCCTGCGACAAAGACACGCCAGTAACTCGATGTTCGTGGGCGACTTTGGCTTTCGCTCATCACCTTCTCATAAGCACGAAAAAGGGCAAAAAAAAGGCCATGGATCGTTCCATGGCCCTTTGGATTTTGAATTTCCGTCGATCTGCTGGATCGATGGGATCAGCCTACTCGGAAGCGGTCGCTTCGAATGCAGGCTTGGTGGACTTCTTCGAAGTGCGGTCATTCTGTCCGACGAACTCGAGGATAGCTCGGGTGCCGTTGTCACCCAATCGCGGCTTGGCCAATCGCATGATGCGCGTGTAACCACCGTTTCGTTCCAGGAATCGGGGTGCGATCTTGTTGAACAAAATCCGCACGCACTCTTTGTCCTTAACGATCGCAAAAACGCGACGGCGAGCCGTGACGCCTGGGGCGCGGGCTGCTGCCCACTTTTGCCAAGAATCGCTCTTGCGCCATGCCTTCCACTCTTCCGAGCCACGTTCCGCCTTGGTGGCGAATTCTTCCGCTTTGGCGTCAGCGATCACCCCGTACTTTGCAATGGTGATGCACTTTTCAACCAAAGGACGAATTTCCTTCGCCTTTTCCAGGGTCGTGATGATGCGACCAGGCACCTTCGGAGCGTTGGGCTCCAATTCCGTTACCTCGCGCTCGGTCAAAATGATCGCGGCGACCAAGTTGGAAAATAACGCTTTGCGGTGGGACGGGCTACGACCGAGTACTCGCCCTTTTCTTAAGTGTCTCATGACTTCTTATCCAAAAACAATTGGTGAATTTGTGGTAGTTGCCCGTGGTGCGTCTTACCGCATCGATGGGACTCGCATGCCAAGGTGGAGACCCATACCGCTCAGTCGCTCGCGCACTTCATTGAGCGTGGTCTCTCCAAAGTTTCTAACTTCAAGCAGCTGATCTTCGGTGCGTTGGACCAAGTCTCGAACGAGACGGATCCCTTCAGCTTCCAAGCAATTGTTGGCCCGAACCGAGAGCTTCAAGTCCGCGATGAGCGTGTTGAGCTTCGCTTCCAACTGAGCCTCTGCGGAGCCAGGACCGCCGCGAGCAACCGCATGAACTTGCTTGCCAAGCTCGCTCGATTGCACAAACGGGTTGAGGTGCTTGCGAAGAATCTTGGCACCCTCGACCAATGCCATCTCGGGTGGGACGGATCCGTCGGTCCAGAGCTCGATAATCAGTCGGTCGTAGTTGGTCTTTTGTCCAACGCGTGTTTCTTCCACGAAATATCGGACGCGGACAACGGGGCTGTAAACCGCATCGACCGGGATAATTCCGATTTCGTGATCGCCTGAGCTATGCTCGGAGGCAGGGACGTACCCACGACCGTTTTCGACAACCATTTCCATCATGAATGGAACGTCGGCGGTCAAAGTCGCTAGGACGTGATCCTTGTTGATGATCTCGACATCGGAATCGGTTTGAACGTCCGCACCGGTGATCACACCTGCCTTGTCGGCACTTACGGTGAGAACACGCGTGTTGTCGCTGTGGTTCTTGACCACCAACGCCTTCACGTTCAAGACGATTTCCGTCACGTCCTCGAGGACGCCGGGGATCGACGAGAATTCGTGCTGAGCGCCGCGAATCTTGATCTGGGTTACCGCGCTTCCTTCCAGGCTCGACAAGAGAACTCGACGAAGGCTGTTACCAATGGTGGCGCCGAAACCTCGTTCGAACGGTTCTGCAACGAACCGGCCAAACGTCGAGGTCAATGTCGATCGGTCTACATTAACTTGGCTGGGCAGCTCTAATCCACGCCAACGAACATGCATTCCTAGGGTACTCCAAAAAAGGAATCGTTACTTTGATTTCGAAACCGGTCGTTACACGCGACGTCGTTTGCGAGGTCGGCAACCGTTGTGTGGGATAGGGGTGATGTCTTCGATTTGCTTGACGCTGATTCCTGCAGCTTGCAAAGCGGTGATCGCGGACTCTCGCCCGGATCCCGGACCCTTGACTCGGACCTCGATTTCCTTCATCCCGTACTTCAGTGCCTTCTCAGCTGCTTGCTGTGCAGCCGATTGGCCAGCGAACGGAGTGCTCTTTCGCGAACCCTTGAAACCACTCGTTCCAGCGCTCGCCCAGCAAAGAGTGTCACCCTTGGTGTCGGTGATCGTCACCGTTGTGTTGTTAAAGGTCGCCTTGATGTGCGCAATCCCTGCAGTCACATTGCGACGAATCTTGCGTCGCTTTCCATCACCCGACTTGTTACCAGATGCCTTGGCCACAACAAACCCTTTGAATCGTATCTAAACCTAGAAACTATTTGTTCTGTGAATCTTTGCTCTGACGCGGCGGACGGCCTTAACCGACTGCTGCAACCGGAACAACAATTCGTATCCGGCTTACTTTGTATTTTGCGTGGAGCCAACCGTACTACAGGGTACTCGACGCGTGCAAAAACCCAATCTATCAAGCTGCCAACCTGCGGAGCAACCGAGCCAACCAAAAGGTCCGCTAAGCCACATTGCGGTGAGCCATGGCCCACTCGCAGCAAGCCGACAACCCAATTGGGCTATCGCAAATCTTTAACACCCTTCTTACCAGCAACCGTCTTACGAGGACCCTTTCGAGTCCGCGCATTGGTTCGGGTTCGCTGACCGCGAACGGGAAGACCAAGCTTATGACGCATCCCGCGATAGCATTTGATTTCACGCAACCGTCCGATCGCCTGCCCGACTTGACGTCGCAGCGGTCCTTCGACGGTGTACTCGCGCTCCAACAAGCTAGCCAAGCGGCTCAACTCATCTTCGTCCAGTTCACGTGCTTGCTTGCTGGGGTCGATTTTGGTCTTCACGCACGCTTCACGAGCGACCGATGGGCCGACGCCGTAAAGATACTGAAGGGAATATACGACTTGTTTGTCGTTCGGAATGTCAACACCGAGCAGACGCGGCATGCTTGCCTACTCCTAAGCCTAGTGCGGTTCAAGGGTTGTAATCAACTCGGACTCTGCGCCATCGATGGGCTATTGCCGTCGACGGTACGGTCGCCGCGTTGCTACGCAGCGTGCCCGAAATGGGAAAGCCCCAGAGTGTAACGAGGGATGGCTCGACCTGACAAGGCTTAATTGTCGCCTTTGGCACGCATTTTTCATGGAGTCCGGGATTCCACGTTGAACCCCTTGACCTGCCACCGCTCGCGCCCGGGAGAGTCCAAGCTGTCCTCTTCGGCAATCATCGCCGAAGGGACTCAAGGAATTCTCGCAAACTTGTGAGAATCAGACGTTCTTATCGTTGCCCTCGGTCGAAGGGTACTTAAAAAATCCTTCGCCGGTCTTCAGTCCGAGCTTCCCTGCGTCGACGAGCGGTTGAAGCTGGTCGATGAGGGGCTGCCACTGGGCGTCGCCGTCCACGAATCTCGCAGCGGACATGGTTTGGTGAATGAGATCCAAACCGATTTGGTCCATGATCCCAAACGGACCCAATTCCATTCCTGTTACCTGCCTCCATGCAAAATCGATCGATTCCGGTTCCGCCACCCCCTTGGCCTTCAGCTGCAGCGCCGATTGAAGCAACGACCGCAGCAACCAATTGAAGACGTATCCGGGATTTTCCACCGTCTCCACCAACGCCTTTTGCCCGATCTCGGCTGCTAATCTAGAAAGGGATTTCGCCGTAGCCGAACTCGTCCTGGGCGAGCAAGCCACATCGACCAATCGAGTTCGCCAAACCGGTACATGAAAGTGCATGTGGGCGAATCGCTCGGGATGGGTGACGAAGCGGTCCAGCATCGAAGGCGTGAAGTAGGAGCTGTTGGATGCGATCAATACGCGTTCGGGAAATCGGGCCGAAGCCGCTTGAAGGACTTTGCGCTTCACGGAGACTTGCTCGGTGACACTTTCCAGAACCAAGTCGACCGCGTCGGAAGCGTCCGAGATTTTCGTCAAGAAGAGGACGCGATCCCTGATCGTGGAGAGTCGGTCTGCAGGCCAATACGCGGCCATTTCCGCTTCGTTTGCTTTGCTGCGCAACCACTCTTCACCGGATCGAAGCGCAGTCTCCGAAGCATCGAGCCATTCGACGACGAAACCGTTGGCAGCGAACTGGCCGACGATCTGGCGCCCCACCCATCCTGCACCGACGACTAGAATTCGGGCGATCCCGGAAGCCTCGGGAGCGGGAGGAGATGAACAAGCTCGGGGGTCGTCAGCCATTGCGATTGGTGATACTCAAGGAGTTGAAGGATGCGCACCGCGTCTTCCCGCGATGCGATCGCCTCATCATAGCAACCCTCCGCTTTCCAACCATCGGCCGATTCCGTGAGGCAATCTAATGACCTCGGTTCTTCAGGTCTCGCATCGCCAACCAGCGGCAACGGGGCGCATCTTCCAAACAACGAGCGCTGATCGGTTCGAAGCAGCGGTTCGGTGCAATCCCCTGTTTGGTCCACCGGCGACCGTGAAACAACCGCATGGGGCAAGTCGGCTCGCCAGTAGATATCTCGCGGTTTTTCTGTTTCCGATGGCTTCGAGTCCATAGACTCCCCATCGATCGTCGGTCGGGATGAGTCGGGAACGATTCGACGAAGCCATAACTGAAATGGCTCTTCGTCGCATTCGAAGAGCGATTCTCGCGATCGATGAGACTGTAACGAACGGGATTCGCTCGCCGATTCTCGCTCGGCGAGCGGGATCCAAGCCTCTCTCTCGTTCGTTGTTATTTCCATTTGTCTTTAGGAGGGATGAAGGAATCGATGGCACTCAAGTCGTCCCCTCGGACGGTGGATGCAAATCGAACACCCAAGTCGTGAATCTTCTCGGCGGCCTCTTCGAGGGGCTGACGGTTGTTCAGTTTGAGGGACACCGATGTCGCGACCGCGAGGACCTCATCTAGGATGGGTGCTTGCACCTTGGTCTGCGCGGACTTCAGTCGTTCGATCGCTCGAGCGGTTCGCTGCGCCGAAGTGATGCCAAACGTTGCCTTCTCCGTCGCCATCGCCGTCGCCTTCATGCTGAACTCGATGTCTGCGATCAGACCGGCCACAAAGAGCTGCCGCAGCCGTCCCGCGGTTTCTTCGGCATTCGATTTCCCATCGGTGCGTACAAAGTTGTGCCGAACAGTCCCTTGCGACCAACTGACGAGCTCAAAATCGAGACTACCGGCATGATGCCCACCGACGTTCACTAGCTTTTCGTCAGGAACCGTATGGCATCGGTAGCAGCTTTGAGCGAGCAAGTAGACGTTGACGGGATTCCGCATCCCCAACTCGATACTCCGGGAGAATCGCTCGACTCGGTGCTGCGGCGATTCCTGCAGCTTGGTCATATTGGGACCGCCGTAATCGTTGTGGACGGAGATCCAATCTGCAGCGGCTCCGTGACACGATTCGCAGGAGACTCCTGCGATCGCTTCCAATTTTGCGGCCCCCGCTATGGACCCCGCTATGGACCCCGCTATGGACCCCGCTATGGACCCCGCAGTGGACCCCGCAGTGGACCCCGCAGTGGACCCCGCAGTGGACCCCGCAGTGGACCCCGCAGTGGAATCCGCTGTGGAATCCATCGTGTAATGGCACTGGATGCAGTTCGAGTCGCTTTTGAAGTTGGTAATACCAAGCTTGCTGGCGATTTGCTGGGCCTCGGGCTTGCGGTGCAAGGTCACGAAAGTCTCGCTATGGGGCGTTCGCTTCCATGTCTGTACTTCCGGTGCGTGGCATTTCTCGCAACTTGCCACGCCGACGACCTTGTGGGGATCGATGGCGACCTGCCATTTCGCATCGCGAGGGTCCATCTTGGTGATGGGGTGACCCATGCCGATCACGATCGATGCGGTGGGGCAAACGAACAATGAGACCAAGAGAATTTGTCGATTCATACGTTTGGGGCTAACAAGAAAAGAACAACGGAAGTCGGAAACCACCCAACCCTAAGACTAAAATCCGAACGGAAAGGTAAAATCCGAGCTACGGCACGATCTTCCAAGCTCCGAGATCCGTCTAATCCGCCCAAGCCCACCATTCGGAACAATCGGTTTGAATACGCCCACCTCCCGCGAAATGATCTACCCCGCCGTCCCGCTCCAATGCGTGATCTCCGGCGGTCAAACGGGCGTGGACCGGGCGGCGCTCGATGCGGCGATGGCAGCAGGAATCGACCACGGGGGGTGATGTCCGAAGGGGAGGATGTCGGAAGAGGGGCCGATACCTGACCGTTATCGCCTCGAGGAGCTCCCGTCGATGGATTACACCGAGAGGACGCGGCAGAATGTGATCGCCGCCGACGGAACGTTGATCTTGGGACCGCCACGGCTCTCCGGGGGTTCCTTGCTGACGCTCCGGATGGCACGGGAACTCCAGAAGCCCTTTCTCGCGATCAAAATGCCGGAAATGGCTTCCGGGGTGGTGTGGGACAGCACGATCCACCGGCCATTAAGCCGGAACCGAGAGCTTCCCTCCATTCTAATATGGTTGTCGCACTACCCTATTCGCGTACTGAACGTGGCAGGGCCTCGAGCTAGTAAAGTCCCTGCCGCCTACGAAGCTGCTCGGAGTTTGTTACAAGAACTCTTTCAACGGTTGGGCCAGGAAGCAAAGCCACCGCGGAGCGCAGAGAAATAAAATACCCCGGCCCGCGCAATGAGGCGGACACTGCAAACGGGCCGCGGGGTACCTTCGCTGTCGGCGAACCGACGCAAACTCCGGTGGATTCAACAAGTCGAGGAGAGTCGCCGGAGTGCGGAAAGGAGCCTCAATGCTCCTTTCCGACACCCGATGACTTTTCTTGGGTAGAGGGGAACCCGCCCGAAAACCGAGCGAACTCACCGTCTTGATAATGGAGCAATAGATGTGCCAAAATTGTGCCCTCAGGGCAGAAGGTGGGTGCCACCTAATGGCATGTGCAGAATAAGAGCATCGAATCTCTTGAACTTTGGCGAGTTGCGAGAGAAGAACTTTTTCTGCACCAAGGATGAATCGATCCAAAAATTTCCTTGATCCGTCCCGGCGTGCTTAGTTTGTAAGCATGCCGCGGGCAGATTGTTGGGCTGCGTGCCTAGATCGGGGCAGGTCGGTTATCGGGCCTGCAAGCTGCGGTTGACGGCTGCGATGAACCCGAGGAGGGAGGCTTTGGTGATGGACCGATGCTGACCGACACCGAACAGTTCTTGACCGTCGGGCGTTCGGACCAGGATGTAGGCGGCAGCAGTGGAGTCGCTTCCGGCTTCCATGGCGTGTTCGTGGTAATCGAGGATATCGCAAGCCAATCCGTACTGATCACGAATCGCGTGTACGAAGGCATCGATCGGGCCCGAACCTTGCCCTTCCACTTCCGATTTCTCTCCTTGGTAGGTCACGGAGAACCGATAACGTTCCTGGTCCTCTGCATCGCATTCGATCGGGGTGTGAGAGTGATACTGAAGCGTCGCGGGAGGGTGGATGTAGGTTTCGACAAACTTGCTGGCGACCTCCCTCGCTGGCATCTCTTTGCCGGTTTGATCGGTGATTCTCTGGATGACTTGGCTAAACGCAATTTGGAGTCGGCGGGGTAATTGGAAGCCGAGTTCGCTTTCGACCAAGAACGCGACACCACCTTTCCCCGATTGCGAGTTCACTCGGATCACGGGGTCGTACTGCCGTCCAATGTCGGCTGGATCAATGGTGAGATAGGGAACTTCGAACGCATCTTGCCCGGTTTCCTTCATCGCAGCGAAACCCTTCTTAATCGCGTCTTGATGGGAGCCGGAGAACGCGGTGAAGACGAGGTCGCCGGCGTAGGGCATTCGCTCATGGACCTTAAGTTCCGTGCAGAATTCCGCGATGCGGCGGATCTCTTTCAAGTTGGAAAAGTCCAGTTTGGGATCAACCCCTTGGGTGAACATATTGAGAGCCATGGTGACAATATCCAGATTGCCCGTCCGCTCCCCATTTCCGAACAGAGTTCCCTCGACGCGGTCAGCCCCTGCCATGAGCCCTAACTCGGAGGCGGCGATCCCGGTCCCGCGATCGTTGTGAGTATGGAGCGAGATGAGAGTGCTCTGACGCGGCCGAAAGAGTCTGCAGAAGAGTTCGATTTGGTCGGCGTAGACGTTGGGTGTTGCCAACTCGACCGTGGATGGCAGATTGATGATGGTCTTGTTCTCCGGAGTCGGCTGCCAAACGTCGCAAACCGCTTCGCAAATCTCGACGGCGTAGTCGAGCTCGGTACCGGTAAAGCTTTCGGGGGAGTATTGGAATCGAACCGGGTTTTCAGAACCTCGCGCAAGATCTCGGATATGGGTCGCGCCATCGATTGCGAGTTGGACGATCTCCTGCTTGGATGCTTGAAAGACGACCCTTCGCTGCAGAGTGGACGTGGAGTTGTACAAGTGCACGATGGCCGACTTGGCCCCACGAATCGCTTCGAAGGTCCGATCGATCAAATTCTTTCGCGACTGCACGAGGACTTGAATGGTTACATCCGCAGGAATGAGATCCTTTTCAATCAATTCGCGCACGAAAGCGAAATCGGTCTCCGATGCGGCAGGGAAGCCGACTTCAATTTCTTTGAAACCGATTTTCACGAGCGTTCGGAAGAGTTCCATCTTCTTCGCCGGACCCATCGGGTTGATGAGGGCTTGATTCCCGTCCCGTAAATCGACCGAACACCAAATCGGTGCTTGGGTGATCGTGCAATTTGGCCAGGTCCGATCGGGGAGCTGAATCGGCGGGAATGGGGAGTATTTTGCCATCTTCGTGTCTCGATAATCGCTATAAAAAAACCCTGACATTCGCAATGCGAACTCAGGGTTGGTTGGGTTTTTGTTGTATGGATCCAAACGACCAAGCCCCTCCGCTCGCTAGAGAGCGAGGAGTAGCTCAAGGCTTTTCAAGGTTGGCAGTCGTCGGTTCATCATGTTCCAGTCGGTGTAGCCGAGGCGTCCAATTCTTCCGCCCGTGAAGCATTTAGACTAGCT
Organism: Pirellula sp. SH-Sr6A; assembly: GCF_001610875.1. NCBI lineage: Bacteria > Pseudomonadati > Planctomycetota > Planctomycetia > Pirellulales > Pirellulaceae > Pirellula > Pirellula sp. SH-Sr6A. The sequence continues at coordinate 2,512,246 of NZ_CP011272.1, read as the reverse complement.
CCGGCACGGGAATGCGTCAACGGGGAAGCGTCCACGGGGGAGCTCGGATCAGAGGCTCGAACAGAAATGAGTGGCCTCGATGGGGAAAGGTTCGCACCCCTTCCACCGAATCGACCGTCACAATCGCGATATTCGAACCAGCCGGTTGTCGGTTCCCACATCTTCCTCCCCCCGATTCGAATGCAGGCGCCGCATCCGAACGTAGACTCGCCCAGACGAACGCCACTCCTTTTGGATCCCTATCAAAGACGGCAACTATGTCGGTCGCGACATCTCCATTCACCTTTTCCGCCGACTCTCTCGTTCCTGCCACTGACTGCGACAAGGCGTGTCCTCTGTCCCCGCCAGGCGATCTGCTTCCTGCCGAAGTGGAGCTGCGTTCCGAGCGATTCGCGTTTGCCCTTTCCGACGAATTCCCGGTTCCAAGCGACATCGCGATGGCATTTTTGAATCCTATCGCAGGGGAAGAGCGCGAATCGACCCAATATGCCACGACGGAAGCTATTAGCGAATTGTTGAACCCGAGGAGTCTTCATTCGTCCGTCTCTCCTATTCGGTTGGAGCATCACCAAAGATTGGTTTCCGGATTGGCTCGCTGCTGGAATTGGATTTATCATCGAGCCCCTTGGGAGCATGACACTTGGAGAGCGCAATCGGCATTGCAAGCGATGCTACCGCTTTACTGCATCCAGAAAAATGAATCGTGGGAACACCATCTTAGCCACTCGCTGCAGCTTCTCCGACGACATGCTGTCTTAATCCTCTGGGAAGAATCCCTGCAATCGGCTGGGATTCAATCGTGGCTTCGCCGTCCCGATTTCGGAAGCGAATCGCTGGCTCTTCGGATTGAGAACGCATTTCACCTTTGCATCAACCATCTTTCTCATTGCTATTGGCTTGAGCTAGCGAGCCAAACCCAGCATGCACTGCTGCCAGTCACTTCAACACGAAGTTGCGAATGGGAGACCGAAACGTGGCAACTCGCATCGACGCTCCTTCGGGAAGAGGCGCTTGTCGATGCGACGGAGCTCTCGGGTAACTCCGCGCTAAGCGCTGTGGATATGCGAGAGCATTGGAAACGGTTGACGCGAACGCTGGCGGAATCCAAGCCGCGTACCCGTGCGAACGGCGGCTCGCAACCGGAGGCGATAGCCGAAGATGAGACGCAATCATCGATCTCTCGGTCGATCGACAGAGATCCCGCTCCGTACCTTCAGAAGATCGTGCCCATTTCCGACCGAAATGCACGGGACCTAACTTCGAAGCTTCGCGACCTTCTGCAGTCCTCGGAGAAGGAGTGCGTTATCTCGCTGGCAGTACTCCGGGCTATTCCGAACCCATCCTCGAAGTCTACCGGCCACCCTGACGAGGCGCCGGACTGCATCCCTGAACTGTGCGACGACGACATCGCAACGGTCGAAGCCATGTTCCGCACGGAGCAGAATGATTGGGTTTTCGTCTATTCTGGATTGGATCGTTCCGAATTGGCCCGCAGGATCCGTGAAGCGTTTGAACAACGGAAAGCCGCGCCATCTCGCGACGGAAAGTCGCTATTATCGCACTACTTCGTCGCCGGGGTTTCGACGGTAATCGACCCTACAGCGAGTTTTGAAGTCACCAGCTTGATCGAGGGTGCATGGCGATGCCTCGATGCCGCAGAAGTTCAAGGTTCTAATGCGGTCAAGACGATCGAAGTCTTCTAGCCCCATTCCCGTCAAGAACAAACGTAAACATGGATGCACACCAGTTACAGCAGACTTTTGGTATCGATTCCGCTCTTTGTTTTGAAAACCATTCGAGTGGTTTGGTGCAGGGTGTTGTTCAGACGAAGTTTTGCGAGGGGCGATTCTTTCTGCACGGTGCTCATGTGTCGCATTGGCATCCTTCCCATACCGCTTGGCCCGTTTTGTTTATGAGTGAGCAAAGCAGTTTCGCAGAAGGGAAGCCAATCCGAGGAGGGATCCCCCTTTGCTTTCCGTGGTTCTCCGCCCATCCCACAGATCCCTCGCAGCCGGCCCATGGATTGGTTCGACAAGCTCGATGGAAGTTTGTCGAAAGCCGGTTCGAGAACGAATCGGTTCGTGTTGTCATGGAACGCATCGCAGACGAGTTCCTGCTTCGGTGCAAAGTGGAGTTCGGCACCGAGCTCGCGCTCGAACTGAAAATGACCAATCGATCTTCACAGACACGCGATTGTGAAGTCGCATTGCATACGTATTTCGACGTTGCCGCTATCGAAAAGGTCTCCGTCGAAGGCTTGGAAAAGGTTCCCTATTTCGATCAGCTCAGCCGAAAGGTTTGCTCCGCTGAGCACAAGCCGGTTCGGTTTGATAGGGAGACAGACCGAATCTATCAAGGCCCCGTAGGAAGCATCCTGCTTCGAGATGCCGAGCGCAATCGCACTATCTCGATCGACTCAGCAAACGCGAACTCCACCATCGTCTGGAATCCGTGGGTAGAAAAGTCGAAACGCATGCCCGACTTCGGTGACGAGGAATACCACCGCATGTGTTGCATCGAAACGGCCTCGGTTCGCGATCATCGCATGACGTTGGCGCCGAGCGAAACACACATCATCGGTGTGCGCTACTCCGTCGGCCCGTAGCCATTCCAGCGGCCCGTAGCCATTCCAGCGGCCCGTAGCCATTCCAGCGGCCCGTAGCCATTCCAGCGGCCCGTAGCCATTCCAGCGGCCCGAGGCTGGTTGCTGCTCTCCATTGTCGATTCGAATCAGCCGTGGACTGGGAATAATGGACTATCAGTATTCCTCTTTGTTGATGCCGTAGGATTCCAGCTTTCGATAGAGCGTTGCTCTGGAGATGCCTAGGAGTTCCGCCGATTCCGGGATGTTCCCCCGCGTCCTCTTCAACGCCTCGCGGATCAAGCGTTGTTCCCATTGCTCGACATTGAGCGTGTCGAATAAATCGGGCTTGGGCTCATGAAGGCTCAGCTCACTGGCTTCAATCTCTTCGCTCGCCGCGAGTACGACTGCGCTGTCGATGACATTTCGGAGCTGTCGGACGTTTCCTGGCCAGCTGTATTCCAACATCCGCGTTCTCGCTCCTTCGCTGAGCTTGATCTGCGGCCGGCCATGGAGGGTGGAGAAATGGTCTAGGAAATGATCGATCAGCAGCCCTACGTCATCGCCGCGACCTCGAAGGGGCGGGACTTTTAACTCGAACACACTCAATCGATAGTAAAGGTCTTCACGGAAGCGTTTGTCCGCGACGAACTCGCTCAGGTCTCGGTTGGTTGCTGCGAGGACACGCACGTCGACTCGCACTTCTTTTCTGCCGCCGACCGGGAGAAAAGGGTGTCCTTCGAGAATACGGAGCAACTTTGCCTGCCCCTCCAATGTCAACTCACCGATTTCATCGAGGAATAGCGTTCCTCCGTGGGCTTGTTCAAACCATCCGATGTGATCCTTGTCCGCACCCGTGAAAGCCCCCTTGGCGTGACCGAACAATTGGCTCTCCATCAGTTCGGCTGGTATCGCAGCGCAATTGACGCTCAGCATAGGCCGCGACGCGCGCAAACTGGCTCGATGGATGGCGCGTGCAACGAGCTCTTTCCCCGATCCGCTTTCACCTCGAATTAAAATACAACCCGTTGCACCGGCGACCCGAACGATCTTCTCTTTCAGCTCCACCATGGGAGCGCTGTTCCCGAGGAGCTCATCAAAGTCCGCGCTCTTGCTCTGAAGCCGACCATGATTGATCCGGAGCGACGACTCGCTCTGAGCCCGGACGATCGAAGGGGCTAAGAAGCTCGCAGCGGCGATAGCAAAGTGGAAGGCGTGTTTATCGAAGTTCTCTTTTTCACGGTACAGGTGGATGACGCCGATCACGTTTTCGTCGTGAAGGAGCGGAATGCATATCGCATCGGCATAATGGCGCAGTGGACCATCGCTCACGTTCCGAACTTCGTTCTTGACCCAGACCGCCTTGGCTTGTCGGCATACCATGTCGGTCAATCGGCTGCTCAGGGTGATGCGAGGGGATGCGGAGGTAGTTACTCGGCGCTGGTCGACCAACTCACCGTCTTGATCGGCGAGAAGAAAGGCCACGAGAGTCGCTTGGGTTCGCGTTTTGAGGACTTCGCTCGCTAGCTCGGTCACCTGCTCCGGTGTCACCAGAGAAATGCAGCGAATCGAGAGTTGATGCAGATCGGAGAGATCTTCGTTCCGATTCGCTTTGCGCAGGGAAAGGAATGCTGACATTCCTGTGCCAGTCCCGTCGGTCAGTCCTCCGGTTTTGATCTCGCGCAAATCGTGGGAGAGATTGATACGTTCGACGGTCAGATCTTCATTGATCGTGTCGTCGTTGAATTCCAGTTCGGTATTCCCGATCGCAATGCGATTTCCGTGAGCAAGCGTCGCGCGATCGATCTTCGCCCCATTGAGAAGGGTACCGTTGCGGGACTGCAAATCCTCGATCTGCCATTGTGCGGCACGGTAATAAATCCGCGCATGGACGCGCGAGGCGAGGGGGTCTTGGAGCTGGATTTGGCACTCCAGTCCGCGTCCCATCGTCGTATCGCCGTTTCGGTCCAGCGCGTAGCGGGAATCCAAGTCCCGCCCTCGCGTTACAAGAAGATAGGTAGCCATAACGTTTTGGTAGTGTGGTCAAACTCGCCCCCATCGGAGATTATGGCATGCTGTCTCAAATTGCGACAGCCGGAGTTTTGAGGAAGTCGAAGAATTCGTGTTCGCGGAATCCTTTCACAAGGCAGCTTTTTGGCGTCTTTCTGGTCATTCCGAAGCGAAAAACCCCATTTACAAAAGAGCGAATAGCCACTTTGTGTCGATTTAGATTGCCTTAAGTGCCGATTCGCGGTACAATCGGCCCGATTAGTTTTCTTTTTTTCTTTTCTTGCTCGAATGACGGGAGGCCCCTATGAGGCACATGACCGGAAGACGAGGATTCACGCTGGTTGAATTGCTCGTTGTGATTGCAATTATTGGGATTTTGGTGGGGTTGCTTCTGCCCGCTGTCCAGGCTGCTCGTGAAGCAGCTCGGCGCATGCAGTGCTCTAACAACTTGAAGAACTTGGCGTTGGCGCAGCACAACCACCACGACGCCTACAAGAAGTTCGCACCTGCGTCGCACGACCCCAGGTGGCGAACGGCCCTCAACGCAGGGAATGCTTGGGATCGGCTTAGCTATCTGACTCAAACCTTGCCCTTCATTGAGCAAAACGCACTTTACCAACAAATCCAGCCCTACCACTTGGCGGGTGGAAACCCTTGGTCGGTTGGAAATGCGGGAGCGACTCCCGGAGTAGAGAGCCCTTTTAAGCGAAACGTTCCGACTTTCCGATGCCCATCGGATGGCGTTCAGTTGAACCCAGATGATGCGCAGCCAACCAACTACGTTTGCAACCGTGGTGACATTTACCTGAACTCGGGTGACTGGGAATGGCGCGGTGTGTTCTCCAACGGAGAGCGCGGTCGTGCAGATTTCGGAACGATCAGCGACGGGTCGTCCAATACGGTCATGTTGTCTGAATTGGTTATCGGACGCCAGAACGGAGTGTCGGGCCAAGACACCATTTTGGAAGGTACCGCTCGGGACTCGATCGGCCCAGTGGGTGGTCAATTCACTCCTTCGCTCTGCTTGAGCCGACGTGGTCCGAACGGAACCTTGGTCGCTCCTTCGCTTCAGGATTCTTGGGGAAATACAGGCTGGGGCAAGGGACGACGATGGGGTGATTCGCTCAACGCGTTCACCGGATTCTTTACAATCCTCCCACCGAACGGTCCGACTTGCTCCAACGACAATGCGGAAGCCAATGCGATGCCAACCGCCAGCAGCCGACACACCGGTGGGGTGAATGTGGCGATGTGCGATGGTTCGCTTCGATTTGTTTCCCAAAACATCGACACGGGTAACCTATCCGCGACGATGCCAGCGACCCCAGCCAACTCGCGAACCTACGCCGGACCATCATTCTGGGGTGTTTGGGGTGCTATGGGATCGATGTCTGGAAAAGAGACCGTTCAGATGCCTGAATAATGGTTGTCTGAGTAACTAATTGACCGAAGGGCCGAACGTTGTTCGGCCCTCTTTTTGTTTCCTCCTTCGAACAGTTCACGGCCAAAAATCATGAAAGCCCTCTGTCTTAGTCTTCTGGTCCTCGCCGGATTTTCCTTGGGATGTGGTAGCGGATACAACCTGCACCCCGTAACCGGCAAGGTCACTCTCGACGGCGCGCCACTCTCCGGAGCCACGGTCACCCTGAAACCATTAGCGGAAGGCAAACCTGCGACCGGAACAGCCGATGCGAATGGCGTCTACACCATCACCGACATGCGGCCCGATGCGGGGCCTGGTGCCGAGCCAGGCGAATACCGTGTCGGTATCCTCTGGTACAAGCCCAGCTCCAACGACACGTCGAAGATGACCGGCGAATCTTCCGGGTATAAGCCACCCGAAGAAAACAAGGCTGCTCGCAATACAGTACAAGGACCCAAGTCTGAGTTGCCTATTGCCTACCAGAATCCAGACACCTCTGGTCTTACCGTTAGCGTTCGCGCTGGTGAAAACAAATTCGACTTCGATTTGAAAGCCGACTTCAAAGGAGCTGGCAAGTAACTCGCTGTCGATCGCAAACGATGGAAGCGGTCTTGCCTGCTGATCGTTAGCCTCACTTAATATCTCAGGTTGGTGTGCATCGGTACACCAACCTGTTTTTTTGCCTATGGCTTTGTGGCAGTGCCTGGCGATTGAACAGGGAGAGATTCGCCCTCGATCAAAAGCAGCCTCCGACTCCCAGGTGTGATCGAAAAGGTTTGCGTTTGTCCTGTGGGCCACTGAACACGAACTGTTGTCGGTTCGGTTTTCCCCAAACCGAAATGGATGCGATTGCTGTAGTGGCTTTCGTATCCCCTCCCCGCATGAACAACGTGCTTGAGCCGTTTCGAGTCGGACCTCTCCAACTCCACCACCGCGCCCACCGCCATTCGATTGCTCTTTACCCCAACCAGCTGAACGAGCAACGACGGAGCACCGCTCGTCACAACCGTTCTACCGAGCGAGGGAGGAGCGTTCGTGTTCAAGACAATAATGTCGATATCGCCGTCGTTGTCCAAATCGTCGAACCCAGCCGATCGACTGCTTTCGACGATCTTCATGAAGTCGCCCGCCGAATCGGAGACGTTCTCAAATCGCCCGCGCCCGTTGTTGGCGAGCAAAAAGCTCTGCACCTTCACATCGGTCCGATCGTCGATGAATCGAAGGTTGGTCAAGAAGTGCCCGCATGCGTAGAAGAGATCGAGATCGCCGTCGTGATCGAAGTCGATCGGGCCCACTCCCCACTTCACATGCGGGAAAAGCTTTGGGTCGATCTTCGCAATGTTTGTGGAGTCACCAAATAAGCCAGGTCCGAGACATTCGAAATAGACCGGCATCTCGTCTTGATAAGTTGTGGTAAGGAAATCGAGCAATCCGTCGTGGTTCATGTCCGCGTATTCGACGGCCATGTTTCCATTCGCTTTGCCATTTCGGTCGAATCCGATGCCTGCCAAGATCGCCTCGTTGGTGAAGATGCCAGCTCCATCGTTGATGAGCAACGAATTCGGTTTTTGATCGTTCGCGACGAAAATATCCATGTCGCCATCGTCGTCGAAGTCTGCGGATAGCACCCCCATGCCAGGCGAACGAATCGCGGAGATCCCCGAGTGATCCGAGACGTCGGTAAAGTGTCCGTCTCCCTCGTTTCGATAAAGAAAGTGCTTCGCGGGCTCGTAGTCATTAGGTCCCACCGAAAACTCTTTGCCGTTGATCGTCCGGATCTTGTGCAGCTTCCAGTCAAACCGCACATAGCTCGCGGAGTAAAGGTCGAGGTCGCCATCGAGATCCATATCGAGGAAGGCACTACCTGCACCGAAGCGTTCTCCGGAAAAGAGACCTGCTCGGTCGGTGCGTTGGCGAAACGTTCCATCCCCTTCGTTCACATAAAAGACGTTCTCACCGAAGTTGGTAACAAAAAGATCCAAGTCACCGTCGTTGTCGAAATCACCAACGGTTGCTCCCATCCCATACTGTGCGTCTCCCACCCCTGCCTGCTCGGTAACATCTCGAAATTTCCAATCGCCCAAGTTTCGGTAGAGTCGGTTGGTCGCTGTTAGGTTGGGGGGAGTCCCAGGTAAAGGGGAACCATTGACCAAATAGATATCGATGAGTCCGTCGTTGTCGTAATCGAACAGAGCGAGTGCACCGATCACCGTCTCCATGATGTAGTGCTTGTTGTTGCTCCCATCGGTGTGAATAAAATCGATCCCCGCATCCTTCGGCTGGATCGTTTCGATCGTTGCGGAAAAGGGCTGCTGGGCGATCGCCTCGCTCTCGAACAGTCCCCAACAACTCAGGCCCGCCAATAGCCATCGCAGCGATCTTGCCGATCGATCTCGCTGTTGAAACAACCGAGCGATGGTTCGACGGTTCCGGTGGCGAGGGGTTGCGTATGGCAGAACGGGGGATTTCGGAAGAGATGAGGTGGCGATCATTGCGTGGGTTGAACCAGGACGTGCAGATGGTTTGCTTCAAGACTGGGGTGCTGTGTCACGCCATTATTCCATCGGACCTCCACCATTTCTACCTTGTCCATCGTTCCGAGGCCGAAATGGAGGCGGCTACCGTAATGACTTTGGTAGCTGCGACCGCTCCGCTTTTCCGCGAACTGCCATTTTCCATTCGTCTTCACGCGGACTTGGGCTCCCAGCGCGTCGCGGTTCATAGCTGTTCCAACCAGTTCCAATTGTAGCCAATTCCCCGCATGGGAAGATTTATTCTCCAGCAAGCTGGCAGGCGCGTCGCTGTTGAGAACGGCCGCGTCGATGTCCCCATCGTTGTCGAAATCATCAAAGGCCATGCCGCGTGTACTTTCCACTTGCTCCATCCCGCTTCCGGCCGTTGCGGTTCCGTTCTGAAAGAAACCGCGCCCGTCGTTCACCATCAGCGTATTGCGGACTTTGAAATCGGTAAGCTGTTCAACTTTCTTCGCCCAAGCAAAGAGGTGACCATTGCCCACCATCAAGTCGCGGTCGCCATCGTTATCGAAATCGCATAACCCCAGCCCCCAATTCACATGAGGCAGCAAATCTTTCCCAACCCGGCTTCGAAGAGCGATATCCTCAAACCCTAGTCCGTCAATATTGCGAAATAGCAACGGTACCTGCGCCGAGTAATCGGTGATAAACAAATCCTCCCAACCATCGTTGTCCAAATCGGCAGCATCCACCCCCATGCTGCCGACAATCTCTCCGGACGCAGCGTTGGCGACGCCGTAGAGGAGCGCCTCCTCGGTGAATACGCCCTTGCCATCGTTGATATACAGGAGGTTTGGTCGAGCGTCGGAGCAAACGAAGATATCGCTATCACCGTCTTGATCCAAGTCACCACAAATCGTCCCCATGCTCGGAGACCGAATCGCCGATAGCCCCCGTTTCTCGCTTTCATCGACGAATGTCCCATCGCCGCGATTGATCAATAGATGATCGGGGCGATAGGGAAAGTCACCTGGTCCCGGCGGATAGGGAAAGGAACTTTTGGAGGCGATCTGAAATCTTGGGAGAGTGAATTCAACATAGTCCGCCAAAAACAGATCGCTCAGTCCATCGCCGTTCGCATCCAAAAAACAAACGCCTGCACCGAATGCGATCGATACTTGGGAAATCCCGGATGTGGAGGAAGCGTCGACAAAGGTGCCATCCCCCATATTTCTCCAAAGGGAGGCAGATCCGAAGCTAGAGACCGCGATATCTTGGAACCCATCGTTATCCACATCGGCGATGGCAACGCCGAGGCCGAATGCGGTGGATTTCAGTTGCGATGCATCGGTTCGCCGAACCATCGAAGCATTCGTTTCGTTACGAAAGAGTCCGAATGGGGCGACAGAGGATCCATCGAGCTTGGCTCCGTTGAGGAAAAGGAGATCGATGCGGCGATCTCCATCGTAATCGAAGCTCGCCAAGCCGCTTCCCATCATCGAAACCAAATAGCCTTCCTCGCCGGCCATGTCGTCATGCTTGAAATCCAGTCCGCGAGCGAGGGAAGAGTCGACGAACGAAATCGCCGACTGACTCCAGGCTTTGCCAACTGCCAGTAGGCACACTCCAGCCACGAGCCAAGAAGCTACCTGTGTGAGAAAAGCTCGGGGCGGATGGAGCTTATGGAATTTGCTGAAAGCGTGGATCATTGGGAAAGAGAGCCTTGGCGGTGGCCAATGTTTTGAAGGCGGCTTGGTCCTTTTGAAGCCCTCGCAGTACGGCAATCCAAAGGAGGTAAGCATCGGGTGTTTTCATTTTGGAGGCAGCATCGGACGCGTAACGTTCTGCTTTGATTCCATCTCCTACTTCGAATGCGACGCGAGCTGTCTGCAGGCTTAGGTAACCGGTGGGATCGCGCCCCGCTCCCTGTTCGAGAGCGGAAATAGCAAGTCGGATATCCTGTTTGGACAATGCGAGACTGGCTAAATTGTTGTAATGGGCCATATTGTCCGGCTCCAAAACAAGTAATCGCTGATAGATGGGGATCGCTTCATCGAGCCGGCCTGATTTGCGAAGCATCTCGCCGAGACTCACCAAAATCCGAGTATTTGCCGGATTCATTTCCAGTCCGAAGACACGCCATTTTTCCGCAGACTGTGCATCGCCATGCGATTCGTAGACAGTCGCCAAAAGTCCATAGGTGTGGCTCGCAAATTGAGCAAACGACTCCTTGTAGGTCTCGTCGTCGATCTTGGGAGTGACCTTCTTTTGAGAATGTTGCTGGCGGACTGCGAGCCCCTCCTCACGTTTCCCCTGACGAATCAACGATGTTGACAGAGCCATCACTAAAGATTCGCCGCTATCCCCAAGCTCCATAGCGCGACGGGCGTTCGATTCCGCGGCGGCAAACTCACCTGCTTGATTCTGGGCTTGCGCGAGCAATGAAAGAAGCTTCGTTTCGTTCGAGTACTTCGCTAGCCCTTTCTTGAATAGGAGAATCGCTTCCTCGATCTCTCCTTGCTGCATCATCGCTGATCCCAACGTCTGGAATAGCTTGGCGTCGGAATCCGGTGCATCTTTTAGTTTTGATAGTCGCTCGATCGCTTGATCCTGTTTTCCGGTCTGAGACAGCAGAGCTGCGTACTCCACGGCAGTCTGGACAGACTGGGGCTGGAGTTGAAGCGAGCGTTCGAAGCACTCGGCAGCTTGCTCGGAGAGTTGGAGCTCCGCGTAGGTGATGCCTGCGATGCGATGCACGACGGCATCCTCTGCGAACTGGCTTCGTGCGCCCTCCAGTCTCTCCAGTAAATCGGCTTGCTCCAATTCGTTGTTGATCTTCCTTCCCTCCAAAGGAAGTACGACGCGGCGAGTCGGAATAGCGTTGGAACGAGTCTCAAGCTTTCGTTTGACAGCCTCAACCGAGTCGGTTTCCACCAGTGGAATGATCGCGGTGCTAGGTTCTTCGACGGGGGTAAGGGGGGTAAGGATCAAAGCGATGAGGAGAACGACCGAAGCGGCGACTGTCGCCGCGAGCAGAAGACCGAACCAGCGCGGAGTCTTTCCGTGCGCTCGCTCGAACGAGGAGACTGGTTTATCGGGATTGGCAGGTGCGAGACGGCGTCGAGCACTGGAATTTGGCATGGCAGCTCGAGCGGGCTGGGGCAGCGAAAAGGATCGCGGGGCTCCCTAGAAAAAGGAGCCGACAAAGGAATGGAATTCGTCAACAATATACAGCATAATCTTCCGCAATACTGCCGTGTAGGTAGTTTCATTTCCCTTGCACGGCATCCCGTCCCCTACGTACGGACCATTCGTACCCAACCTGAAGGAGCAATCGGTGGCAACAAAATGGGTGGCAGTCCTCTTGACAATCCTTTTGGGAAACTCTGCCGCCATCGCATGGCTCCTGCTTCACCCCGAAGGGATTTTGAAGGCTCGCTCTGTGTCCGATACGTCGGAGTCGATTGTCTTACCTGCTCGTCCCGCGACGACAGGGGGCGATACGCTCTCTCCGAATGCCGCATCGATTCAACAGATCCGCGACACTTCGTTTAACTTGGTGGAGCAAGTCGCCCGCAATCACCTGCAAGATCCGGATGCTCTTTGTCTTCTTGGTAAAGTTCATTTGCGAGCGGGGAACCCCACCGGCGCTGTGGAGATTTGGGAAGCGGTTCTCGCTCGTTTCCCCGACCATGCCGAGCCTTGGGTCGATCTCGGCTTTTATGAGCAGATGCAGGGTAAGCTTGACGCGGCAGAGAAATACTTTTCCCAAGCGATGCTCCTTGCACCCGACAGACTCGATGTCTTGGAAGCTCTCGGAAAGGTTTATCTAGCCAAGGAGGATTGGAAGGGAGCCATGAACGCTTGGTTCGAATGCCTTTCGCGAAACGATTCCCCTGCAATCCGCAATCAGATCGCGCTCGCGGCGATCATGGTAAAAGATACGGAATTGGCCATCAACCAATATTCCGAATCCCTCGTGATGGATCCTAGCAATCGCGATGCGACGATCGGATTGGTGCAACTTTTTGCTAAAGCCGGCAACAAAGAACGCGCGAAACGGTACGAGAGAAGGCTTTCGATTCTCGATAAAGAACGCCGACCAGGCGAGGAAGTGGGGCCGCGTGCTGATACCGACCTCGAGAAGGTACAGGGTTTTGCGAGATTTGCGTTCTCCGAAGCGATCCGGTTGCTTGAGCGACACGGCGATTACGAGGACGCGTTGACCGCTCGAGAGCAATTGGTACAGCTGATTCCAACCGAGAAATCGCTTCTGGAGTCGCTGATCCAAGAATACGGTCGCCGCAATCGATTGGAACGAGGGACCGCGTTTCTAAAGCAACTCGCGACATCGAGGCCGAACGATCCGAGGATCGGACTGGCGTATGCAAAATGGAGTTTGCGGCAAAGGGCTTTCACGGAAGCCGAGGCGAGTTTGGCAAAGGTGATTGCTGTCCAAAGCGAGAATGCTGAAGCGTATGCGCTGTTGGCCCAAACCCAGATGCCCAAAGATCGGAATCCACAAAAGGGAGTTGAGCATGCGTTGAAAGCCCTCGATCTGGACAGCAGCTCTTTCCACGCGTACTTGGTCGCGACTTCCTACTACAACGTCGGAGATAAAGCGAAGACTCGGGAGTACCTTCAAAAGGCGCTGGAGCTGGATCCTAATAATCTAGAAGCCAAGAATGCGATCGAAAGGCTCGTCAATGAATAACGGGATCGTCAAAATCATCGCGGCAGCACTGGGTTGTTTCTTTCTGGGATGCCATGCGGAATCCAACGATGCCGATGCCCCGTTGCGAGAGTCGGCCGCTTCCCTTACCAAGCCCCCACCCACGGAGCCGATTCCCTCTCCCACATCCGCTACCTTCGCGATTCGTTGGACAGACTGGACACAGCGATCAGGTATCGACTTTGTGCACACCTACGACGGCTTTGGAGAACGGTACATCATCGAGACGGTAGGAGGTGGGATGGCATCGCTCGACTACGATCTCGACGGAATGGTCGATGTGTACTTTTTGAACGGTTCGACTATTCCCCAGCAGCCGGACGATATCTCTCCGAACAAACTCTACCGCAACCGTGGTGACATGCACTTTCAAGATGTGACGAAAGCTGCGAACGGTGGAGTGGAAGAATTCGGCATGGGCGTTTGCGTGGCGGACTTCGATAACGACGGATTCTTTGATTTGTTTACCAACAACTACGGGGCCAATCGCTTTTTACGAAACAATGGGGATGGAACATTTACCGATATCGCGTCGAAGCTTGGTTTGGCCCTCGAAGACGACATGGGTGCAGGTGTTTGCTTTTTTGATGCCAATCGGGACGGCGCCTTGGATTTGTACATCGCCAACTACGTTGAGGATCCTGTTTCGAAGAATATCAAACGGACCACCGAAGGGTTTCCCAGCTATCCCGGACCGCTCGATTTTCGCGGAGGCCAGGACCGTTTTTATTTGAGCCGCGGCGATGGAACTTTTGTGGATCACACCAAGGAGGCGGGCTTCGATGGCTTCTTCACGACATCGATGGGAGTTTTGGCCGCAGACCTGGATTGCGACGGCGATGAGGACCTCGTCGTCGTGAATGATGTCGATAAGAATCTTCTTTTCCTCAATGATGGTCATGGGAGCTTCGAGGAATGCGGTGTGACCAACGGAGTCGCCTTCGCCTACGACGGGAGGATGAATGGCAATATGGGTATTGATGTCGGTGACATTGATAATGACGGATTGCCCGACCTCTATAGCACTACATTTAGCAATGAGTACCCTGTCCTGTACCGCAACTTGGGAGGGGCGATGTTTGAAGATGCGTTGCTCGCCACAAATGCTGGAAAAGATCTCTTTCCCCACGCGAACTGGGGGGTAGCAATCTTTGACATGGAAAACGACAGCGACAAAGATATCTTCGTAGCCAATGGTCATACCGATCCGATGGTCCAATCGTGGGCCTACACGACCGCGTGGAAAGTGAAGAACTCTGTCTTCGAGAATCAAGGGACAGGACGATTTCGAAGTCTGGGGGAGGAAGTCGGCGATGGTCTCCAAGCAGTCGAAAGCAGCCGTGGGATGGTCGCTGAGGACTTCGACAATGATGGAGATCTGGATGTCATCCTTCTCAACTCCAAATCAGGCGTCACCGTTCTCAAAAACGATTCGCAATCGGGGGCTTGGGTGCAGCTAGCATTTCGTGGGACTCGATCGGCGCGAGATGGCACTGGAGTTCGCGTCGATTTTTCTCAGGGGAATCGGCAGTTTGTGGATCAAGTCCTCACGAGCCGTTCCTACCAAAGTAGCTTTGGGAATCGGATTCATGTCGGCCTCGGAGCGGAGATGGCAATCGGAACGCTGCGAATTCATTGGCCCAGCGGGGTCACCGAGTCGATCGACGGAGTGGGAGCAGGAGCCCGTTTGCTACTGGTCGAGCCCTCTCCTCCCGCCTCAGAACTGCATCGTGAACCCGCCGAGCCATCCTCTCTCCGAGATGTCACCCTGAATTGATCTTGCGCTAACCTCCTAGATTTGCTATTGCTCCTAGGTCGTTGAATTGTTGGCGCGTCTGAAATTCCAGCCTCCAAAAGCTAACCTTTGAAATTCTAACCCGGCGTTCCAAAACGCTTGCCATGTCTCAGTCTCTTTGGATCAGCCCTATTCGCAAAACCTTGCCCTGCGCGCGGATTCATGTGCAGGCCTTGGGGGTTTTGTGCTTGGTGCTCATCGGTGCAACGGGATGTCAAAAATGGCCTGGGAGCCAGCAGGCGAGTCAATTCCAGATCGATCGCGAACGATTGCTTGGAGAGTTTCGCGCCGAAAAGAAGCGTGCGGAGGATCTTGCAGCGAGAAATCGCATGCTGGAGCAGCGGTTGGCCGAATCGGAGAAGGCGATTGCTCGCCAGAATCTGGCCGACGGTCGCGCGTCGAGTCGAGGCCGTGTTGGGTCGGAGTTGCGTATAGGCAACGATCGAGAGCTGGCCAGCCGCAATGGATCCTCTGGATCTGCATTATCGAGCGTCAACACATCGCGGGCCATGGCGAACCCATCTCGAATTCCGAACGGACGAGGACTTCCCGATACGAGAACCGGAGTCGAAGGTCAGTTCACGTCGACTGGTTCCGAATTCGCAGATCCGATGCCAGCCAAGGATCAGTGGCGGCCTCGCTCTAGATAGTGAGAGAAGAGATCTGTTTCTCTTCCGGGTAGAGATGATCCTCCACCGCATGCTCACCGATCAAAAGCCCCTGCGTAGGCGTTTCGGATCTCGTTGTCGTGCGATGCCGATTCGGCCATGGCGGATTGGAAGCTTGCTTTGCTAAGCGAGCAGATATACGAGTCCTCGTTCGCATAGACGCTGGCGTTTCGCGGGCGTCCTGTGAGAAGGGCGGCTTCGCCAAAATGATCGCCAGCATGCAGGGTCGCCACGTTAACTTCGGGGGTGCCGCGTCGCACGGTTACGGAGCCTTGGCGAATCAAGAAGAAGCGATCGCCCGGATCCATCTCTCGAATGATTCTTGTTCCTGCGGGGACCAATTCGATCGTCATTTCGTCTGCGATGCGTGTTAATGTCCGAGGCGTGACCCGTTCGAATACGCCGCACTTCGCCAGCATCTGAGTCAGGATAGCGGCTTCTTTCATCAAAGCATCGCTGCGAATGCGGCCATCGACCAACGTCACAATTCGATCAGCCACATCGAGAATTCGATTGTCATGGGTGACCATGAGGATCGTCGTTTGCTGCTCCATCGCAAGTCGCTGAAGAAGTTCGACGACCATGCGTCCGCTTTGTTCGTCGAGGGCGGCTGTCGGTTCATCAGCGAGAACCAGTTTGGGTTGATGAACCAAACCGCGGGCGATGGCGACTCGTTGTTTCTGTCCGCCGGAGAGCTGCTTGGGTTTGTGATGGATTCGGTTGCCCAATCCAACCTTTTCTAGCATGTCCTTCGCTTTGGCATTCCAATCGCGGTTGTTTCCGTCCTTTTGGTGGAGTTCGAGCGACATCCGAACATTCTGCTGCGCAGTGAGGGACTCGAACAGATTGTGCGCTTGGAAGATGAACCCGATATCGCGGCGAAAATCTTGCAGGGCGGATGCCGATGCCCCTTGGAGGGCCCGCCCCAGTACTTCAAGGCTTCCTGCCTGAACCGTTCGCAACGCACCGATGAGGGTTAGAAGAGTTGTTTTGCCCGATCCGCTTGGACCGGTCATGATGATGATTTCGCCGGGATAGACGGTCAGGTTGTTGTCAAACAGAATCTGCTTGCGAAGCTCTCCTTCTCCAAAATGATGCTGGAGATCCATCGCTCGGATCGAAGGCGTCGCACCTTGGGCGAGCCGAATGCGGGATTGCGGATCAAAGAGGGTTGCCCGCTGAACTTTACCTGGCTCCATATTGCGTCTCGATAATGAACCTCTCGATCGGAGGTGGATACGAGTTTTTCATGCCTAATTTTCGATGGAAAGCTTCCTGCATCGGTTCAGAGTGTAACCTATGAAGTTAGGGATCGGCGCTTCGGGTCCGAAAATGTGACAAAGTCCGATCGATCGTTGCCATCCTTCTTCGTTGCTCAACCCACCGTCGCTCTGCGCTCCATGTTTAGCCTACGAAGCTTGCTGTCGGAATTTCAAAACGAGAGGAATGCGGGTCGAGTCTTTCGATCTCTCGCCTGGGTGGCAATTGGAGCCGTTTCAGGGTGCTCTTCTTCCAACTGGATTGGTCCCGCGGCGGGGATCCCGGTATCCGACTCGTCACCAGCCATGCTAGCGCTCGCCACACTCGAGCCTCAGACGCGTTCCACCGCGACCACGAATGCTTCTACTGCCAAGGGCGAGATCCATGCCCAAGGGAAGCTGATGCCGGCTCGCGGCATTGCGAGATTGAGCGGGCTACCAGGGGATCGCGTGGAGTCGGTCCTGGTCCGAGCCGGGCAGAAAGTGAAAGCCGACGATCCGTTGGCCATCATGCAAAGCCAAAAAGTTCGATCGCTTGAACTGGAGGCGTTAGAACTCAAGATCCGAGAGGCGGAAGTAGCGTTTCAAGCGAGATTGCGAGAACTGCAGATCGCCATTCAATCCGCGGATGCCAAGGTGCAAGCGGCCAAGCAATTCGAAACACTCGCTGCCACTCAAAAAAACCAATCGATGCAGTCGCTTCGCCAGGTCGACGCGTTGGCGGAACAAGTCGTTCGACTGAGGCGATTGCGAGAAGACCCGCTCACCCGCGCGGCGGTGGGAGCCATCGAGCTCGAGACCAAGGAGCTTGAAGTCGAAAAGGCTCGGCTTCAAGCCGAACAAGCCGTCCAAGCCGCCGATCACCAAATCGAGCAATCGAAGCTGCAGACAAAAACGGCTACGGAGGCATACCTCGCAGCCAAAGAAACTTGGGAAGAGACCCAGAAGAATTCCCCTACGCTTTCGTTGGAGAAACAAGCCGCGGTCCTGCGACTGCAAGGGGACGAGAGCACGTTGCGAGCACCTTACGACGCCATCGTTCTCCAGGTGTTGACCGAACGTGGTGAAAGAACGACTACCTTGCCCGTGGTCGAAATCGCGGACGTTTCCAAGATGGTTTGTATCGCGGAAGTCTACGAGGCGGATGTCCCTCGCATTCAGGTTGGAGATGCCGCAACCATTCGATCGTCGGCGTTGACTTCGGAGCTCCGTGGGACCGTCGCTCGGATCGATCGCGTAGTCGGAGCTGCACAGCTTCGTTCACCTAACCCGATGGCGCGATCGGATTTCCGAGCGATCGGAGTTTGGATTGAGATCGATCCCTCGCAAACCGAACAAGCGGCTGAGCGGATTCAACTGCAGGTCGACGTGACCATTCGCAGTGACCTATAACGAATCATGCGATCCAGGAGAGCGATAAGCCCCCCTGGCAATTATCGCTCCCCCGAATCGCATGATGCGTGTCTTGGAGTTGTCTAACTCGTTTGTCTGGACTAATTCGTCTGAACTAGTAACGGTACTGAAGACCGTAGCTGAGGCTATGCAACGAGTAGTTCGATTCGACCAAATTGAATCGAGGTGTCGCGGCGCCCGAAGGTGGATTTCCTAAGTTGGAAGCGAGCTGTGGGTCGAGTTGGTCTCCCACCCGAGCCGCCTTCGGCAAGGTGAGGAACGAGTAACCGACGGTCGCTTCGAGACCGCGAGTAATTCGATAGCCAAGGTTCACAGCGACCTCCGGCGAGACGACAAAGGTATTCGTTTCGTAGATACCTTCGTTGGTGTTTCGTGCGAGCAATCCATTGGTAGAACTGCTCGTGCTGGGCGGGTTCCCCGGTACTGTAATCTGAGAAGCACCCCGAATACTGACTTCGCGATCAACATTTCCCAGACCGAGCTTTGCCATCGCGCCGAGACTCCAACATCCCTCTCGAAGATGGGTGTTGAATCCGAAGGCCGCGCCGTGGTAACGATTGGATGTGGCAAAGTGATCTTCGAGGATCGAAATCGTTCCTGTCGGGGCTGGAGTGTTCGTCAAGGCTGTCGACGACGAAACCAGGGAAAGAGATTCTTCGAGGCGCATCATTTGGTAGCCCGCCAAGAACTCAAATCGACCTGCATGATCTTGATGGATGGTTTTTCGATAGAGCACATCGCCACCGTAGACATCGCTGGTGATATTGGCTGCGATCGATCCGGAGGTACTGCCGGGATACTGGATCGCGATGGTGGATTGGGCATTGTCCGCAGTGCTAAAAAAGGGACGCATCACCACGGGCTCTCCGGTGCTCGCACTGTTATACGTCTCCGAGTTACTCGAAGCGTCGAACAGCCGGATCATGAAGCCGCGTGTTCGGCATGGATCGAAAAAGAGACCGATCTCGCCTCGGATCCCTTGCGTGGAATCGTCGAGTACCTCGCGTCCTCCGAACAAGGGAATTGTGTCGCTGCGGCCGATTAGTCCGTCGGTGGCGGGATCATTAGCGGGTCGTCGGGTGGTAACCAACGCGGGGAGGTTTTGTCCATCAGCCCAAAACGTAGCCGCTTCGACGCGGAATTGCGAAAACCGAAGCATCGATCCCAAAACACCGAGGGGGTGTACGACATTTCCGGGCCCGCATGAATCGCACGCTTCCGGCTGGAAGCGGTAGGCCTCAGGCTCGTAAAGAGTGGAGTGTTCATCGAGGACCGGCTCTTCATGAACCATTTCGATCGGGTGAGCCGAGTGGGATCCCCCGTGAGCTTGGCAATTTTTGCAAGCAGCTTGCTCCACGGCGTTAGAGGGGGAAGGGGCAGGTCGCGAGCTCGCAGCAGATCTCTGGGATGAAGCAGGACGGGCTACCACTCGTACCGGTTCGGCCAGATTGTCGCGGGTGACTTTTTCGGCGGAGGCTTTGCGAATGGTCGCCGGGGCGGTTGTTCGAGAGGGACGCGTGGAGTTACGGCTCGACACAGACGTCTTGGTCGAACCCTCGCTGTTGCTCTGCGCTTGAGCGAGACTTGGAAATGCCAAGCCTGCAGCGAGCAGTGCAACTAGTTGGAGTCGGCGGCGAACGGTGGCTGATGACATGCTTTCCTCAGCGGATGGGAGGGCGCGGATGTTTTGTAGTTGGGATGGACGTTAGCGATTGTGAGGTCCGTAGGGTATGGATCGGATATTCCGGCTGAAGAGATTAAGTAATCCTGGTAGATTTTGCGGGCGAGTGATCGGAAGCTCGACGTTGCGGCTTGGGCAAATTCTCCGGCTCCTGGCATTCAACGCGTTGCAAAAGGGGGCGTTTCGCCGATAGCAAAAGGGATGATAGGACGCTTGAAGAAAAGGGATTTTCCATGCGAGTAAGAAAACCGGGGATCGCGTTGCTAGTTGTGTTGGCCTCGTCGTCGGCGACTTATGCCGATTGGCCTTGGAAACACAAAGCGAGCGTGGATCGAGCTCGCAACAACGCTTGGCCGCAGCCGTTTCGAGCTGCGGATGCTCAAGCGGTCGTCGCACCCTTTGAAATCATGAAAGCCAACGGCTGGCGCGAGAACAACACGCTAGGCAGTCTGCTTTTCTCGCAAGAAGACGAATTGAGCGAAGCGGGCAAACTCAAGATCCAGTGGGTTCTCGTCCATGCCCCGCAAAGCCAGCGTGTCATTTATGTCAAATCGGGATCGACGAAGGAGTCGACCGATGCGCGTGTGGAAAGCGTACAACTCGCCGTCTCGGCACTGATGCCCACCGGCGCTTTGCCGCAGATTTTGGTCACGGAAATCGATCCACCGACCTCCTCGGGCGTTTACCAGAATCTCGTCCATCGCGCCCTCATTAGGACGACGCCAGCCCCCCGCTTGAGTACCTTCACCGGGTTGAACACCCCGTCGAAGCAGATGGTGGCTCCGAACGCGGCCCAAGATGGGACTGCCAGCGGGTCCAAGTAGCGAATGTGGACTTCGGTTGTCACTCAAGGCAACCCCCAAACGAAAAATTTTTTTCGCACCATCGGAACGATTCCGAGCAGACTGTGTTTAGCAAAGAAGGCTTTAAATTGTAGGTTGGCCTCTTGTCTGTCTTATTTTCCTCTCTGAGGTTGCGAAAATGCGATTCCGTAATTGGTTAAGTTATTCTCTTTTGTTGGGTTGTTTGGTCGCAGTTCCTTGCTCGATCGCTACCGCACAGCCACCGGGAGGTCAGCGCGGTCAGGGAGGTCCTGGCGGTCGCGGCGGGTTCGGTATGGGTATGGGAGGTGGTTTGTCGGGCATTCTTGGCATGCCGACCGTTCAAGAGCACTTGAAGCTGGACGACACGCAAAAATCAGAGTTGCGTGAAGCACAAGAGTCGATGCGTGAAGAGCAAAACAAGCTTCGCGAAGAGATGCGGAACAGCGTCCAGGGTGGAGACACTCAAGGGGGTGGCCGCGGTCGGGGCGGATTCCCAGGCATGTCGGAAGAAATGCGTGCCAAGATGGCGGAGATGGCAGCCAAGGCCGATTCGAAGATCCAAGATATTCTCGATCCCACCCAGTTCGACCGTCTGCTCGGCATTTTTGCCCAACAGGACGCCGTTCGTGCGCTGAATCACAAACTCATTGCAGAGCGACTTGTGATCACCGAAGAACAAAAAGGAAAGATGAAGACCGTTGAAGAGGAATCAGGCGAGAAGCTTCGCGAAATGTTCACCGGTGGTGGCGGACGCCCAGGTCCTGAAATGTTTGAGAAAATGCAGGCCGCTCGCAAGGAAACCGAAGAGAAGATCGTAGGCGTGCTGACTGCCGATCAAAAGAAGAAGTTCGATGAGCTCAAGGGGGAAAAGTTTGAGCTTCCACAATTTGGAGGTCCGGGAGGCCCTGGTGGACCTGGCGGTCGCGGTGGCCGAGGTGGAGATCGCGGTCCAGACCGAACCTAATCGATCTTAAGAATCGTTGGAATGAAATCGAGCTCGCATCCCCTGCGAGCTCGATTCGTTTAAGAAGCCATTGGTTCCACTCTTGTTCGCGGTCACCTTCCCTTCGCGGTCACCTCCTTCACGAAGAACTTGAGTATTCCGGGGCGAATCCCAGGCCAAGCCGAAGAATCGATTCCATCGGTGCCGATAGATAGGAATAGGCGGAGGGGAGTCGATGAGATTGCTTTCTGTTTTTCGATCGAGAATTGGCGCGATTGTCCGTCGGCAGAGCTAGAATGGAGAGGGTTTCCGCTCCGCTTCCTCAACGACCGCATCGCGTTGTTCGCGTTGTTCATCCTCGTTGATCGTCATCACGGTAATGATTGCACTGAGTTTCAGCGCGATGCCAAAAACGCAAAGCGACAACGGCTCGCTACGTGCACGACAACGATTGGGTAAATACCGAATAGAGCGTCGTATCGCACAGGGCGGCTTTGCGCACGTCTATCAAGCGCTCGACACGATCGAAGGTGTTCGCGTCGCACTGAAAATGCCACACCAGTACAACGTGACGGCGAGTATGTTGGATACATTCCAACGAGAAGCCCGCTTGGTGGCTAAGCTGGATCATCCCAATATCCTGCCCCTGAAGGACGCGAGCTTCATCGATGGGCGATTTGTGATCGCGAGCAAGCTGGGCGAGAAGACGCTGAGCGATCGACTTCGCAATCGCGTTTCCTTTTCAACGGCTATCTGCCTCATCGATCAAATGATTGACGCCGTGGCCTATGCCCATCGAAACAAGATTATCCACTGCGATATCAAACCCGATAACATGATTCTCTTGCCAGATGGGCGATTGCAATTGACCGATTTCGGCATTGCGAAGGTCGCACAGCGAACGATCGTAAAAACGATGATCGCGTCCGGTTCGGGGACGGTCGGATATATGGCACCAGAACAAGCGATGGGGAGGCCGAGCGCGCGTTCCGATGTGTTCTCGCTCGGATTGATCATGTACCGCATTCTGACCGGACATCTTCCTGAATGGCCCTTCGATTGGCCTCCGACTGGCTATACCACCCTTCGTCGCAAAGCGCACCCCGATTTGATCGCAGTGATTCGTCGATCGTTGGAGATGCGACCGGCCCGCCGCTACCGCGATGCGAACGATCTGCTAAGAGCGTTCCGAGTCGTAAAAGCGCGGTCATTAAAATTCGCCGCGCGAAAAAGCGCCCGGGGCAGCCTC